>SVJY01000001.1 GCA_015068765.1 Oscillospiraceae bacterium
AAAAGGTTTCTGTTATAAGGGACGGCAAGGTTATCGCAATAGGCGTTGCAGAAGATTTGCAGATGTTTAATAAATCCATGGACGAAACCGTTAAGGGAGAAAATGTTGGAATCGTATTTAACAGAGAAGATGGTGTTAGACCGACCGGTGGCGACATTGTAGTAAAATATCAACCTTTACACGTTATCGATACAAGCGATATCGTAAACTGATTCGGTGTTAATTAAAATTAACATATAAAAAATAAGGAGGAAAAGACGATGGGTTTAGGCGATTTTTTCAAAAACATTTTCGGCAAAAAGACCTGTGCTTTTTGCGGAGGCGAGTGCGGTATGATGAGCCGTACAAAAATCAAAGGTGATGAATACATATGCTCAAAATGTGATGATATGTGTTCATTCCACATCAGAAAATCAAGATTCACCAAAGATGAGCTTGCAGGACACATGGAGTATATGAAGCGCTCGGACAGAATTTATAAAGAAGTCATTTTGCCTGCCATTCAAAAACACGAGCGTTATCCGTCAGCAACGCAAAGACAAGGCATTGAGTTTTTTGATGATTTTGGAATGTTTCGCATTATCGATGGTTCAAAGGACAACAAGGAAAACTATCCAAAAGAATTATTCCGCTATGACCAGGTGGCAAGCTATGAACCGTATTACGAAGAGGCTGAGCCGGAAGAGGCCGATAAGCCGAAGGTGTTCCACGAGGGCGGTATCATCATAAGACTTGTCGGTGCACTTGATGATACCACAAAAATGCGGAAGGGTCTTCGTGCACATCCCTATATTACAGAGGAAATCAAGGTGTGCTTTGCAACGAACGACAGAGAAAAGGAAAACTACTTAAAATATGCAGAAAATGCAATTTGGCACTTTAACTACATATTCGGTGTAAACGATGGGCAAAAGGGCTTGTTCAGCTTTGGCATGTCAACAAAAGAAAAGCGTGATCTTATGGGTGCTGTTGGCTTTGCCAAAACGGCAATGGAAGCGGTGAAGGCTGCAAAAACCGGTGGCGAATTGACGGATGAAAAGAAGGCGGAGATTCAAGCAAATATGAATGCCATGGAAGATGCTCAGACCGGCGGACTCAGTGAATATACCAGACGTGCAGACGAAGCAGAAGCAAGAATGAAATAATTTTTAGGAGGATTTTATTATGAAAAAGATGGTAGCAATTTTTTTGGCAGGTTTAATGACGGTATCGCTCGCGGCTTGCGGGGGAGAAAAGAAAGAAGAAAACGTACCGAAGGAACCGGTGGGAGAAAAGGTTACGCTTTATGCTGAGACATGGGAAGGCGACGATGTGAGACTGGCTGCTGATTTCTTCTATCCCGCGGATGCAGGAATCACACTTGAAGGCGACGAAGAATATCCCGACTGGATCGACATGCACTATGAGGCGAAAAACATCACGATCAGCCCTGCGATTTTTGAAGATACAACCTTTGATGCCAACAAAGAATATGAAAAAGAAAATGAAGAAACGTACAAAGAGTTTAAGATTAACGGTTATGACTGCTACGGCTATGAAGCCTTTGGCGGTTACTGGATTTATGTACATTTAGAGGAGGTTTCAGAAACTACAGACAGATACCTGTGTATAGAGACAGAAATTACTGATTACAGCATTGAGGACACACCGGAGGGTATTGCACATTACGAGGATGAGGATATTAAAAAAATTATCGAATCCTTTGCGTATCGCGGTATAGTTGCATATCCGGAAGAAGAAACAGAAAAATAATAAAAGGAGACAGATTGAAATGAAAAAATTATTATCTGTTATTTTGATGGTTACATTGGTTTTATCACTGGCAGCGTGCGGCGGTGAAAAAGGAGAAAAAGGCGAACAAACAAAGGATTTTGAAACATTAAAGGCAGAATATCAGACCAAGACTCCGGAAGAACTGTTGTCTGAACACGTTAAAGATACAGCGAAAGCTACAGACGAAGAAATTGCAGCTTTAGTAAAAACAGCTGTATACGGCGAAATTAATGAAAACTATGTGTTTGAATCAAATATCACAGACGAAGCGCTTGGTTTGCTGCAAGAAGAAGGCGTTGATGGTGCATATGCAACCGACTATGCAAAAAATCTTCTTGATGATGAAGACAAAATGGTAAGAGCATATGTATATGATTCTTTTTCAACGTATATACCTCTTGACGACGAAGAAATCGAAAACTACCTGCTTGAAAAGGTAAAGGCAGAAACTGACCCTACGGTTATAGCTTGTATTTTACGCGGGCTTTCCAATGCACTTTCTGAAAGACCGGAATTTGCAGATTATGCGGTAACTTATACACAAAATGAAGATCCGGTTCTCAGATATTGGGCGGTTTACGCTCTTGGTTTCTACCGTCTGGATGATAATGAAAAATATGTAGATGCGATGATTCCGTTGTTAAAGGACAGCGATGCGGATGTAGCAGAGCTTGCGTGTGGAGAAATCGGCGGATTTGGTAGTGAAAAGGCAGTTGAGCCACTCGCGGCGGTTTTAGCCGATGAAACTTTAGTAGATATTCATAGTGCTGCAACGGATTCTTTGGAAGAACTCTGGATGAACTTCCCGTTCTATGACGGAACATCTGAAGCGGCTTACCGTGCACATATGGCATACTTAAACAGCGATAGCGAAAATCCTGAGATTCCTAGCTGGCTTTCTGTTTCAAGCATCAAGAATCCCGGCGGCGGATATGAAGATTGGAAAGAACAATCTACATACTTCAGCGTTGACGAACTGATTACAACACTTACCAAAATCGTGTCCGATAAAGGCGTAGACAGTTTAACAAGAACAACTGCGATTCAGGGCATCGGCGCATTTGGTACAGCGGAAAATCTTGAAGCATTGAAGGCAATAGTTGCAGGGGATGAAGAAGAGAGCTATTTGATGACTACAATTGAATCTGAGCTTGAAGAGAAAAATCAGTGATAATGCATATACTGACAAAGATTATTTTATCTCCGACAGCAGCACCATGATTCTTAACAAAAGCCGGAAACTGTGCCACCAGAAGGAGATACCCTCTTATTATAACAACTAGGTCGAAGGGAGCTTCGGCTCCCTTCTTCTCAAAGCCCTTCAATGTGATATTGGATGGCTTTGAGAAGAAGAATTTCTTCGCTTTATAAATTTTGAAAGGAGTATGGATATGAAAAGCAGAAAAATATTCAGCATTTTAATGTTCGTTTGTATGATCGCAACTTTTTCGGGCTGCGTAAGTAAAAGCCCTGAAAAGGTACAGGAAAACCCAAAAACGGAAACCGTCAGCACGTTTGTTGATGTGATGGTGGGTGATACCAATATAGTAGAGTGGCACGAGAATAATGTTATCACCGGCGTAAAATGGCAAAAGCTTGGACTTTCTGATGAACACAGCAAAGCATATCCGTCTCTTTCGGCTGCTTTCGATAAATATAATGAAGAAAGTCTGACCGAGGCCGAGGCACTTATGTATGAATTTATACCTTTAGCCGATGATATGGAAGGGGATGTATATAACCCTGCATATTGTCAGGCAGAAGCGAAGGTTTATCTGCAAAGAGCAGATAATTATATCGTAAGCCTTTTGGAAGGCGTGGAAAAATACACCGGCGGAATTCATCCGGATTATTTTTGGTACGGAATAAACTATGATACCAATACGGGCGAAACAGTCTTACTTACAGATGTTTTAACAGACACAGAGGGTCTGCCTTCTATTTTGGAAGAGAAAATAACCGAAAAATATTCTGACGTAGCTTTTTTTGATTTGAAAGATACTTTCAGCAAATATAAGGAAGACGAATTTACATGGACGATCGATTATCAGGGCATAACCTTCTGGTTCAGTCCATACGAAATTGCAGCATTTTCCGTTGGAACGTTATCTGCAAGAATCTGGTTTGATGAATATCCGGATATGTTTAATAAAGCGTATATGGAAGCTCCCGAAAAGTATGTAATGACACTTCCAATGCGACAAAAGCTTGATTTTGACTTAAATGCAAATGACGATCAAAAGGATTGCATTGAGATAGACACATTGCTGGATCAATACGGCTCATACAATATGCTGTCGGTTACCGTAAACGGTAAAACCTTACCGATGAAATCAACTATGCTTATGATTTTGATGTTTATTTAGCACATTTAGGTGATAAAAACTATATTTATTCCGATTCGTTTTCGGATAATGACTACCATATGTTCTGTACTTGGGACATAAATGGCGATATTCCCAAAATGACGCAGGAGCTTTCCAGTACGGAAGTTGATTATGTGTATATAGAAGAAGGCTTTGAAGAAGGGACCACCTATAAACAGGCATTTAATAATCCTGCAATTTTAAGACTTGAAACAAGGTTCCAATTATTAGGGACACGCGGAGCGACGGCGACCTATAAGCTAAGCGAAACAGACGGAAAACCTGAAATGACAGATGAAGCGTACACATTTAATTACGGTCACGATGTAAAAACTATAGTACCTCTTGATGCAGAGCTTTTGCCGGATAAGGAAAAAACAGAGCTTCCTTATGGCACATCACTTACACCATATCAGACAGACGGAAAAACCTATGTGGATTTAAAAACTGACAGCGGGCAGGTGGTAAGGCTTTCTATTGACGTTTCCGATTGGCCGAGAACGGTAAACGGAATACCGGAGAATGAATGCTTTGAACAACTTTCATATGCGGGGTGATTTTATGCGGATGGTAAAAAGTATTATGAAACTGATGGCGATTATCACGATTATTGCATCACTTTTCGGGTGCTCGGCAATAAACGAGCCGCAAGGCAATGATGCACCGCAGGTGCTTGACAAAACGGGTATGGTGTATAAGGATGCGGATTACAGAAGCATATATGCAAATGTTTTTGACTTTGATCATTACGACGGTCAGCCGTATTTTGCGGTAGCATTTTTAGGCTATGGCGACAGAATGGATTTTCGGCATACATATGTAGAAGGAATTTTTAAAGATTTGGGTGATTCTGCCATTGGACAGGTAGGACACATCGATTTTGATGGTGACGAATGGTACTTAATCGTTCCGAGATATAAAGAGGATGTGGATATTTTAAATCTTGATACGGGCGATGTTCACACCATATATAACGGCGAGGCGTTTACTGTAAGGTGCAACTTGTCCGACTTGCACCCCAATATTGAAATCAGCACAGAGCAGAATTTGAGCGGGCACAAATTCAGTCCTCAAATTGGTGGCGACGGAAAGCTTGTTCCAAATCCCGATGTGTGGGATATAACAGATTATACAGTAATGGAAGAAAATTAAATTTTTGGAAGGAGAATCAATTATGGGATTATTAAAAGCAGGTATTGGAGCATTAGATGGAGTACTCGCGGACTCCTGGAGAGATTATTTTTATTGTGAGAGCTTAGATGCCGATACACTTGTGGTTAAAGGCGAAAAGAAAGCAGGCGGTCGCTCCTCTAACAAAAAAGGCACAGACAATATTATTTCAAACGGTTCTATTATCAATGTAAACGAAGGTCAATGTATGATGATTGTAGAATCGGGCAAGGTTGTAGAAATTTGTGCCGAATCCGGCGAGTTTGTGTATGATATGGGAACCGAGCCGAGTATTTTCTACGGCAAGCTCGGAGAAAACATTAAAAAGAGCTTTGCGGAAATCGGAAAACGATTTACGTTCGGCGGAGAGCCTGCAAAAGACCAAAGAGTATACTATTTCAACACAAAGGAAATTATGGGCAATAAATACGGTACGCCCTCTCCGATTCCGTTCCGCATTATGGATCAGGCAATCGGCTTCCCTCTTGATATTAAAATCCGTTGCCACGGTGAATATTCTTACAGAATTACAAATCCTATGCTTTTCTATACCAATGTATGTGCGAACGTGGAAAACGACTTTACCCGCGATGAAATTGACGGGCAGCTGAAGTCTGAACTGCTTACGGCACTGCAACCGGCAATGTTCAAAATTTCGCAGAACAATATTTATTACGGTGCAATTCCTGCATATACCATGCAGCTTGCAGATGAACTTAATGAGCTTTTATCTTCTAAGTGGCGCGACAGACGTGGTGTTGAAATCGTTGAGTTTGGCGTATCGAGCGTTAATGCGACTGAAGAAGACGAAGCAAGAATTACAGAATATCAGCGTAGTGCCGCTATGGGCAGAGATGCCAATATGCTCCGTGGTCATATGGCAGGTGCAACGGCACAGGCTATGAACACGGCGGCGGCAAACGAAGCAGGTGCCATGACAGGCTTTATGGGCATGGGTATGGCAGGCAATATGATGGGCAATATGGCAAACTTTATGCAGGGGGCGGCTACAAGTCAGAATACAATGGTTAATCAGCCTGCCTTCGGCAGTGCTCCCACACAAGGCGGATGGAAATGCGAATGCGGAACAGAAAACAGCGGCAAGTTCTGCCAAAACTGCGGAAAACCGCAGCCGGCACCAAACGGCTGGACCTGTTCTTGCGGTACTGTTAATCAGGGCAAATTCTGTCAGAATTGCGGAAGCCCAAAGCCTGCCGGTGCTCCACTTTATAAGTGCGATAAATGCGGCTGGACACCCGAAGATCCCATGAATCCCCCGAAATTCTGCCCTGAATGTGGCGATATATTTGACGAAAACGATACAAAATAAAAAAAGGGGAACTGCCATATGAAAAAATTTATAAGTATTTTACTTACCTTTGCAATGCTTCTTTCCTGTATAGGAATAGTAGCGGTTTCTGCTGAGTCAGAATATGTAGAAGTTGGTACGGTTGAGGAATTTAGAGATATTTTACAGAGTAGTGGGGATAGGAATATTATTGTAACCCGTGATATTATCTACACATGTCAGGTGAATGATGTAGGTTCTTACTGGATAACACTCGGCAGTGGTGAAAAAACCCTGAATTTAAACGGTAAATCCGTTGAACTCAACGCCGAAACGGGCATGGAAACTACTATGATAAGAGTACCGAGCGGTGCCTCTCTTATTGTTAACGATACAAGTGGCGACAACTCGGGAAAACTTTTCTGCTACGGAAAAATGCCTGTGATCAGGGATGGTGACGGTGTTTTAAGATATTTCAACAACAGCGTAATGTACAGAAATGTTTTGGAAATTAACGGTGGCGCCGTAACTGTAAACGGAGGCACATTGGAGGCAGGACGCTCCAAAAAAACATGGATATATAACGGCAGAGATGTCTATAGTTTAAGACATCTGCTTGATTATGCGCTCCAATTCGGCGTTCTTGGCTACGCAATCGGTGCAAGATATGACGGTTATGCCTGGCAACAGATAAACGGCGATTGTATCACGGTAAATAACGGAAGCCTAATGGTAAACGACGGTATTTTCCTCGGCAGAGGCTTTGCGGACATAGAAACCTTTATAAAGGAAAACGATAATGATGTTGATGTCCGTTTTGCGCGTTCAGCGTGCTTAAGACTTGTCGGAGGAAACACCAGAATTAACGACGGTACATTCTGGGGCAGAGGGAATGCCGATGTTCTTTCCACTACAAAGGATGCTAAAGTTACGGTAAAGAGCGGAACATTCAGTACAAATCATCTTCGTGTTTTATCGGTTCCTTCTTTGAGTGTCACACTGAACGGATACTTTGAACCCTACGTTATAGGACATGAACAAAGATACGGATATCAGTATCATCCTGCGTCTGATGTGGGCAGTGTAAGACTTACTTCTGATATGCTTGACCCACAGCGAAACACTGCAGAGCTTAACGGTAAAACCTTACCTGTAAGCGAATGGGCAAAGCTTAACGCTACAGGAAATGACGGTTCGGCTAAAGTTGTTGTCACACACCATATGTCAAATGCCGACAGAAGAAATTTTATGTCGGGCGACAGGTCAGCAGGCAAAAAAGAAATAAAGAACCTTAATATAAGCGGTACAAATACTTACGGTATGACACTTTCTCCCAATGTGCTTTCCTGTAACGAGGAGGGTGTAAGAAGCATTTCTGTTGAATGGTATCATAACGATGAGCCTTGCGACGATGAAGCAACAATGGTTGCAGGAAAATATCAGGCAAAGGTAGAGGTAATACTTGACAGCAACTATATTTTCTCTGATACACCTAACTTCTCAATTATGGGCGACAGAGTAAGCGACTATGATTTATCTTCTACAAAAAGAACAGCGACACTTTGGTCAAAGGTTTATAACTTAGAGTGTAATCACTCATATAATGAGGACGAATATCTCCACTTTGACAATGACAAGCATTTTATGCAGTGTTCAGTCTGCAATAAGGTGCTTATCGACGAAGCACACGAATTTGGTGACGGAGAACAGGAAAACGGTGCGATAGTGTACAAGTGTCGTACATGCGACTTTTCATACGGAGAGGCTGATGACGGTAAAGTCAGAATAGATCGTGTGCATATCGATATTCCGAACCCTAAGACAGGATATTCACCTGAATATTTCGGTTTAATAAGCGGTGAGGGTGTAAGCTTTTCAAATGGCGGAGATGAATTTACAAAGAACGGTATCCGCTGGGGACTTTACGTAAACGATTCAGGCGTTGCGGAAGATGCGCTCTTTGCAAGCGGTATGGGATACCGTGCTACCATATACTTAATAGCTGACGAGGGCTATACCTTCAGCAAGGACCAGAATGCACAGTATAATCCTGTTGTGATTGTAAACGGTGAACAAGCAGAGTACGAGACAGACGGCACGCTTATGACGGTTAAATACGAAGTAAACGCACCCGAAATTTTCGTTTCTTACATAAATATGTCCGGTATCGATTTCCCTGAAATCGGAAACACGCCCGACATCGAACCCGAATCTGCTGAGCCGCAATATTATGATGCAAAAAAGGATTCAGGGGCCATTACATGGTATCAAGATGGCGAATATATGGATAAGACAGATACCTTCAAAGCAGGCAAGGAATATAAGGCTGTTATGTACGTTGATACAATCCGTTCGGGTTGGGATTATACTGCAAAATTTGCCGAGGATATTAGTGCATCGGTTGACGGCTTTGCTGTAAAGGAAAGCGACGTCGAGAGACTTCACGATACAACGGTTGTTGTAACCTACACATTTCCCGTTCTTGAGGAAGAGAAAGTAGAAGAACCGGAAAAGCCGGTTGAAACCGAGAAACCTACAGAAAAACCACAAGAGTCGGAAAAACCAACCGAAACAGAAAAGCCTGTCGAAAAGGAGCCTGAGAAACCGCAGGAAACAGAAAATTATACCTTTGTGGATGTTAAAAAGGGTGAATATTATTACGATGCTGTTATGTGGGCGGTAGAAAACGGCATTACATCCGGTACAAGTGCCACTTCCTTTAGCCCGGATGCGGCTTGTACGAGAGCACAGGTTGTTACTTTCCTACACAGGATGGTGGCAAGTCCGGAGCCTATGCCCATGGATAATCCGTTTAGTGATGTGAAGGAAGGCAGCTATTACTATAAGCCTGTTTTATGGGCGGTGGGAAGCAGTATTACCGCCGGCACAAGTGCAAGCACCTTCAGCCCTGATACAGCTTGCACAAGAGCACAAGTAGTGACTTTCCTCTGGAGAGCTGCCGGAAAGCCCCAGCCAAAGGGCACGAACAATCCTTTTGCGGATGTAAAAGAAGGCAGCTATTATGAAAAAGCTGTTTTGTGGGCAATGGAAAACGGCATTACCGGGGGCACGAGTACGACCACCTTCTCGCCGGATACAAATTGCACAAGAGCCCAGGTCGTCACGTTCCTTTACCGATTTATTACCGGTGCATAAAAAGAAGCAGGCACCCTGTACCGCTTTGCGGCACAGGGTGCCTCTTATTTTGGTTCGCTTTTAAGTTTTATACTTGCAGTAAAGTGCGTCCCGTTTCGGTTAATGTCCAGTGCCACCGTATCGCCCACCCGATAGTATAAAAGCTTTTCCCTAAGCTCTGCCATTCGGGTAAGGGGCTGTGCGTCAATGGCGGTAATAATATCCCCCTTCGTAAGCCCGGCAAGGCGTGCCGGACTTCCTGCAGCTACCTCGCTGATATACAGACCCGTTTCGGGGGCTTCCATTTGCATATACCGTGCCGTTTCCCCGTCATAGGCATACAGCCCCAGATACGGCATTTCGTATGCACCGTCCGCCACGGTGCGTTCTACAATCGGACGGCAAAGATTGATGCTAATGGCGAAGCCCATTCCTTCCGCATCCTGTGCCTTTATGGTATTTATCCCAATTACTTCACCCCGCATATTCACCAAAGGGCCGCCACTGTTGCCGGGATTTATGGAAGCATCGGTCTGAATGAGATTCTCCATGAGGGTCCCGTTGTCGTTCATATACAGCATACGGTTTACAGCACTGACAATGCCGGCAGTCACTGTCCGCTGAAATTGCAGGCTCAAGGGATTGCCGATTGCCAGTACTGCCTCTCCGACCTGCAGGACGGAGGCATCTCCCAGTGTGGCAGGGGTAAGTCCGCTTTCTTCTATTTTTATGATCGCGATATCCAGGGCATCATCGCTCCAGGTCTTTTTACCCTGGACGGTACGACCGTCTGAAAGGGTGACAAATATTTCCGCATGATTGCCGACTACATGGTGGTTTGTGAGAATATAACCATCTTGGCTGACGATGACGCCGCTGCCCATACTTTGGGTACTGACGGGTGCAGAGAAGCTATGGCTTTTCACGACAGAGGAAACCCCTACCACCGACGGTATCATTCGGGCGGCTATATCCGGTACGGCCGGTGCATCTGCTACGGCGATGTATGAAGTGTCCTTGTCTGCAGGTATGGTCTGATCCAGCATCACCACCGAAACGAAAAACGCCACAGCCCCTGCAAGCAGTACTGTAAGTAGGCTTCCAAACAGTTTTTTCACATGCAACCCATCCTTTCTTTTGATTTAGTATATCGAAAGAAAGGATTTTTATTCTTCTTTTGAAAAAATAGTAAAAATACAAAAATGAAACAAACACTATATATTGTTGTTACAAAAATGTAACAACAAAAAGTTGTGCGGCATTTTTCTGCGGAGAAAAAAGTTTAAAAAAAATAAAAAAATTTTAAAAAAAGGCTTGAAATTCATGAAAAAATCGTGTAAAATTTCATTAAGTGGTAAAAAGTGCAACAATGTGTAACAAAGTGGGGGGTGAAGGCGTGTACATCGGTCAATATTTTCATAATCTGGATGCAAAAGGCCGGGTCATTATGCCTTCCCGGTTCAGAGAACAGCTTGGAGAAAATTTCGTAGTCACAGAAGGCTATGAGGGCTGTCTTTCCGTTTATTCGGAAGAAGAATGGAATCAGTTCGTCAACCAGCTTCTGAGCCTGCCCACACACAGCGCGGATACACGTCGTGTTATCCGTCGGCTTGCTTCCGGTGCCGTAAACTGCGAAACGGACAAGCAGGGCAGAATTCTGCTCCCGGCACATTTGCGTGACATGGCGAAAATTGAAAAAGAAGTTATGATTATCGGCGCCATCACTCGCGTGGAAATCTGGGACAGTGCGGCATGGGAAAAGTACAATAATGATGAGAATGCCATGAGCCTTGAGGAGGCTACTGCACGGCTTTCGGGACTTGCGGGCGTATGACGGCATTTCATCACACCACGGTACTGAAGAAGGAAACGGTAGACGGTCTTCTTGTCCGGGAAGGCGGCATATATGTGGATATGACCTTGGGCGGCGGCGGACACAGTGAAGAGATTCTGCGTCGTGGCGGCAATGTAATCGGTATCGACCAGGACAGCGTGGCGCTTAGGGCGGCAACGGAACGTCTCGGCCCCTTTGGCAATCGGTTTACGCCGGTAAAACGGAATTTCAGAGAAATCAAAGCGGTTCTTCGGGAACAGGCCCTGGAAGCGGTAGACGGCGTACTGATGGATCTGGGCGTATCCTCTCCACAGCTGGACGATGCAGAGCGCGGCTTTTCTTATATGCAGGACGCACCGCTGGATATGCGAATGGACAGGGAGAATGCGTTTTCCGCTCGGGAGATTGTCAACGGCTTTTCGGAAGAGGAGCTGGAGAGCATCATCCGGGAGTACGGCGAGGAACGGTGGGCAAAACGGATTGCATCGTTTATCACAGAGGCACGGAAGAAAAAAACGATTGAAACCACGGGCGAGCTGGTGCAGATTATCAAAGCGGCAGTGCCCAAGGGTGCAAGGCGAGACGGTCCCCATCCGGCGAAACGGACATTTCAGGCAATCCGCATTGCGGTAAACAGTGAACTGGATGTTCTGGAAACGGCGTTGGCAGATGCGATTGATGTGCTTCGGCCCGGCGGACGAATTTCCGTGATCACCTTTCACTCTTTAGAGGACCGAATTGTGAAAAACACATTTCAGACGGCGGCGGCAGGTTGCATCTGTCCAAAGGAATATCCCGTATGTGTCTGCGGAAAGAAACCCACAGTACGGATAGAAACCAGAAAGCCCATTTTGCCGGGTGAAGAGGAACTGGAAGAAAACCCAAGAGCACGGAGTGCAAAATTACGAATTGCAGAAAAGAGGTGAAATCATGCAGGTACCGGTTTATGGAAGTAACGCATACAAATACGAACAGGAATACCGTATGGTACCCAAAAAGAAAACGGTGGTACGACGCGTTCGCAAACGTAAGAAAGTAGGTATCAAAAGCTTGATTTTACCCGTTGCGGCTGTTTGTATGGCATTTGCCCTGCTTCTGAATAACTCCGTACTTTTAGAAAAAAATGCCAAAATTGAGGAACTGAGAGGACAGCTGGATACAGTCAATGCCCAGACGGTGGCAGGAGAGTTTGAAATTGAACGCAATATGGATTTGCGGAAGATTGAAGAGGAAGCAATCACAAGGCTGGGAATGCAGCGTCCCACAAAGGCACAGACCGTGTACGTAGAAATGGGGAACTGTGATTATGCAGAAACGGCAGAAAAGAAAGTGCCGAAGAAAAATATTTTTTCTGCATTAGCCGATAACGTTTTGGAATATTTCGGCTAAAGGCCCATATGATATACAAGCGAGGGAGCGTGCCCATGGGACTCGCTCCCACTTTTACTACATACAAGGAGTGACGGTGTTGGCACAAAAAAAGAAAAAGGCCAATATGAAGAAGAGAATGGTCGTACTGTACATCTGCCTTATGGCGGGGGTAGCAGTGCTTTTGTTGCGTACAGGATATTGGCAGTTTGTCCGTGGGCGTGAGCTTAAAGAGGCGGCCGTGGAACAGCAAACCCGTGACAGCCTTGTCTCCTCGGAGCGGGGAACAATTTATGACCGGAATATGAAGGTACTGGCACAGAGTGCGAGCACCAATATGGTATGCGTCGTGCCGGTAACCATCAAGGAGAAGAATAATGCAGAGGAAGTGGCCCGTGCCCTTTCGGAAATCCTGGATATTTCCTATGATGATGTGTATGCCAAGACCCAGAAAAACAGCTATTATGAAATCGTAAAGCGGCGGGTGGAAGCCGGAGAGGTGGAAAAGATTCGTGCACTGAATCTGGCCGGCATTCGGCTGGATGCCGATACGAAACGGTATTATCCAAACGGCTCTCTTGCCTCACATGTAATCGGCTTTACGGGCAATGATAATCAAGGACTTTGGGGACTGGAAAGCGTCTACGATTCCGTACTGAAGGGAACAGCAGGACGTATTATTACAGCCAAAAGTGCAAACGGCACGGATATGCCTTATGAATATGAACAGTACATGGACCCGGTGCAGGGCAGTGACCTTGTGCTGACCATTGACGAGACGATACAGCATTTTGTGGAAAAGCACCTGGAAACGGCAATCGCAGAAACCAACGTACAGCAGGGTGCGGCGGCCATTGTGATGAATCCGAAAACCGGAGAGATACTGGCGATGGCGACAAAGCCGGACTATGATCTCAATCAGCCCATGACGCTGACGGACGAAACCGTTTTGGCAACCTTGGCGGAGCTGGAGGAGGAAGAATACAATACCCAGTATGCCGTGGAGCTGAATCGTCTCTGGCGTAATAAAGCGGTAGTAGATACCTACGAGCCGGGCTCAACCTTCAAGGCAGTGGTTGCATCGGCGGCTTTAGAGGAAAATATTGTCAGCCTCGGTGAAGGCTTTGACTGTTCGGGGAGCAGAACCGTTTCGGGTGTTCCGATCAGCTGTCACAATAAAAACGGACATGGGCACCAGTCCTTTGAAGAAGGCGTATGGAATTCCTGCAACCCGGTGTTTATGGAAATCGGAGCAAGACTGGGCGTGGAAAACTTCCGAAAATATTACCGGAGCTTTGGCTTTGGCGAAACCACCGGCTTTGATTTGCCCGGTGAGGCGGAAGGTATCTTCTTTGCGGAAGGACAGATGCGAGATCTGGAGCTTGCCACCAGCTCCTTCGGACAGGGCTTTAATGTTACCCCCTTGCAGATGATTACGGCGATGAGTGCCATTGCAAACGGCGGATATCTGATGAAGCCGTATATTGTCAAGCAGGTAAACGATGAAAACGGCAACGCCATTTCTATCACAGAGCCTACAGTGGTTCGCCAGGTTATTTCACAAGAAACCAGCCGGAAAATGTGCGAAATCTTGGAAGGCGTTGTAACGGAGGGTGGCGGTAAAAACGCCTATGTCCGCGGATACAGCGTGGCAGGCAAAACAGGTACAAGTGAAAAACAGCCCCGCGGTAACGGAAAATATGTGGCATCCTTCCTGGGCTTTGCCCCGGCGGACGATCCGCAGATTGCCGTCATCGTCATTCTGGACGAACCGGTAGGCGATTACTACGGCAGTATGATTGCCGCGCCCGTGGTTGGAAAAATCGTGGAAGATACACTGCGGTATTTAAGCGTGGAACGGCAGTACAATGAAGCAGAGGAACAAGAAGTAGATGTGAATATGCCTGACATTATCGGTAAAACTACGGCGGAAGCGGCGAAGATTCTTGTGGAAGCCGGCCTTCGTTACCATGTGGTGGGTGAAGAGGACGGCACGGTGCAAAACCAGATGCCCAGAGCAGGAACGGCAGTCCGTCAATCGTCAGTTTGTATTCTGTATACCGGCGATGCAGAGGAGGAAAGTACGCTGGTACCGGATGTGCTGGGACTAAGCCTTGCGGAGACCAATGCCGGTCTTGCCAACAGTGACCTGAATATGATGCTTCGGGGCACCGGACGGCTGTATGCAAACGGCGTACTTCGTGCCGTCAGCCAGGAACCGCCGGCAGGTACAGAAGTGCCGAAGGGAACGGTGGTACAGGTGGAATTCCGTTATACAGGCAATGAATAGTTAGAAAATTGGAGGAGCGAAACGTGCGACTTAGCGAACTACTGAAAAATACAGAGCATACGCTCTTTGGCGGAGATACAGATATCTCGGCCGTTACATACGATTCCAGAAAAGTGACACCGGGCAGTCTTTTTGTGGCTGTACGGGGATTTAATACGGATGGGCATGCGTATATAGAAAAAGCACTGGAAAACGGTGCGGCAGCCATTTTGGCAGAAGAAAACGGACCATGGGGCGTGCCCACGGCTGTCTGCCCGGACACACGCCGGGGCCTTGCAGAGGTGGGGGCTATGTTTTACGGAAAACCGGCAGAAAAACTCCGCATCATCGGCGTGACCGGCACCAACGGAAAAACCACAACCACATATCTCATTAAGCAGATCCTGGATCTTCTGGGCTATAAGACAGGGCTCATCGGCACAAATCAGAATATCATCGGCGATGTGGCAGTGCCTGCCGCTCGTACAACACCGGAATCGCTGGATTTACAAAAAATGTTCCACGATATGGTGGAAGCCGGTGTTACTCATGTGATTATGGAGGTTTCCTCCCATTCGCTGGCGCTGTCCCGCACACATGGAATCCGTTTCCATGAAGCAGTATTTACCAATTTGACTCGGGATCATCTGGATTTTCATGAAACCATGGAAAACTATATGGAATGTAAGGCAAAGCTGTTTTCACAGGCACGTCACGGCGTTATCAATGCGGACGATGCTTACGGTGCGGCAATGAAGAAGGCGGCAGGCTGTCCTGTGCAGACCTTCAGTGTGGAAAACGACAGTGACCTTCGGGGCTATAATATTCGCCTTAGTGAACGGGGCGTTATATGCAGTGCCGAGGTGGGCGGTGCCACCTATGAAATTCGGCTGGGAATTCCGGGAATGTTCTCGGTATACAATGCCCTTGCCGCTGTGGCGGCGTGCCTTGGCATGGGGATTCCCATGGAGGATATTTTGAAAGGCCTTATACTTGCAAAGGGCGTCAAAGGCAGAGCGGAGGTCGTCCACATCACGGCCCCCTATACCGTACTGATTGACTATGCCCATACGCCGGACGGATTGGAAAATATTATTGAAACGGTACGTGGTTTTGCGGCAGGACGTGTCATTACTCTTTTCGGCTGCGGTGGTGACAGGGATAAAACAAAGCGACCGATTATGGGCGAAATTGCAGGAAGACTTTCGGATTTTGCGGTGGTAACCAGCGACAATCCACGTACGGAAGACCCGTCTGCCATTATCCGGGATATCGAAGCAGGTATGACAGACTACAAGGAAAAATACACGGTGGTGGAAAACCGCCGGGATGCGATAAAAGAGGCAATGTCCATTGCAAGACAGGGTGACGTGATCATTCTGGCAGGGAAGGGCCATGAAACCTATCAGATTCTGGCTAACAAGACCATTGATTTTGACGAACGTGCCATTGTAAAGGAGATTTTCAAGGATGCGGGGAATTGAAATCGCAGCTGCGGTAGGTGGCATACTGGAAGGTGCGGAAGGTGCAGAGGTCAACGGTATTTCCACCGATAGCCGTAAAATTGAAAAGGGAACGCTGTTTGTTGCCATACGGGGCGAACGGTTTGACGGCAATGCTTTCATTGACGCCGCCTTCGCCGCAGGGGCTACGGTTGTTTTGGGGAACGAAGAGGCGGTACCGCCGTCCGGGTGTGCCTACATTCGCGTCTCTGACAGTGTGGAAGCACTGGGGCGGCTTGCCGCATGGCATCGGCAACAGTTTTCTATCCCCGTTGTGGGTATAACCGGGTCGGTGGGGAAAACCACAACAAAAGAAATGATTGCGGCGGTGCTTTCTGCCGGGTATAACACACTGAAAACCGCTGGGAATTTCAATAATCATATCGGACTTCCGCTGACAGTGCTGGGGCTGACGAAGTCCCACGGTGCGGCAGTTATTGAAATGGGCATGAGTGCCAGGGGCGAAATCGCCTATCTAACAAAGATTGCAAAACCCACTGTGGCTGTGATTACGAATGTGGGGCTCAGTCATATAGAAACACTGAAAACCCAGGAAAATATCCGGGATGCAAAGCTGGAAATTGCCGAGGGGCTTCCGGTAGGCGGCACCCTGCTTGTAAATGGTGACGATGCCTTCCTGAAAACGGTACAGCTGCCGGGCATACAGGTGAAGAGGTTTGGCTTTGACAATCCGGACTGTGAAATCCGGGGTGAGGTAATAGACGAGGATTGCTTTTTGATCATGGGAACGGTTATCCGTGTGCCGGTGCCCGGCCGTCATAATATGTATAATGCACTTGCCGCCGTTGCGGCGGGGCTTGCCTGCGGTATCACACCGGAAAAAGCGGCGGCGGGATTATGTACCTACAAAACCGACGGTGTCCGCCAGACAGAGGTGGAGATTCGCCCCGGAATCCGAGTGCTTTGCGATTATTATAACGCCAGTCCGGCTTCTATGTCCGTGGCACTGGAAATGCTGAAAAAAGGCGGAGCCATGCGACGGATTGCGGTAATAGGCGATATGCTGGAGCTTGGGGAAATCGGTCCGGCTTGCCACCGAGAGGTGGGAGAGAAGGCAGCAAGGCTGGGAATTGATATGCTGCTTTCTGTCGGTCCGCTTGCCCGCCTTGCGGCCGAAGCCGGTGCCGCATGTGGGATGGAAACCCGGAGCTTTGCGGATAATGATGCACTGGCAGAAGCACTTTCTGCCCTTTTGACATCCGGAGACCGGGTACTGATTAAAGGGTCTCATGGCATGAAAATGGAACAAATTTTTGAAAAAATCAGGTGATGAAAATGGATAAAGCACTTGCTTTTGTCACGGCATTTGGGGCTTCGGCAGTTCTGGGTGTATTTCTGCTTCCCCTTCTGCGGCGGCTGAAATTCGGACAGAGCATCCGGGAAATCGGCCCGGACTGGCACAAGAAAAAAAGCGGAACACCCACCATGGGCGGTCTTATGTTTATCGCTGCCTTTCTCATGGTGACACCCTTTGTTATCCGGAACACGGGTACGGCTGCGGTGGCAGTTTGTACATTGCTGTTCGGTGTTATCGGTTTTTGCGATGATTACATCAAGGTTGTGAAAAAGCGGAATCTGGGGCTTACTGCCGGGCAGAAATTTATCGCCCAGCTTCTGGTGACGCTGGCGTTCCTTCTCTATCTTTTATATACCGGACATTTGAAGACACAGATTCTGATTCCGTTTATACACCGTCCCCTAAGCTTAGGTGTTATGTTTATTCCTTTTGCCGCATTTGTGTTGCTGGGCTTTGTAAACGGGGTAAACCTTACCGACGGGATTGACGGCCTGGCGGGATTTGTAACCCTTGCCGTGACGCTGTTTTTATCCCTGGTGGCATACCGGGACGGCAATCTGTCCCTGTGCCTTACCTGCCTTACCGTGGCAGGCGGAATTTTAGGCTTCCTACTCTTTAATGTGCACCCGGCCAAGGTGTTCATGGGTGACACCGGCTCGCTGTTTTTAGGTGGTTTCGTAGCCGCCACTGCCATTTTGCTTCGGCAGGAGCTGCTTTTGGTGCTTGCAGGCATCGTGTATGTGGCGGAAACGCTGTCCGTTATTTTGCAGGTAGCCTCCTTTAAGCTGACAGGAAAACGGATATTTAAGATGAGCCCTTTACATCATCATTTTGAAATGTGCGGCTGGAGCGAGAGTAAAATTGTATCGGTATTTACGGCCGTTAGTGTGCTCGGCTGTGTAATCGGCTATCTGGGCATACGCTAAAAACAAAGAAAGGAGCACCCGGAACGTGGAGAAAAAACAAAAAAGAAATGTTTTTGGGGGAATAGACATTCCATTTCTGACCATCATATTTGTTATGCTCGCTTTCGGGCTGATCATGGTATTCAGTGCAAGTGCCCCTTCTGCTTTTTATAATGAGGGAGATAAGCTGTATTATATTAAAAGACAGCTTATTTGGACAGTGGTCGGTATGGGTGCTATGGGGGGCATGATCGTTATAGGGCATCGCTTTGTCAAACGGTATGCGTCGATTGTGTTTATTATCTCCCTGGTCCTATTAGGGCTCGTGCTGGCAATCGGCAGTACCGGCGGCGGTGCACAGCGTTGGTTGGCATTCGGACCGATTCGCTTCCAGCCCTCCGAGCTTGCTAAATTTGCACTCGTTTTCTTCTTTGCCAAACGCATGGCAGAAAAACCGAAGAATCAGATTCGCCAGTTTACACACGGTCTCTTGCCTTATTTGTTTATTCTGGGTCTTATGGTGGGCATTATGATTTTACAGGACCACCTAAGCGGTGCTGTTATTATTTTTATGACCGGCATCATCATGCTGGTGGCGGGCGGTGCAAGACTTTCGCATCTCGGTTTGATTATGCTGGCAGGCTTGGCGGTTTTGGTCCCGGCGGCGTTTCTCGAGGAATACCGGCTAAAGCGGCTCATGGCATTTCGGAACCCCTTTGCAGACCCTACCGATACGGGATATCAGATTGTACAGGGCTTGTATGCCATTGCATCGGGGGGACTGTTCGGTCTGGGTCTTGGACAGAGCCGACAAAAGTTTCTGTATATCCCCGAAGCCCATAACGACTATATTTATGCCATTATCTGTGAAGAGCTGGGCTTTGTGGGTGCTGCTTTGGTGGCGGTGCTTTTTGTGTTGCTGATTACCAGAGGGGTATACATCGCTATGCACGCACCTGATACGTTTTCCTCTCTGACGGTGTTTGGTATCATCTCGATTATAGGCTTACAGTATCTCATCAACGTAGGTGTTGTAACCGGAACGATTCCCAATACCGGAATGCAGCTTCCCTTTTTCAGTGCAGGCGGGTCGTCTCTTATATTTATTATGGCGGCTATGGGCGTAGTGCTGAGTATATCACGGGAAATAAAGCGTAAGGGGCAATCTGTCCGGGAAGGAGGAAAAAAATGAGAATTGTACTTTCCGGTGGCGGTACGGGCGGACATATTTATCCGGCCATTGCCATTGCCAACTATGTTAAGGAACAAAATCCGGACGCAGAGATTTTGTTTATCGGGAACGCAGGGGGCATGGAGTCAAAATTAGTGCCTCGGGCAGGGTATCCGATAAACTATATACAGGTGCAAGGGTTACGCCGACGGATCAGCATAGAAAATCTGAAAACAGCTGTGCGGCTTGTTACCTCCTATCACAGTGCCAAAAAGATTTTACGGGAGTTTGCTCCGGATATTGTTATCGGTACAGGCGGCTATGTGTGCCTTCCGGTCGTCTTGGCGGCAACGGCACTGAAAATCCGATCCCTCGTGCACGAGCAGAACGTATTTCCGGGGCTTACGGTGAGAATGTGTGCCGGCCGTGCTGATACGGCAATCAGCTTTCCGGAGACAGAAAAATACTTTAAAAAAACACCGAAGCGACTGCTTCTCACCGGTAATCCCATAAGGCCGGAGCTACTTCGTCCGGCGACAGAGAAGAAGCCTGCCGGCGAACCGCTTGTGGTCATCAGCGGCGGAAGCCTCGGTGCACAGAAAATCAATGATACGCTCATTGCGCTTTTGAAAATGGGCGGACAGGATTATTATGGCATTATCGCCTCCACCGGAGAACGAAACTATGAAGCGGTGATGCAAAAAATCAAAGAAGAAAAAATACGGCTTTGCGAAAACAAAAAAATTCTGCCGTATATTCATGATATGGATACGGTGCTGAAGCGTGCAGATTTGGCCGTTACCCGAGCCGGTGCCATTACTGTAAGCGAGCTGAGTGCAATGGGCAAGCCGGCAATTCTGATTCCAAGCCCCAACGTGACAAACGACCATCAGACCTATAATGCCCGTACCATGGAGAAAAACGGAGCGGCGGTGCTGCTACCGGAATCGGAGCTTTCCGCAGAGGTGCTGGCAGGGCAGATTAAAACCCTTCTCTCCAGCCAGACCCACTTGCGTAATATGGCGAGGGCGGCGAAAGACTGTGCTATTTTAGATGCCTGCCAGCGTATTTACACTTGGATTTGCGAGAAGTAACCCACCACCTACATTCTGCATAGTATGTACTGCAATGTTTTTTCATGCTATGGAGGTGTAGAATGTATACTATAGAAATCACAGGCGGCAGACCGCTGTGTGGCAGTACCCGGGTACAGGGAGCAAAAAATTCCGTGCTTCCCATTCTGGCGGCCACGGTGCTCTGTGAGGGTACGAGTGTAATCCGTGGTTGTCCGTACCTGGAGGATGTGGCCTGTGCGCTGGAAATTTTAGAATGTGCAGGGTGTAAATGCCGACGGGAGGGGGATGCGGTTACTGTCGATGCTTCCGTCATCCGAAAAAGCAGAATCCCGGATGCACTGATGCATAAAATGCGGTCCTCTATCACGTTTTTGGGAGCAATGACGGCACGATGCGGTAAGGCGGAGATGAGCTTTCCGGGCGGCTGCGAGCTTGGACCGAGACCGATTGACTTACATATTAAGGCACTTCGGGAAATCGGAATCCGGGTAACGGAAAAGGGCGGCTGTGTCCGGGCAGAGACAGGGGATTTTGCCGGTGGCAGAGTACATTTGGATTTTCCCAGCGTGGGTGCCACGGAAAATCTGATGATGGCCGCAACGCTTTCCCGAGGCGAAACCGTTTTAACCAATGCGGCGAAGGAACCGGAAATTTGCGATTTACAAAGCTTTTTAAATAAAATGGGTGCCAGAATCAGCGGCGCAGGAACGGACGAAATCCGTATTGAAGGTGTGTCCCGGCTCCACGGGGCGGAGCACCGAGTGATTCCGGATAGAATTGTGGCGGCGACCTATCTTTGTGCCGGGGCCATGACAGGCGGGCAGATCGAGCTAAGGGAGACCGAGCCGGAGCACATCGGTGCCGTTCTTTCCGTCCTTCGGGACACAGGTGCACAGGTGGAGACGCACGGTGACCGGATTCGCCTGAAGGCACCATCACGGCTCAATGCCATTAAGCTTCTTCGTACCATGCCGTATCCCGGTTTTCCCACCGATGCACAGGCACTTGTTACCGCCATGCTCACGTTAGGCGAAGGGACCAGTATGGTGGAGGAGACGATCTTTGAAAACCGCTTCAAGCACTGCGGCGAGCTATGCCGTATGGGTGCCGATATTACAACACGTGGGCGGATTGCCGTTATTCGTGGCGTGACCCATCTGACGGGTGCACGGGTAGAGGCGATGGAGCTGCGGGGTGGTGCGGCACTGGTTATTGCCGGGCTTGCGGCAGAAGGGGTGACCGAGGTCCGGGGCACTGCCCATATTGACCGGGGTTACGATACATTTTTAGAAGATATGCAGGCACTGGGTGCCAGCATTATGAAACGGGAAGCAGGAGCGTGTATATGTCAAAAAAGAGACGAAGGAATTTAGGCGGTGTTTTCATACTGATTTTGCTTTTTATCATTGCAGTGACGGTTGTACTGACAATACCGGTTTTTAATATTACGTCAGTAACCGTCACGGGCAATGCCCGGCTGACAACCGAGGAGCTTCTCACTGTTGCCGCCGTACCCACAGGTAAAAACATCTATCAGATATCCATGAAAGATGTGGAAGAGCGTCTTTTAGCACAGCCATATGTGCTTTCGGCAACCGTAAAGCGGCGTTTTCCGGCGAAAGTAGCGATTACGGTAACGGAAAGGGAAGAGGCGGCGGCAATACGGTGTACCGGCGGCTATGCGATCATCGATAGCGAAGGGCGGGTACTGCGAATCGCCGCAGAACCGGAATCGGTTATGACAGTGTCGGGCGGTACGGTGGACACCGCACAGCCAGGCAGTACCATTTTAATGACGGACGAGAATTTCTTAGGAAACTTCAAGCTGCTTCTTTCCGAACTGAAAGGTGCAGACCTTTCGGTGACAATACGGCATATGCGGCTGGAATCATCTATCAATACGGTTTTAGAAACCGAGCATAATCTGGAGATTCATTTGGGCGGTATGGACGAGCTTTCCTATAAATTGCAGATGTGTAAAAACATTATGTGCGGCGGATATGAAGGGATAAACAGAGAGAGCAGCGGTGTTTTAAAGTGGACAGGAGAGGGACAGTTTTCCTATCGACACCATGAAAATTAAAAAAATCAAAAAAAAAGAGAAAAAATTTCAAAATTCTCTTGCATAAATGTGTAAAAAGCGATACAATAAAGTAGAGAAAGACTAAGGAGGATCAATCATGGCCATAGAGGGTATGAATTTAGCACAGGTTATTAAAGTTGTCGGTGTAGGCGGCGGTGGTGGAAATGCTGTCAACCGTATGGTGGAAAACGGAATCCGCGGCGTGGAATTTGTTGCAATCAATACGGACAAGCAGGCACTGTCCTGTTCAAAAGCCGACAAAACGATTCAGATTGGTGAAAAAATTACAAAAGGACAGGGTGCCGGTGCAAACCCCGATATCGGACGCAAGGCGGCAGAAGAAAGCCGGAGCGAAATCGAAAACATTCTGGAAGATGCCGACATGGTATTTGTTACTGCCGGTATGGGCGGCGGCACAGGTACAGGTGCAGCACCTGTTGTTGCGTCTATTGCAAAGGAAAAGGGAATTCTTACGGTGGGTATCGTAACAAAGCCGTTTTCTTTTGAACTCAAGCGTCGTATGGCACAGGCAGAGGAAGGAATTGCGGCACTTCGTGAGTCTGTGGATACCATCATTGTTATTCCGAATGATAAGCTTCTCCAGCTTTGCAGTGCAAAGACAACGGTGAAGGAAGCTTTCAAAATGGCAGACGAAACATTGCGGCAGGGCGTACAGGGTATTTCGGAAATGATTAACGCAGCCGGCGATGTAAATGCCGACTTTGCAGATGTAACCAGAATTATGAAGGATGCAGGCTTTGCACACATGGGCATCGGTCGTGCCAGCGGTGAAAACCGTGCCGAAGAAGCGGCACGTATGGCAATCGCCAGCCCGCTTTTGGAAACATCCATCGACGGGGCAACCGGTATTTTGTTTAACATTACCGGCGGTGCCGAGCTTACACTCAATGAGGTAACAGATGCAGCAAACCTGATTCATAGCTGTGCTGATCCCAATGCAGAGGTTATTTTCGGTATGGCCATTGACGAAACAATGGGGGATGAAATTTCGATTACCGTTATTGCCACAGGATGCAAGTCCGGCAGAAAGCAGGATTTGGAAAATTTGCAGGTTACCAATTTCGATAAAACGCGGGGCATCACACCGCAGACGCCTTCTGAACCCACAAACTTCGGTTCTGAAGATTTGCAGCTTCCGGAATTTATGCGCAAGTCCAGTATTGATTTCTAATACATAACCCAAAAAACCGGGGAAGTAAAAACGTTTTTTACTTCCCCGGTTTTTGCATATACAAAGGTTTGCCTATGAGGTTTTTCCTCGGTATCAGTTATTTTGTACCGAAAATCCGATCGCCGGCATCGCCGAGCCCCGGCATGATGTAGGCATCCTCGTTCAGCTTTTCATCCATGGCGGCTGTATAAATATCTACATCCGGATGCATTTTCTGTACATATTTTACACCTTCGGGAGCGGAAACCAGACACATAAGACGTATATTTTTACAGCCACGCTCTTTAAGCATCTGGATGGCGTCAGAAGCACTGCCGCCGGTGGCAAGCATAGGATCGGTTACAATAACGAGGCGATCACTGATATCGGTGGGAAGCTTGCAGTAGTATACAACAGGCTTATGGGTGTCATGGTCACGGTAAAGACCGATATGCCCCACTCTCGCTACCGGCAGAAGCTGCAGGAGGCCGTCCACCATACCGAGCCCGGCACGGAGAATAGGTACAATCGCCACCTTTTTGCCGGAAATCTGCGCAGCTTCCATTTTTTGCATGGGTGTTTCAATTTCCACAGGCTCCAGAGGGAAATCTCTTGTGACCTCATAGCCCATGAGCAGAGAAATTTCCTCCAATAGCTCCCGGAAATCCTTTGTTCCTGTTTCCTTTTTCCGCATGATTGTCAGCTTGTGCTGAATCATGGGATGGTCCAATACGTGTAGAGTTTTCATTTTACTTTTCTCCTTCCGCAATATATTTTAACACTTCTTTTGCCTTCTCGTGTTGTCGATGCACCAGTTCATTGTTCCGTTCCGGGTCCATAATCCGTTTGACGGCGACATAAAGCTCCGGACGGTTGAAATCCATCGCTTCTGCCACCGGTTTATCAGCAAGCGGGATAGCACAAACCTGTCCTTCCAGATTTTTCAGTCCCCCTGCAAGGCTTTCTGCCGGAAGGATATCTTCCAGCGGCTCAAAATAAAGTTGTTTTTCTGAAAAGAGAGCATCCTCGATGATATAGAGGCGAACGTTTTTGTCCAGGAACGAATAGTTAAATCCTTGCTGCTTATCTAGGTCAGAGCTTGTAATGTTTTCCCCCCGGATAAACATAAAACGGTAATTCAGCTGAATCTTTCCGTCCCCGTTAAGGTCGCCGATAATCGCTTTAAAGGCATCCTCTGCCCGGGCAAACTGGCTTTCGTCTCCGTAACTTGCACCTGCGTAGGCAAGTACCATGTCCGGGTCCTTTTTTTTCAAATAGTCAGCAGTCAGAAAAAGGGCACTGCAAAGAAAAAATAGGACAATCAGGACAACAATTTTATAGTGGTACCAAAAATTTTCCGTTTTTTTAAAAAAACCTTTTGGTTTTTCTGCCATTTTACGTCTCCTTTCCACACGGACCGTTACCGCTTGTCAGCGTATCACTTTTTCCTCGCAGTATACACAGCGATAAATTCCATTTTCTTCATTGACCGGATAAAAGGCATGGGATAGCTCTTGTTCCTTTGCTGTAATACAGGTGGGATTTTGGCACTGCATCGTATCAAAGATAACCGACGGTGCGAAGGGCTCCACATCTTTGTCGGCAGTCTCCAAAAGCTTTAAAATCAGAGCCATACGCATATATTTGCCGCAGAGTGCCTGCAAGAAATAGCAAGCACGGGGATCCTTATCCACCGACACGCTGATTTCGTTTACTCGCGGCAGGGGATGCATGACGATTAAGTCTTTTCTGGCCTTTGTCAGCTTGTCTGCTGTCAGAATATAGCTGTCCTTCAGTCGTTCATATTCTTCGGGCTTTTCAAAACGCTCACGCTGAATACGGGTCATGTATAAAATATCCAGCTCGGGAAGTACAGCCTCGAGACTTGTCGCCTGTCGGTAACAAATACCCTGTCCGTCTAAGATTTCCCGTTTTACATAGCTGGGCAACGAAAGCTCCACAGGAGAAATCAGTACGAACTTTGTACCGGTGTATCTTGCCAGTGCGGCAATCAGGGAATGGACAGTTCTACCGTATTTTAAATCGCCGCAAAGACCCACTGTCAGATTTTCCAGCGTACCCTTCTTTCTCTTAATCGTCAGAAGATCCGCAAGGGTCTGGGTGGGGTGGCAGTGACCGCCGTCTCCGGCATTTATCACCGGTACGCTGGCGTTTTGTGCCGCTACATAGGGGGCACCTGCCATAGGGTGGCGAATTGCCATAATATCGGCATAACAGCTTAGTACCCGGGCAGTATCCGCCATACTTTCGCCCTTGGAGGCAGAAGAGCTGTTCGGCTCTGAAAAGCCTAAAACGTTACCGCCAAGCTCATACATGGCCGCTTCAAAGCTGAGGCGCGTACGGGTGGACGGCTCAAAAAAGAGAGTCGCCAGTTTTTTGCCGTGACATCTTTCTGCGTATTCCTTCGGATGATCCATGATATCCTCAGCGGTAGAGAGCAGTGCATCGATTTCCGCTGTGGTCAGGTCCAGTATATCGATTACGCTTCTTTTCATCTTATTTGCCTCCACCTATCCAGGATTCGTCAGAGGGATTATTGCGGAATGCAATCAGCCGAGCCACATCCGCTGGACGAATATAGCCTTCTTCTGCGGCGATTTCCGCAATCACGTCAAAGTTCGTCAGAGAAACATTCTTCACATTCGCTTCGGCAAGACGCTTTATGCCCTTTTCCATGCCGTAGGTGAAGATGCTTACAACGCCCAGCACTTCTGCTCCGGCTTCCCGAAGTACGTCCACAACCTCGAGTACACTGCCGCCGGTGGAGATGAGGTCTTCCACAACGACGACCTTCTGTCCCTTCTCCAGCTTTCCTTCAATCTGGTTGTTTCTTCCGTGGTCCTTCTTGCCGGAACGAACATATCCCATTGGCATATCCAGAATATGTGCCGTAATAGCGGCGTGGGCAATGCCGGCGGTAGAGGTGCCCATCAGCACTTCCGCCTCCGGATAATGGGTTTTGATAAGCTCTGCAAGACCGTTTTCCACATCGTTGCGAACTTCGGTTGCTGTCAGTGTCAGGCGGTTATCACAGTAAACAGGGCTTTTGATGCCGCTTGCCCATGTGAAGGGCTCATCGGGTCTGAAGAAGACCGCTTTAATTGAAAGTAAATCTTTTGCAATTCTTTTTTCCATTGTATTTTCTCCTTATCCTACAAATTCTTTGACGCATCTTTCGTATGCCGCCACCGGGTCTTCTGCGGCGGTAATCGGTCTGCCGACTACGATATAATCAGAGCCCAGTGCCTTCGCACCTTCGGGCGTGGTGATACGTTTCTGGTCACCCACATCTCCGTCCGAAAAACGAACGCCGGGGGTCACGGTCAAAAATCCGTTGCCGCATGCGTCATGCACCTTACCGGCTTCCAGCGGCGAGCAAACGACGCCATCGAGTCCTGCCACCTTTGCATTCTGCGCGTAGTGCATAACCACCTTGTCGATGGGTTCGTTTATGAGAAGGTCACTCTTCATATGGGCTTCGTCCGTGCTTGTCAGCTGGGTGACTGCAATCAAAATCGGGCGTGTACCGTCAGGCCGCGTCAGGCCTTCGATTGCCGCTTCCATCATGGGAATGGTGCCGAAGGCATGGAGATTCGTCATATCCACATCGAGGCGTGATAAAACCGCCATGGATTTTTTAACCGTGTTCGGAATGTCGCAAAGCTTTAAGTCGAGGAAAATTTTGTGTCCCCGTTCTTTAATTTGCCGCACGATATCGGGCCCGGCACCGTAGAAAAGCTCCATGCCGATTTTAACAAAAGGCTTTTTCCCTTCAAATTTGTCTAAAAATGCAAGGCATTTTTCCGCACTGTCAAAGTCGCAGGCGATGATAACGTCTTTTCCCATTTTACTCTTCCTTTCTATTTTGCACTGCCGACGATATCGCGTAGCGTGCTGATTCTGTATTTTTCCATAACGCGAGGCAAATCTTTTATAATGTCGCGGCAAGCGTAGGGGTTTACAAGGTTTGCCGCACCCACTTCTACCGCCGTTGCCCCTGCCATCATCATTTCGATGACATCCTCTGCCGTTTCCACGCCGCCAATGCCCACTACGGGGATTTTTACGGCGTTTGCCACCTGATACACCATGCGAACAGCAACAGGAAAAATCGCCGCCCCGGAAAAGCCACCCATTTTATTGGCAATGATCGGTTTTCCGGTTCTGAGGTTAATACGCATTCCCAAAAGGGTGTTGATGAGGCTAATGCCGTTCGCCCCGGCTTCTTCGCATGCCTTTGCAATGGCAACAATGTCGGTCACATTGGGGGAAAGCTTAATAATTACAGGCTTTTTCGTCTTTTCTTTCACGGCACGCGTAACCTCTGCCGCATTTTCTGGCACAGTGCCGAAGCTCATGCCGCCGCCGTGGACATTGGGACAGCTAACGTTAATTTCCAGCCAGCCTACCTCTTCACACCTGTCCAGTTTTTCTGCACAATGCACATATTCTTCTACTGCAAAACCGCTGATATTTGCCATCACTTTTTTATGAAAGCACTGTTTCATACGGGGAAGCTCTTCGCTGATCACCTTGTCTACACCGGGGTTTTGCAGTCCCACGGCATTAATCATTCCCGCAGTGCATTCTGCAATCCGGGGCGTGGGATTTCCATAGCGGGGGTCCTTTGTTGTTCCCTTAAAGGAGAATGTCCCCAAAATATTGATATCGTAAATCTCTGCAAATTCATACCCGTACCCAAACGTGCCGCTGGCAGGAATGACAGGATTATCCAGTTCTATGCCGCAAAGGGTGACCTTTGTGTCTACCATAAAATCTCCTCCTTCCGAAGCACGGGGCCTTCCTTGCAGATGCGGCGATTGCCGTAAATGGTTTTGCAGGAGCAGCCCATACAGGCACCAAAGCCACAGCCCATTCTCTCTTCAAAGCTCAGCTGTCCTTCTGTGCTCGTGGCGTTAAAAACAGCTTTGAGCATCGGTTCGGGTCCACAGGTGTAAAAATAGGTGTAGTCTTCCCCTAAGGCATCTGTTACAAACCCCTTTTTGCCATAGGAGCCGTCCACAGTGGTAACAAAAACATCTGCCCCAAGGGCACGGAATTCTTCTTCATAAAAGATTTCGTCTTTTGTATTAAAGCCTAACACCACACGCACTTTTTTTCCTTCACCGATCAGCTTTTTACAAAGACCGTACAGGGGCGGAACACCTACGCCACCGCCAAGAAGGAGGGGTTTTTCGCCGGAACAGGCTGTGTCGTAGCCGTTTCCCAGACCTGTCAGCACATCCAGCTTGCCGCTCTCCATTTTTGCCATCTGTTCCGTTCCCTTGCCTACCACCTTATACAAAATGGTAAGCACTTTTTCCTCTGCATCGCAGACGGAAATGGGACGGCGAAGGAAGAGACCGTCCAGCTTAATGTTAACAAACTGCCCGGGGGCTGTGATCGCACCGGTGTCACCGAAAAGACGCATACGGTATACATCTTTCGTGAGCGGTTTATTCTCAATAATTTCAAAAAATCCCTGTTTCATGCTGACTCCTTATGCATCTATGGTAGAGATGGAAAGTGTAGTTTCCTCTAAAACATCCAAAAGCACACGAACGGTATCCAGTGCGGTGAAAATGGTAATATTATTTTCCGTAGCATAACGGCGGATGTAGTAGCCGTCCGTTTCCTGATTTGTAGAGCCTATATCTCGGGTATTGATGATGTAGGCAATATGTCCCTGCCGCAGTGCATCCAAAATTTCGTTACTGCCTTCGCCGATTTTGCGAAGCACGTGCGTACGAATGCCGTTTTCCTTCAGGAATTTCGCTGTACCCTCCGTTGCTTCAATATTAAAGCCCAGATTGTAGAAGCGACGGATGAGAGGCAGTGCTTCCGGCTTGTCCTTATCGGCAATGGTAGCAAATACAGTACCGTAATTTTGCAGACGCATTCCCGAGGCCTGGAGTGCCTTATAAAGGGCACGGTTTAATTTATCGTCATAGCCGATTGCTTCACCTGTCGATTTCATTTCCGGCGAGAGGTAAGCGTCAAGTCCGCGAATTTTGTTGGAGGAGAAGACAGGCACCTTTACATAATAGCGTTTCTTTTCCTCCGGATAGAGGTCAAATATCCCTTGCTCCTTCAGGCTTTTCCCGAGGATTACCTCTGTTGCGATATCTGCCAGACTAAAGCCGGTAGCCTTAGAAAGGAACGGAACTGTACGGGAAGACCGGGGGTTCACTTCAATAATATATACTTCGTCCTTTTCGTCAACAATAAACTGGATGTTATAAAGTCCCACAATGCCAATACCGAGACCCAGCTTTTTTGCGTAGCCTAAAATCGTGCCCTTTACCTTGTCGGAAATACTGAAGGCAGGGTATACGCTGATGGAGTCGCCGCTATGTACGCCCGTACGCTCTACAAGCTCCATAATGCCCGGCACGAAAACGTCCCGTCCGTCACAAATTGCGTCAACCTCGACTTCCTTGCCTTGAATATATTTGTCAACCAGTACGGGCTTGTCCTCGTCAATTTCAACCGCTGTTTTGAGATATTGGCGAAGCTGTTCCTCGCAGCCTACAATCTGCATGGCCCGACCGCCCAGTACGAAGCTGGGGCGAACGAGTACAGGATAGCCGATTTCTGCGGCGGCTTTCACGCCGTCCTCAATTTTCGTAACGGCTCTGCCCTTCGGCTGGGGAATCTCCAAAGCCTCCAGAATCTTTTCAAAGCTGTCACGGTTTTCCGCCCGTTCAATGGCATCGCAGTCCGTGCCGATAATGGCAACGCCGCGGTCACGAAGGGGGGCGGCAAGGTTGATAGCCGTCTGTCCGCCGAGGGAGGCGATGACGCCCTCCGGCTTTTCAAACTCCAGGATATTCATTACATCCTCTGTGCAAAGCGGCTCAAAGTAGAGCTTATCGGCTGTGGTGTAATCCGTGGAGACCGTTTCCGGGTTATTATTGATAATAATGGCTTCGTAGCCGGAATTTTTAATGGTTGTAACGGCATGCACCGTGGAATAGTCAAATTCTACGCCCTGCCCGATACGGATAGGCCCTGCACCCAGCACCACCATTTTCTTTCTGTCTGTCAGCCGGGAAGCATTCTCGCCGGTGTAGGTGGAATAGAAATAGGGAATATAGGCGTCCGTGTGGAAGGTGTCCACCATTTTATAGACAGGGAAAATATTTTCCTTTTTCCGGAGAGCAAAAACCTCTACCTCGTCCATTTTCCAGAGCTTTGCAATAAATTTATCGCCAAAGCCCATTTTCTTTGCCGCCTTTAGGGTTTCGGAGCAGCCCGGCTTTGCCGCAATTTCCTTTTCCATATCCACAATACGTTTTATCGCTTCGAGGAAAAACGGCGTAATCTGCGTCACCTTATACAGGGTTTCAATGGATGTGCCGAGACGCATCAGCTCTGCGATAGCAAAAATATTATCGTCTTTAAATTCTGCAATATAGTCAAGTAGCTCCGCTTCCGTTTTATTATCAAACTTCGGCAAATGGAAGTGGAATGCACCTATTTCGAGCGACCGAACGGATTTTAAGAAGCATTCCTCAAGGGAAGAGCCAATGCCCATAACCTCGCCCGTTGCCTTCATCTGCGTACCGAGGGTGTTGGGGGCAGATGCAAACTTATCAAAGGGGAAACGGGGGAGCTTGGCAATAACATAATCAAGGCTCGGCTCTTTTGCCGCCGTTGTATTTGCAATTTTAATATCCGAAAGACGCATACCCACTGCAATTTTCGCCGTCACTCTTGCAATGGGGTAGCCGCTTGCTTTGGAAGCGAGGGCCGAGGAACGGGAAACGCGGGGGTTGACTTCAATCAGATAATATTCGCTGGAATGGGGATTTAAAGCAAACTGTACGTTACAGCCGCCTTCAATTTTCAGTGCACGGATAATTTTAATGGCACTGTCACCCAGCATTTTCTCGTCTTCTTTGGAAAGGGTCATAATGGGAGCTACCACGATAGAGTCGCCGGTATGCACGCCCACGGGGTCCACGTTTTCCATGCCGCAAATGGTAATGGCATTGTCGTCCGCATCCCGCATAACCTCAAATTCAATTTCTTTGTAGCCCTTTACGCTCTTTTCAATCAGAACCTGGTGCACCGGAGAAAGGACAAAGGCATTTTTGCCGATTTCCTCCAGCTCTTCTTCGCTATTGGCAAAGCCGCCGCCTGTGCCGCCCAAGGTAAAGGCAGGACGCAGTACCACGGGATAGCCGATTCTTGCCGCCGCTTCCTTTGCCTCGTCCAGATTATATGTAATTTCAGAGGGGATGGTGGGTTCACCGATGGACTGACAAAGCTCTTTAAACAGCTCGCGGTCTTCTGCCCGTTCAATACTCTCGCTGGTCGTACCCAGAAGCTCCACGTCGCATTCCTTTAAAATCCCTTTTTTCTCCAGCTGCATGGCAAGATTTAAGCCCGTCTGTCCGCCGATGCCCGGAACAATGGCGTCGGGGCGTTCATACCGCAGAATTTTTGCGATATATTCCAGTGTGAGCGGTTCCATATACACCTTGTCCGCAATGGTGGTATCCGTCATAATGGTGGCAGGGTTGGAGTTACAAAGCACCACCTCGTACCCTTCCTCCTTCAGTGCAAGGCAGGCCTGTGTGCCGGCATAGTCAAATTCGGCGGCCTGTCCGATTACAATCGGTCCGGAACCGATAATCAAAATTTTCTTAAGGTCCGTTCTTTTTGCCATTGTTTATTCCTCCTATTTTGTATATACAACCTTGCCGTCCATGACGGTAAGGTAATTTACGCCGTACATGGTTTCCCCAAGGAAAGGCGTCGCCCCTCCCATGGAGAGAAACGCTTCACGCCTAACCTGGAAGCTTTCGGAAAGCTTCCAGAGGGAGAAATCCTCTCCGAAGGGTATTCCGAACCGCTTTCTTGGATTTATGCACATCAGCTCTATCAGCTTTTCCAGCGTGATAAGCCCCGGTTTTACAAAGTGGGTATACATTGCCGGAAAGGATGTTTCAATACCCACAACGCCGAAAGCACTTTCCGCAAGTCCCTTCTCCTTTTCTTCTGCGGCGTGGGGCGCATGGTCCGTGGCAATCATGTCAATGGTGCCGTCCAAAATTCCTTCGATGAGGGCTTCTCTGTCCGCTGGTGAACGAAGGGGCGGATTCATTTTAAACCGTCCGTCCTCTTGCAGTCGGCTGTCATCCAAAATCAGATAATGCGGGGCTGTCTCACAGGTGATGTCAGCCCCTTCCTTTTTTGCCTCCCGGATCATTTCTACGCTTTCCTTTGTGGAAATATGGCATACATGATATTTGCAGCCCGTTTCCCGAATCAGCCGGATATCTCTTTGGATAGGGCCGTATTCGCTTTCCGAGCAGATGCCGCGATGTCCGTTTGCTGCGGCATATTCGCCGTCATGGATATAGCCGCCGTAGAGAAGGCTGTTATCCTCACAGTGTGCAGCAATGACTTTTCCGCACGCTTTCGCCTTTTCCATGGCGCTACGCATCATGCTCTCACTCTGCACGCCTCTGCCGTCATCGGAAAAGGCAATCGCGTCCATTTTCTCTATTTCGGCAAGGGCCTCTCCTTTTTCGCCTTTTGTGATTGCCCCTAAAGGGTACACGTTTATCACCGCATCGCGGTCGATAATGTCCTTTTGTATTTGCAGGGTAGGTACACTGTCGGGGACAGGGTCGAGATTCGGCATGGTGCACACCGCCGTAAATCCGCCTCTTGCCGCCGCACGGCTTCCTGTGGAAATCGTTTCTTTATAAGAAAAACCCGGCTCACGAAAATGCACATGCACATCGCAAAAGCCGGGTAAAACAGTTATATCCGCAAAATGGGAAAAATCGGGCATGAAACGACGGATAAGCGAAGCTTTTCTGTCGCTGTCTGCATTTATGGAAAGTATGTCTTTGATTTTCCGCATGGTTTTTTCCTTTCCGGGCATTAAAAAAGTGCCCCAAAGCAAGACGCACCAAAAAACACAGCCTCCGAGCGGGCTGTTGTTGCAATCTTGCCGGCATCTCTGTGCCGTCCTTAAAGATTTATCCTATACAGTATACCATGCCGCCGTCTGTTTGTCAAGAGAAACCGGTAGCTTTTTTTAAAAAATGAAATTTATGTCAAAATATGACTATTGACTTTCGTTCCTTCCTTATGATATAGTAAAGGAAAAGAAGGGAGGCGGGGGAATGACGGCGTTATCCCAATGCGAAAGCTGTGCATATTTTTTACAGGACGAAGGCGAGGAAGAGGCTTCCTGTGCGGTAAGCTTTGATATGGATGAGCTTTCCGTCCTGTACGGCGGAAAAAACACCTGCCCATATTACCGGTTTTATGATGAATATAAAATGGTGCAGAAACAAAACTGACGCTTGGCGGTCAGAATGGAATCGGTCGTGGCAAACGGAAACAGTTCCTTTTTGCAAAAACAAAGTAGCAACCCCGCGAGGTTGCTACTTTGCTATGCCTTTAAATTATTTTACGTTTTCCTTCAGTGCTTTGCCGGCCTTAAATACCGGAACCTTTGCTGCAGGAATCATAACCTCTGCGCCTGTCTGGGGGTTCTTACCCTTGCGAGCTGCACGCTGACGGGTTTCGAATGTACCAAAGCCTACGAGCTGTACCTTACCGCCATCTGCCAGTACGTCTGTGATGGTGTTCATGGCAGCTGCCAGAGCCTTGTCTGCATCCTTCTTGGAAATTTCTGCATTTGTTGCAATTGCTGCTACGAGTTCTGCTTTATTCATTATTTTCCCTCCTTCCGATGTGAAATATATACCTTTGTTTACCGCTTAATATATACCTGCATACTGAAAAGAAACAGTATGGGATATTCTGCCTGCAATTATCTCTTGGAGAACTGCGGTGCACGACGTGCGGCCTTGAGACCGTACTTCTTTCTTTCCTTCATTCTCGGGTCACGTGTGAGGAAGCCGGCTTTCTTCAGTGTGCCTCTGTATTCCTCATCAACGATAAGAAGTGCTCTTGCGATGCCGTGACGGATTGCACCGGCCTGACCGGTTACACCGCCGCCTGCAACCTTACATACAACGTCCAGCTTGCCCAGCTGACCGGTAGCGTCCAGGGGCTGACGAACGATTGTCTTTAAGGTTTCCAGACCGAAATATTCATCGATGTCTCTGCCGTTGATTGTTACATTGCCCGTACCGGGGAAAAGGCGTACCCTGGCAACGGATTTTTTTCTTCTTCCGGTTCCGTAGAACTCAGTCTTTTCTGCCATTCTCTGTTACCTCCTTATTCCCAAACTTCGGGCTTCTGTGCCGCATGTTTATGTGTAGCATCCTTATAAACACGCAGTCTTGTCATAGCCTCTCTGCCGATTGTTGTGTCCGGTACCATACCCTTGATTGCCAGGTACATGGCACGGTCTGCATTTGTGCGCATCATGGCACGTGCACTTGTTTCCTTTAAACCTCCGACGTAACCGCTGTGTCTGTAGTAAGACTTCTGATCCAGCTTTTTGCCTGTAAATACAGCCTCAGCACAGTTGATTACGATAACATGGTCACCGCAATCCACATGGGGGGTGTAGGTGGGCTTGTGCTTACCGCGCAGGAGCGTAGCAGCAATAGTTGCGACGCGGCCAACGGGCTTGCCTGCTGCATCAATAATATACCAGCTTCTTTTCACATCAGACGGCTTTGCCATAAAACTACTCATGTGTTTTTACCTCCGTTCTTTTTCAATGCTTGCCTATTATACGCCACTTTCCGGATTTTGTCAATAGTTTTTTGAAAAATTTTTATTTTATTTTCCACTTGCTCCGTTTTTCTCTTGTTTACTCTGTTTATCTCCTGTTTTCTCACTCTCTATTTTCGTTTTTTATGCCCTTGACGGAGGAAAAAAGATGTGATACAATAGAAAAAAAGAAAGATTTGGGAGAAAGAATATGCCACTTGATGCCACTGCCATCGCCTGCATGACACATGAATTACGCATACGCCTTCAAGACGGAAGGATTGATAAGGTCTATCAGCCGGAACGGGATGAAATTACCCTTTCTGTCCGCACGCTGCGGGAGACAGTTCGTCTTGCTGTCAGTGCAGGGCACACGAACCCTCGGCTGCATATAACAGAGGTACGGAAAAAGAACCCTGCGGATGCACCCATGTTCTGCATGCTTCTCCGGAAGCATCTTGCCGGCGGCAAAATCACGGACATTACGCAGCCGGATTTTGAACGGATACTGCGTTTTACCGTTCGCACGCATAACGAGCTGGGCGATTTGACGGAGCGATTTTTGTATGCGGAGTTTACAGGGCGGAATCCGAATATTATTCTTACCGACGAAAACGGAAAAATTATAGATGCGGCACATCATACCGATTTATCTTCAGGACGGACTATTTTGCCGGGAATGACGTACACACCGCCTCCCTTGCAGGAAAAAGAAAATCCCCTCCTTGCGGATGCGGAGCGTTGCACGGCCCTCTTGGAAACGATGCCCCAGGCACTGGCGGAAAAGGCACTCGTCACCCTGTTTCGGGGCATAAGTCCTATGGCAGCTCGATGCATTGCGGCGGAAAGCTGTGGGCGGGAGGATGTGCAGGTCGAGGGCAATATTTCGGCACTTGCCGCCGGCATAGTGCGGTTTTTTGACCGGGTCAAACAAGGGGAATTTTCTCCATCGCTTCTGATAACACCGGAAGGCATACCGGCTGATTTTACTGCCTATGCGCCTTTTGCCTGCCGGGATGTGTTGACCGTAGAGAAGGCAGAAAGCCTTTCCGCCGTCATGGATGCCTTCTATACACGCCGGGACCAAAGCGACAGAATGCGGCAAAAGGGTGCAAGCCTTAAGAAACGTGCCGTTTCCCTTCTGGAAAGGACGCGAAAGAAAATCAGCATCCATGAGGCTACCCTTGCTGATACGGCGAATATGGAGCAGTACAGAATCTACGGCGAGCTTCTCTGTGCAAATTTGTACCGTGTCCGCCCGGGCGACACGGAGGTGACGCTCGAAAATTTCTATAATAATATGGAACCCATCCGGATTCCGTTGGATAAAACGAAAGGGGCTTCCGCCAATGCACAGCTGTATTTCAAAAAATACAGAAAGCTAAAAACGGCGGCAGTGGTTGTGCAGGAAGAGCTTGTCCGTGCAAAAGAGGAAGCGGCGTACATGGAAACAGTGGTGGATGCCATCAGCCGGGCAGAGGACGAGGATGCACTTGCGGAAATCCGGCGGGAGCTTTCTTCCGGGGGATATATTAAGGAAGAAATCCGGGGGAAAAAGCAAAAGGATGTGCCGGCGGCACCACTGCGGTTTACACTGGGAGACTTTTCTGTTTTGGTGGGACGGAATAACCGGCAAAACGATCAGGTTACGCTCCGGCTTTCACGGGCGGAGGATATATGGCTGCATACGAAAAATATTCCCGGCTCTCATGTGCTGATTCAGGCGATGCACAGGGAAGTGCCGGAGGAAGTGATTCGTCGGGCGGCGGAGATTGCCGCATGGTACAGTGCTGGGCAAAGAAGTGCCCAAGTGCCTGTAGACTTTACGGCAGTGAAGAACGTGTGGAAGCCCTCCGGCGCAAAGCCGGGAATGGTGCTTTACGAAAAACAACATACAGTGTATGTGACGCCTGTCTGCCCCGAAATCGACAGCAAAAGGGAATAAACCTGTAAATTTTTTGAAAAAAGCTTGCAATTTAAAAAAACGCAGTATATAATATATGCGATTAAAAAAATTTTTTGGAGGTATAGACCATGAAAAAAGTATTATTGTTCATGCTGGCAGCTGTGCTGGTATTTTCCTTTACAGCTTGCACTAACACTGCAGAGCCGGCACAAAGCCCGGAAGCTTCTCCGGTAGCAGAAGCTACGTACACAGGCACCTACACCGAACCCCTGAAGATGGGTACCAATGCCGCATTTCCTCCCTATGAATACAAAGAGGGCGAGGCATTTAAGGGTATCGACGTTGAAATCGCTACCGCAATCGCAGAAGAGCTCGGCACCACACTGGAAGTAGTGGATATGGAATTTGATGCCATTATCACAGCTGTACAGCAGGGCGAGGTAAACTTCGGTATGGCAGGTATGACCGTTACCGACGAACGTAAAGAACAGGTTGACTTTACTTCAAGCTATGCAACAGGCGTCCAGGTTGTTATCGTATCGGAAGATTCCGCTATTGCCACATTGGATGATCTGGCAGGCAAGAAGATCGGCACACAGCTGGGCACCACCGGCGACATGTACTCCAAGGATGATTACGGCGAAGAAAACGTAACCAGCTACGGCAAGGGTGCAGACGCTGTTATCGCACTCAAGGGCGGCGACGTTGACGCTGTTATTATCGACAACGAGCCGGCAAAAGCTTTCGTTGCGGAAAATGAAGGTCTGAAGATTCTGGAAACAGAATATGCGATTGAAGACTATGCAATCGCAGTTGCCAAAGAAAACACTGCATTACTGGCAGACATCAATGCCGCACTGGAAAAGCTGACAGCTGACGGCACGATTGATGCAATCGTTGCAAGCTACATTAAAGCAGAATAATCTGAAATAAAAAGCTGTACAAAAAGCGGGAGCGTCCCTCCCGCTTTTTGTCCGATAATAGGTTAGACAGTTCCTTTAAGTGTAAAAAGTCTTTTACCTTTAAAAGAATTGTTTAAAGGAGAGTTTTCATGCATAAGAAGAAACGGATTATCGTCGGTGTAGTGCTGGCGCTTGTTGTCGCACTCATAGGGGGGCTTGCCCTCGCACTTCGCAGTGGTACAACGGCTTCCGATATTACAAAGGAAGCGGCTGAGGCTGTGGTAAATCAGCAACTGGATGCCCTTGCCGTTGCGAAGGCATCCCAGCTTGTGGCGGAGAAAAACCATGTTACCGTAAACGAAATATCCTTCGGTAACGAAAAGGATATTATTCTGGACTGTACGGTGAAAACCGTAGACGTTCACGGAGCAGTTGCACCGTTTTATGACGTTTTTCTGTCTGCCGATGAAAGAAAAGACGGGACCGGTATGTATAAATCCAAGCTTCACTTTAAGCTGGAATTTGAGCCTATCCTCATGGAGCTTCTGCAAGGGGCAGAGGAAAAGGAGGCGGATTGTCGCATTTATCTGTATGAGCTGAAAGACGGTCTTGTTCTGTATGCAGACAATGCGGTTGTCAACACAGTGTTCGGCGGGCTTCGGGATATGGAAGCGGAGATTGAAAACAAAAACACAGCCATCCGCACCAATCCGGACGGGACAACCGAGGTAAAAGAATTTGAATCCGGTAACATTAAGCAGGGATTTTTGGACTGTCTGGAAGTCAGACAAAACGAAAAGCCGGATACGGCGTCTGCCTTCGTCCGCTTCTGGAATAAACAGCAGAAGACCTTCCACAAGAATTTTATCGAGGCCGGTAGGTGGAAAACAATTTTCAAGGGTCTTTGGACGACGATACGGCTTACCGTATTTGCCCTTCTCCTGGGTATTGTCATTGGTTTTCTGGTTGCCTTTATCCGGGCCACCTATCTTAAGCTTACAAAACGTGGTATTATTCTTAAAATACTGAATGCTATCTGTCAGGTTTATCTCACCGTCATACGGGGTACGCCCGTTGTGGTGCAGATTATGATTATTTACTTTGTTATCTTCATGCCCCTGGGTATTGATAAATTCCTTGCGGCGGTTGTTTGTTTCGGGCTCAATTCCGGTGCATACGTGGCAGAAATCGTCCGTGGCGGCATCATGAGCGTGGATAACGGGCAGACAGAGGCAGGACGAAGCCTTGGCTTCGGGTATATGCCGACCATGTTCCACATCGTTTTCCCGCAGGCGTTTAAGACCGTTCTTCCGGCACTCGCCAATGAATTTGTTGTACTTTTGAAGGAAACGTCGATCGCCTTCTACATCGGTCTTGGGGACCTGATGTATTCCATCAATGCAATCCGTGCGGCAACCTATACGGCTTTTATGCCACTCGTTGCATCGGCGATTATCTACTTGATTATGGTGCTTATTTTGCAGCATCTTGTCACCCTTTTGGAAAGGAGGCTGCGTAACAGTGAAAGATAAAAAGGAAATCATTATCCGTACCGAGGGACTTTCTAAATGCTTTAAAGGCAGTATTCACGCCCTTTCCAATGTGAACACAGAGATTCACCGGGGCGAGGTTGTGGTGGTTATCGGTCCTTCGGGAAGCGGAAAGTCTACATATTTACGCTCTTTAAATCTTTTGGAGGAGCCCACGGACGGTCGCATATTCTTTGAAGGTACCGACATTACGGCACCGAAAACGGATATCAATGCAGTCCGGCAGAAGATGGGGATGGTGTTTCAGCAGTTCAACCTTTTTCCCCACTACACCGTGCTTCGCAATATGACGCTGGCACCTATGAAGCTTTTGAAAATGCCTCGTGCACAGGCGGAAGAAATGGCGTATGGCCTTTTGGAACGGGTTGGTCTTCGCGACCGTGCCGATGCATACCCCTCCCAGCTTTCCGGCGGACAAAAACAGAGAATTGCCATCGTGCGTGCCCTTTGCATGAGCCCGGATGTGATGCTGTTTGACGAGCCTACCAGTGCACTTGACCCTGAAATGGTCGGCGAAGTTTTGGATGTTATGAAGCAGCTTGCCCGTGACGGTATGACCATGGTCATCGTAACCCACGAAATGGGCTTTGCCCGTGAAGTGGCGGATACGGTGCTTTTTATGGACGGCGGCTCCGTTATTGAAAAAGGGACACCTGCGGAGATTTTTGAAAATCCACAGAGTCCCCGTACCCAATCCTTTTTGCGTAAAATTTTATAACATAAATCTTAAGAAAGAAGGTATTTTACAATGAAACTGAAAGAAAACTGTAAGTGGTCTTTGGTCGTTCCCACCAGCATGGGTGTGAGAATTACACCTGAAAACGGTCAGCCCACACATGCAAGCGACCGGTTCATCATGCAGGCAACCAGTGCAGAAACGAACGTGGCCAGCGTATCCTCCTACCTGGGTCTCCCGGTAAAGGTGCTGACAACCTTCGTAAAGGGTAGCCCGATTGCACACTTTATCAAGAGTAATTTGTCCGCACGTCACATGGCTTACGAGGGCAAGGAAGTGGAGCAGGGCGGTCCCTGGGGCTACCGTCACCAGTTCAATATTGCTGATAGCGGCTACGGCTCCCGTGGACCCCGTGTACAGAACGACAGAGCCGGTGAAGTCGGCAGAACACTGAATATCAAGGATTTCGACCTGGAACGTATTTTCGGTGAAGAAGGCGTACAGGTACTGCACCTTTCCGGTCTGATCGCGGCCCTTTCTCCCGATACCACTACATTCTGTCTTGAGCTTGCACGTGCTGCCAAAAAGTACGGCACCCTGATTTCCTTTGACCTTAACCACCGTGCATCCTTCTGGATCGGCCGTGAAGAAGAGCTCCATAAGAGCTTTGCCGAAATCGCAAGCGTTTCCGATATTCTCATCGGCAACGAAGAAGACTTCCAGCTTTGCCTCGGCATCGAAGGCCCGGAAGCAGGCGGTAAGGACATCGGTTCTAAAATTGAATCCTTCAAGGGTATGATTATGGAAGTGAAGAAGGCATATCCCCATACTTCCGTATATGCTACCACACTGCGTCAGGTTGTAAACACCAACTGCCACCTCTGGGGCGGCATTATGCTGGAAGGGGACAACTGGCACGTTGTGGAGCCCCGTGAAATTCACGTTCTCGACCGTATCGGCGGCGGCGACGGCTTTGTTGGCGGTATGCTCTATGCAATCCTCCGTGGCTGGGAGCCGGAAAAATGGATTCAGTTCGGTTGGGCGAGCGGTGCCATGGCAACCACCTTCCTCACAGACTATGCACAGCCGGCAGATGAAGAACAGGTCTGGAGCATTTGGGAAGGCAATGCCCGCGTAAAGAGATAATAAAGACAAAGAGAGATAATAAAAGATATGGAAAAGAAACTTTTCTGCATAGCCGAGGGGTTTCTGCCGACAGGGGCGATCCGAAGCATTGCCCCGCTCGGTATTGGGAACATAAATGATTCTTTCCTTGCGGAGGGAGAGGAGAAATATGTTCTCCAACGCATTAACACGGATGTGTTTACAGACCCCGTAGGCGTTATGCAAAATATTCAGCTTGTGTGTGCCCACCTAGAAGAAAAAATCAAGGCGGAGGGTGGTAACCCTTGGCGTGAATCCTTGCAGTTTCTCCCGACACGGGCAGACGGTACGCTTCTTTATATAGCAGAAGACGGCACGGTGTGGCGTATGTACCGTTTTGTGGACGATGTGGTGACACTGCAGAACGCGGCTTCGCCCGATGCGGCATATAAAGCCGCCCTTGCCTTTGGACAGTTCCAGAGCCGACTGGCGGATTTTGATGCCACAAGGCTTGTGGAAACCATTCCGGATTTTCACAACACAAAAAAACGGTGGGACGTGTTTTGCAAGGCAGTGGACGAGGACAGAGCAAACCGCGCTTTGGAAGTAAAGGACTTGATTAAAACGGCAGAGCGACTTTCTTACCTTGCACCGGCACTGACCGGTTTGGTAGAAAAAGGAGAACTGCCTGTCCGTGTAACCCATAACGATACGAAAATCAACAATGTTTTGTTCGATAAGACCACAGGGAACGGCATTTGCGTGATCGACCTGGATACGGTCATGCCGGCAACGGCCCTCTATGACTTTGGCGATATGGTACGTTCCGGTGCCAACGCCACCGATGAAGAGGATACAGACCTTTCACGCGTATCGCTGGATATGGCGTATTACGCCGCCTTCCTCCGGGGCTTTTTAGACGGTACAGGCGGACGGCTCACCCGAGCGGAGAAGGAAAACCTGGCACAAAGTGCATTGGTCATCACCTTTGAACTGGCAATCCGTTTCCTTGGCGATTATTTAAACGGCGATGTGTATTTTTCTATTCGTACGCCCCGACATAATGCCCAGCGGGCGGCGAATCAGCTTCAGCTCGTGTGCGATATGGAGAAAAAATACGAAGCAATGCAGAAAATGCTGGATACAATTTAAGACACAAATTAAGACCACCGGTCTACCGGTGGTCTTAATTTGTGTTATTTGTCCGCAGCCTGCTTCTCCAGCCACGCCTTCAGCTTTTCAAAGGTTTCCGTGCTGATATCGTGCTCGATTTTACAGCTATCCGCATAGGCCGTCTCCTTGTTGACGCCGATATGCATCAGTGCAGAGGCGATAACTTGATGCCGTTCATATATAGAGTGAGCGATTTCCATCCCCTTTTCTGTTAAGGCAATGCTACCGTCTTCGTCTGTAGTAATGTAGCCTTCTTCTCGGAAATGCTTCATGGCAACAGAAATGCTTGGCTTTGAGAACTGTAGTGCGTTGGCAATATCTACACTGCGTACATATCCTCTCGTGTTTTTCAGCATCAATATGGTTTCCAGATAGTTTTCAGCAGATTCCTTGATTTGCATAGGCTACTCCTTCCGTATCGTATACAAACATTATACTACGAGAGAAAAGAAAAGTCAAACATTTTATATACCTGTCACGGTATAGCCTTCGTTCTCCACAGCCTGGCGGAGCACCGTATCGCTCACAGGGTCGGATAGGGTCAAGACGGCGGTGCCGGTGGCGTGACTGCATTCCGCGCTCGTAACGCCGTCAATGGACTCCAGAATTTTTTTGACCCGCCCTTCGCAGTGGGGGCACATCATTCCTTCAATGTGTATGGTTTTTTGCATTTCCTTTTTCTCCTTTCTTCTGATTTTTTTATCTTTGGCACCGGAATGAATTTGCAGGAAATTCAATCGCAGTGCATTAGATACAACGCAGACGCTGGATAGGCTCATTGCCGCCGCACCGAACATAGGGGTGAGCTCGAGACCGAACAGAGGCAAAAACGCCCCGGCGGCCATCGGAATACCAAGTGTGTTATATATAAAGGCCCAGAAAAGATTCTGATGAATGTTTCGGAGTGTGCCTCGCCCAAGACGTATAGCGGCCACTGCGTCAGACAGACGGCTTCGGGTAAGCACCACATCGGCGGCATCGATGGCAATGTCCGTACCGGCACCAATGGCAATGCCCAGGTCTGCCCGTGTCAGGGCCGGGGCGTCATTGATGCCGTCGCCAACCATGGCTGTTTTTCCTTTAGAAGCTAAGGCACGGATTTTTGCCTCTTTTTCTGCCGGCATCACGCTTGCAAGTACCTCGTCAACACCTACCTCCCGTCCAATCGCTTGGGCGGTTTTTTTGTTATCGCCGGTGAGCATAACGGTGTGTATTCCCATTTTCTTCAGAGCCGAAATCGCTTCCCGGCTGTCGGGCTTTATAGCATCGCGGACGGCGATGATACCGAGAAAATGTTGATTTTTTACAAAGAAGAGCGGCGTTTTTCCATCTTCGGCAAGTGCCTCGGCATGACGTTCCACGTCCGAAGATAAGGCAACCTTTTCCCGGATAAAACGAAGATTGCCGCCATAAAGATCATCACCGGAAACGGTGGCGGAGACACCGCCGCCGGGCTGTATGGAAAAATCTTCCGTGGGGGTAAGGGGTACGCTGTCAAGCCTTGCCCGCTGTACAATGGCATATGCCAGCGGATGCTCACTTTTGACTTCCAGAGAAAAAGCGAGGGCAAGAAGCTCTTCGGGTGTAATCCCTTCTGCAGGGAGAATATCCGTTACCACCGGTTTCCCTTCCGTAATTGTACCGGTTTTGTCCAGTGCCACTGTCTGGATGCGTCCTGCCATTTCCAGTGCTACCGCTGTTTTGAAAAGAATACTGTTTTTCGCACCCAGACCGCTACCCACCATAATCGCCACCGGGGTAGCAAGCCCCAGTGCACAGGGACAGCTTATTACGAGGACGGATATTGCCTTTGTCAGTGCAAAGCCCACAGACTGACCGAGGCATAGCCATAGGACGGCAGTGAGGATTGCGATGAGGAGCACCACCGGCACAAAGATGCCGGAAACACGGTCCGCGGCCTTTGCGATGGGGGCTTTGGTGGCAGAGGCATCCGTCACCATACGGATAATCCGGGAGAGGGTGGTATCCTCACCTACATTTGTTGCACGGCATTTTATAAAGCCTGTAAGGCATACTGTGCCGGCATGGACGGTGGACCCTTCTTCCTTTTCTGCCGGGATGCTCTCCCCGGTGAGGGCAGCTTCATCAACGGTGCCGTGTCCCTCCAAGGCGAGCCCGTCGGCCGGAATTGCGGCACCGCTTTTTACAATAAAAATATCGTTTTCCCGAACTTCTGAAGCTGGAATTTCCGTCTCCTGTCCATCTCGGAGCACAAGGGCAATTTTGGGCGTAAGCTTTATCAGCCCCTCGAGGGCACTTGTGGTTTTTCCCTTTGCCCGTGCCTCCAGCATTTTACCCAAGGTAATCAGCACCACAATCATGGCGGCGGATTCAAAATACAGACCGTGGAGAAGAGCGTGGGGATTTTCCGATCGGGTCATGGCAAAGAGAAGACATACGCTGTAAACGAAGGATGCGCCGGAGCCCAGTGCTACCAGTGTATCCATGTTGGGTGCCCGGCGGATAAGCCCCAGAGTGCCGTTTACAAAAAAGTGTCGGTTTAAAAGGAGAACGGTGGAAGAAAGGAGCATTTGCAAAAGACCCACCGCAAGCGGGTTCCCCGAAAAAAATGCCGGAAGCGGAAAATGCAGCATGTTGTGTCCCATAGAAACATACATAAGCACCAGTAAAACAAGCAGGGAAGAGCACAGCCGGAAAAGAAGCCCGGACGTTTCTGCATTCCGGGAGGCATCCTTCTTTGTCTCTTTTTTTTCGCCGGAGAGACGGGCACCGTACCCCGCTTTTTCTACGGCGGCAATAATGGCATCAGGCTTTGCCGTACCGGAAACACCCACAGAATTTGTGAGCAGATTGACGGCGCAGCTCTCTACGCCCGGAACGGAACATACAGCCTTTTCTACACGGGCACTGCAGGCGGCACAGGTCATGCCGGTTACATCATATTTTTTCATAACAAACCTCCTTTGGTTATGGGATTCTTAATGCATCATTTTCCGAAGAAGCTTTAGAAGCTCCTCCACCGTTTCATCCTTTCCCTGCCGGATATCCTCCGTCACGCAGGAACGAATGTGGCTTGCCAGAAGCTCTCGGCTGAATGCATCGATAGCCGCATTCACAGCGGCAGTTTGCGTTAGAATGTCAGGACAGTAGGCATTATTTTCTACCATGCCCCGGATGCCCCGCAGCTGTCCTTCAATACGGGCAAGCCGGTTTAAAAGGGCTTTATACTCTGCTTCCTCTCGTATTTTTGTCTTATGACAGGCACATTTATCCATAGTAAACACCTCCGAAATACCCCCTGGGGGTATTTGTAGTATATCCTATTTTGATCGGCTTGTCAAGAAAAAAATTATTTTTTATAAAAAGTATTGACAGTATAGGCACTTTGTGGTAGAATAATCGAAGTTAGTTAAGACTAATTTTTTTATAAATAAAAGTTAGTCTATCCTAATTCAAAAAACAGAAACGGGTGAGCAGAATGAATTTACGTATGGCAGAAGAAGGAAAAGAATATTGTGTCCGTGCCATTGAAACGGACGATGCGGAGCTGGACGGCTTCCTGTTTTCGCTGGGATGCTACAGCGGAGAACCGATTACAGTTATTTCCCATCGAAAAGGCGGCTGTATTGTTTCTATTAAGGACGGACGTTATAATATTGACACACAGCTGGCGGAGGCTATCAAGATATAGCACAGCGTTTTTTTTGCGCAAAGGTTAGTTTTCGCTAACTAAAATTTAAGGAGGAAAAACAAATGCGAATTGCACTGACTGGCAATCCGAACAGCGGCAAGACAACAATGTATAATGCCTTGACAGGACGGAATGAAAAAGTCGGTAACTGGGCAGGCGTTACCGTCGAGAAAAAAGAACATCCAATTAAGAAAGGGTTTTACGGGAAAGGGGAAGCACCGATAGCGGTTGATCTTCCGGGAGCATACTCCATGTCTCCCTTCACTTCGGAGGAAAGCATTACAAGTGATTACGTTCGGAACGAAAAACCGGATGCAGTTATTAATATTGTAGATGCTACAAATCTGAGTCGAAGCCTGTTTTTTACCACACAGCTTCTGGAATTAGGGGTTCCGGTGGTTGTGGCACTGAATAAAACGGATATAAGTAATAAAAAAGGAACAAAGATTGATGTGAAGGCATTAGAAGAGAAATTAGGCTGTCCGGTGATTCGGACCGTTTCCACCTCTATGAAAGGGCTAAAAGAGGTAGTGGAGGCGGCAGTGGCGAGCTGCGGGAAGGTACAGGCGGCACCTTTTTCACAGGGCGAGGTAGATTTTACAAGCAAACAGGCAGTGGAAGCTGCAGACAGAAGACGATTTGCGTTTGTAAATGCGGTTGTAGCCTTTGCGGAAAAACGTAAGACACGCACAAAAGAAAAAAATACACAGGATAAAATCGATACAATTCTCACGAATAAATGGCTTGGCATTCCCATTTTTGCAGTAGTTATGTTCCTTGTGTTTCAGATTTCTCAAGGCTGGGTCGGTCCATGGATTGCGGAAGGCTATGAATTTGCAAACGGTACAGCCGTTCCCGGTCTTGTGACGTTGATTGAAGCATTCGGCGAATGGGTCGGCGGACTTCTGGAAGGAGCCAACCCACTTCTTTCCGCCCTTCTCGTTGACGGTATCATTGGTGGCGTGGGTGCGGTTGTAGGCTTTCTGCCTCTCGTCATGGTCATGTATTTTCTGATTGCACTTTTGGAAGACTGTGGATATATGTCCCGTGTCTCCGTGGTGCTTGACCCGATTTTCAAGAAGGTTGGTCTTTCCGGAAAATCCGCAATTCCCTTCGTGATCGGTACCGGCTGTGCCATTCCCGGCGTTATGGCATGTCGGACGATTCGTAACGAGCGGGAGCGGAGGTGTGCGGCGATGCTTACACCGTTCATGCCCTGTGGAGCGAAGCTGCCGGTAATTGCCCTGTTTGCAGGTGCTTTCTTCGAGGATGCTTCCTGGGTAGGTACGCTTATGTATTTTGCCGGTATCGTGATTATCTTCCTTGGCGCACTCCTGATCAATAAGCTTACAGGCTACAAAGCACGCAAAACCTTCTTCATTATTGAATTGCCGGAATATAAAGCACCAAGTCTAGGGCGTGCATTCAAATCTATGTGCGGCCGCGGCTGGGCGTATATCGTTAAGGCGGCGACAATTATTCTCCTATGTAACACAGCCGTACAGATTATGCAGACCTTTGATTGGCAGTTTTCCGTGGCAGAAACAGCAGATGCTTCTATTCTGGCGTCTTTGGCAGGTCCGTTTGCCTATCTGCTGATTCCCATTGTGGGCGTACTTTCCTGGCAGCTGGCTGCGGCGGCGATCACCGGCTTTATCGCAAAAGAGAATGTGGTTGGGACATTGGCAGTGTGCTTTGTCGGTCTTGAAAACCTCATTGACACGGAAGAACTGGCACTTATGGAAGGTGCAGGTGCAGAGGTAGCCTCTGTATTCGCTATCACGAAGGTTGCGGCACTTGCCTATCTGATGTTTAACCTTTTTACGCCGCCCTGCTTTGCGGCAATCGGGGCCATGCGTGCGGAAATGAAGAGTGCAAAATGGCTCTGGGGCGGTATTGCACTACAGCTTGGCGTAGGCTTTACAGCGGGGTATCTTGTATACCAGATTGGTACACTTGTTACCACCGGGGTGCCCGGTGCAGGCTTTCTCGGCGGTCTTATTGCCATCGCTGCAATGGTTGCTATAGTCCTGTATCTGTACGTGCATTCCGACAAGAAGTAAAAGGCGATTGCAGCGGTCAAAGCGAAGAATAAATGGGTTGACAGTATCCTGCAATTTGTATATAATGAATGGTAGGATATATGTATTGTAAAAAACAGGAGATACAGCAGTAAAGGAGGGGACGGCATGAAAAAAATTCTATCCATTATTTTAGCGGCGGTGTTATGCTTTGGATATGGCTCGGCGGTGCAAGCGGACGGGGAGGATGGTCCGGAAAGACCGGCGGTGCAGTATGCAGACGGATTTTATTTTGTGGTGACAGACGAAGTGGCGAAGGAAGCACAGATTACCGGCTGCAACGAAAACGTACTAACGGGGTTGGAGCTGGTAATTCCGGAAACGATTGGGGAATACAAGGTGACGAGCTTTGGAAAGGAAGCCTTTGCGTATACCCATTTTACCGCCTGCGACCTGTCGGCAGTTCCCAATCTTTCCGAAAGCATGTTTTACGGTAGTGCACTTAAGACCGTAAAATTTTCGGAGGAAACCACGGAAATCCCAAGGAGCTGCTTTGCCGGCGGTTGTAAGCTTTATACTGTATCGTTACCGGAGGGGCTACGGTATATCGGAGAATTTGCCTTCTCGGGCATAGAGGCGAAAGAAATTGTTTTGCCCTCCACAATAGAATCCTTCGGTGGGCTTGCCTTTAATGACTGTACGAGATTGGAAACCTTGGTTTTTCAGACGCCGGAGGAGGGTGGCCTTCGTTTTCTGGGCGAGGACGGAACGCTACCGATTTTCGAGGCAGGAAATCTGAAAAAGCTGGTACTGCCGGAAACGGTTACGTACATTGCCCCCGGAGAATTTAAGAGAGTGGAGTTTACGGCACACGGTACACATGTCCTTTCGGCAGACACGTCAAAGCTGACGATTTACGCTCCCGCCGGCTCGTATGCCCAAAGCTATGCCGCTGAAAACGCCATTGCCTTTTCGGCTATGGACGAGCCATATATAAAGGAAGAGGTACAGGAAAAGCAGAAGGTGATCTTTTACGCATCCATTCCGAATCACGGAAATCTGCGAGCGGCATTTGCAGACTTTACGGAGGACAGCACTTCAGATTTTACACGGAAAAGTACAACGATTCAAGGCAGAGGCGACGGAACGTATAACGTAACGGTATCGCTTATGCCTACGGGGGACAGAAAATTTACTTCAGAAGTACAGGTTATGGAGGAAGTACGGATTAACGGCAGTGCTCCCATCGCCGTCACGCTTTTGGAGGACGGCGGTGCCGAAGTTACGGGCTTTTGTTATAACGGTAGCGGCAAGCATGCCGACCAGCTTTACAGGCTCGGTCTTTCAAAGGGTATCGGCACGGGCGAGGACGGAAGACCCATGTTCGAACTTGCTGCTACAGCGACCCGAGCGGAAGCCGTAGCGATGCTGGTGCGGCTTCAGGGCTGCGAAGAACAGGCAAAAGGCTATGGAAAAACCCATCCGTTTGCAGATGTTCCGGCGTGGGCGGACGGGTATATTTCGCTGGCGTATGACCGGGGATGGACGAATGGCGTTTCCGATACGCTTTTTGACGCCGAGAGCCCCGTCAGCCGAGAAATGTTCCTCACGTTCATGCTTCGTGCCTTGTGGTATAGCGACAGTGAAGAAATCGGGAAGGATTTTGAATGGGACAATCCGTATGCCCTGGCCAAAAGCGTCGGCATATGGGAATATGCCTATAACGACGAAAGCTTTCTGCGTATGGAGATGTTTGACATAGCGTTTTCTGCTCTTTTTGCATATATAAGAGGCAGGGGGCAGCTGTACGAGCAGCTGATTACCTACGGCGCCTTTACCCCGGAGGAATGGAATACAGCGATTTATGAAAGGGATAACGCAGATACGGCTTATACACAGCTTCGGAGCCGGACCACGTCCGAGATTGGCTTATTCAGAAACGCATATTTTGCAGACCGGGGGCCGACCTTCGGTACGGTGCTGCAGGGAACGAGCTTCGGCCGACCGACGGGCGGCGTACTCTGCCTTGTGTATAACGATAATATGCACGTGCCGGAAAGTGGGGAAAAGCGGATTTTCCTGCCCCTGCCGCAGGCGGATTTGGAGGGCAACCTTGCCGAGCCGGAAAACTGCGGCTTTAGTGCGGACCAGGCAAAATTCCACTATTTTTGCACATTTGCCGAGCCGCTGACGGACGGGAAAACGGTTTTACGGGAGGCTGGTACGTATGCCTATACGACAGATATTGCAACAGGAGAGACAACATTTGAAATTTTACTGCAATAAAAAAAGCTTGTCGATGTAGAAAGACGCTTCATCGTACCATACTATAAAAAGGAGGTTTTCACTGTGCAAAATGTTATTATCATTGCCGTTTTATTGCTTTGCGTGGGACTGGCCGTCTACGCTATATATAAGGCAAAGAAGAATGGAAAGCGGTGTATCGGCTGTCCTGACAGCGGAAATTGCGGGAAAGACTGTAGCTGTTGTGACAAAGAGTTATAACCGGCATAGTACGCAGAAAATTACAGGAATCGCTTTACAAAAGCCACTCGAATGTGGTATAGTATATACGTCCGAGAAAAAGCAGAATATTCCGAAGTGCTTTTTTCGGAACTTACAACTTTTAGGGGGAAAAGAGAATGAAAAAGACAATATGTGTGCTGATGCTTCTTTGCATAACACTGCTGACTGCCTGTGGAAGCGACGAAACGAAGAACAAGGTACCCAAAGCTTCTCCAAAGCCGACTGAAACCGCCCGGCACACTGCCGAGCCGGTGCCTACACCTACGCTTCTGCTTCCCATATCCTCGCCAACAACCTTTACGTTTTGCAGTGGGGTAGGGGCATGGAGCACAACCGTGGAACTAAATAAAGACGGCACATTCTCCGGTCATTTTTCCGATGCAAATGCAGGCGAAACCGGCGAAGGATACATAGCAACAGTCTATCTGTGTGACTTTGCGGGAAATTTTTCGGATATTAAAAAGGTAGACACCTATTCCTATTCCATGACCCTTTCCGATCTCACAACGACCGAGAAGTCAGACACAGAAAAGATTGAAGAGGAAGTGCGGTACGTATACACAACGCCCTATGGCCTGGAAGGCGGCGAGGAGATACTTTTATTCCTTCCCGGCATACCGATAGAGGATTTGCCGGAAGCATTTTTAAACTGGTATCCGGGTGACAGGGAGTACATTACCTCGCCGGAAGGCGAACTGAACTGCTACGGTTTGTATAATGTGGCACAGGAGCAGGGCTTTTTCAGTGAGGTGTAGGGGAGAGATATTGTGTTAAGAGAAACCAAATGGGAGCTTTTCTGCATTCTGGCGGTTATGTTCGGCATGCCCCTTGCCGCAAAAAAGCTTGTGCCGGCAGACGAAGGAATGGCGGCGGTGCTTTTGCTGTTTTTTGTGATAAACCCTACAGTTTCGGTATTTATGGGCATACGGGCAGGGCGAAATATTAAAAAACGGTGGCATCTGCCTCTTGTGACAGCCTTAGGCTTCCTGATTTTTGCGTGGCTTTTGTTCTCGGCACAGGAAATGGGCTTTGTGCTTTATGCAGGGATATATCTTGTGCTGGGCTATGTCATTATGTTGAGCACGGCGATGCTATGCCGGAAATGAAGGGCCTGTGGCAAAATGATTTTTAAATCAGATTGCCTACAGACCCTTGATTTTGGGCTGTTTTAGAAACAGAAGGAGATGGAGAGAGTGAAAATTTACGGTTTACAGAAGCTGACGCTTTTAGATTATCCGGGGCATACAGCTTGTACCGTGTTTACGGGCGGCTGTAATTTCCGTTGTCCGTTTTGCCACAACGCAGGGCTGGTTACGGAGATTGACCCGGCGGCTACCATGGAGGAGGATGCGTTTTTCAAATTCCTTGCAAAGCGGCAAGGCGTTTTAGACGGTGTGTGTATCACCGGCGGGGAACCGCTTTTGCAGCCGGATATCCGGGACTTTATAGAGAAGATAAAAAATGATGGCTTCCGCGTGAAGCTGGACACAAACGGCAGCTTCCCCGATACGCTCAAAAGCCTCATAGATGCCCGACTTTTAGACTATGTGGCGATGGATGTGAAAAATGCCATCGACAAGTACAGCCGGACGGCAGGCGTGACAGTGGACACGGCGGCGGTGGAGAAAAGCATTGACCTCCTTTTGGAGGGCAGAGTGGACTATGAATTCCGCACCACGGTGGTAAAAGAGCTGCACACGGAGGAGGATATTGAAAAAATTGCCGCCCGTATCCGGGGGGCAAAGCGATTTTTCCTCCAAAATTTTGTAGATTCTGAAAATTTAATCGGGGAAGGATTTTCTGCCCACAGCCCCGAAAACATGGAAAGAATGCGGCTTCGAGCCACTCCCTATGTACAAGATACAGCCCTTCGAGGGATATAAAAACACAATATATATAAATTTTTCTTGACATGACACCATATATATGGTAGAATAGATGCAGACACACAATTAAATAAAAAAGGAGATGAAAGTATGTATAATGTTATTAAACGAGACGGCAAAAGCGTCGATTTTAAACTGGCAAAAATCGGCGGAGCCATTCAACAGGCGTTCGATGCCTGCGAGAAGCAGTATAATTCTGACATCATTGACTTTTTAGCCCTTAAGGTTACAGCTGAATTTGAACCGAAGATAAAGAATAACAGCATTTCAGTAGAAAACATTCAGGATAGTGTGGAATCCGTTCTGATTAAGGCAGGCTACGATGAGGTGGCGAAGGCCTACATTCTGTACCGTAAACAGCGTGAGAAAATCAGAAACTTAAGCGCGACCCTTTTGGACTACAAGGAGATTGTCAATAACTATCTGCATATCAATGACTGGCGTGTAAAGGAAAATTCGACTGTTACCTATTCGGTTGGCGGTCTGATCCTGAGTAACTCCGGTGCAATCACAGCAAACTACTGGCTCAGCGAGGTGTATGACGATGAGATTGGCGATGCCCACCGCAATGCCGACATTCATATTCATGACCTTTCCATGCTGACAGGCTACTGTGCCGGCTGGTCTTTAAAACAGCTGATTCAGGAAGGCCTTGGCGGCGTTTCCGGCAAGATTACATCTGCACCGGCAAAACATCTGGCAACGCTCTGTAACCAAATGGTTAACTTCCTGGGCATTATGCAGAATGAATGGGCAGGTGCACAGGCGTTTTCCTCCTTTGATACATACCTTGCACCTTTTGTTAAGGCGGACAATCTCTCCTATGACCAGGTGAAAAAATGTATCGAATCCTTTATTTACGGCGTAAATACCCCCAGCCGCTGGGGCACGCAGGCACCCTTCTCCAATATTACGCTTGACTGGGTTGTGCCGGCTGACCTTGCAGAGCTCAACTGTATCATCGGCGGTAAAGAGGCAGACTTTAAGTATAAAGACTGTCAGGCAGAAATGGATTTGGTTAATAAGGCGTTCATCGAAATCATGATTGACGGCGATGCCAACGGTCGTGGCTTCCAGTACCCCATTCCCACCTATTCCATTACCCGTGACTTTGACTGGTCCGATACCGAAAATAACCGTCTGCTCTTTGAGATGACATCGAAATACGGCACGCCCTATTTCTCCAACTATATCAACAGTGACATGGAACCCAGTGATGTCCGCAGTATGTGTTGCAGACTGCGTCTGGACTTACGTGAACTGCGGAAAAAATCCGGCGGCTTCTTTGGTAGCGGCGAAAGTACAGGCAGTGTGGGCGTTGTAACGATTAATATGCCTCGTATTGCCTATCAGGCACAGAACGAGCAGGATTTCTATGCACGTTTGGATAAAATGATGAACATTGCCGCCCGTTCTCTGAAGGTGAAGCGTACCGTTATTACGAAGCTTTTGGAGGAAGGTCTGTACCCCTACACCAAGCGGTATCTGGGTAGCTTTGACAATCACTTCTCCACCATCGGTCTTGTAGGTATGAACGAGGTGGGTCTTAACGCGAAGTGGCTCGGTGGCGATCTGACCGATCCTAAGGTACAGGAATTTACCAAGGACGTTTTGAATCATATGCGTGAGCGTCTCTCCGACTATCAGGAGCAGTACGGCGATCTGTATAATCTGGAAGCCACACCGGCGGAATCCACTGCCTACCGTCTTGCAAAGCATGACGTGAAAAAATTCCCCAATATCCGCACCGCTTCGGACGGCACGGACGGTACGCCCTACTATACAAACAGCTCGCACTTGCCCGTAGGCTATACGGACGATATTTTCACGGCACTGGATATTCAGGACGAATTGCAGACGCTGTACACCTCCGGCACCGTGTTCCACGCATTCCTCGGCGAAAAACTGCCGGATTGGAAAGCGGCGGCAACACTGGTGAGAAAGATTGCGGAAAATTACAGCCTGCCCTATTACACCCTTTCCCCGACCTATTCCGTATGTAAAAACCACGGCTATATTCCGGGTGAAAAGTTCACTTGCCCCGAATGCGGCGAGAAGACGGAGGTTTACAGCCGTATTACCGGTTACTACCGCCCGGTACAGAACTGGAACGACGGTAAGAGCCAGGAATACAAGGACCGGAAGGTATATGATGTGACCGGTGCGGCAGACAGAGTGTTAACGCGTAAGGCGGAAGAAGAAAAGACGGAAACTTCCGCGGCCAATACAGCGGCAGACGGCGTCTATCTCTTCACCACTGCAACCTGCCCCAACTGCAAGATTGCCGCTATGACGCTGGATAAGGCAGGCGTAGCATACGAAAAATTGCTGGCAGATGAAAATGCAGAGCTGGCAACTGCCTTCGGTATCAAGCAGGCTCCCACGCTGGCAATCGTAAAAGGCGGTGCAGTAGAAAAATACACGGGCGTTTCGGACATTAAGAAATACCTGAAGGAGTAACCATGTTTGATATCATTGTTATCGGCGGCGGTCCGGCAGGGCTGACGGCGGCGGTGTACGCCCGGCGTGCCGGAAAAAGCGTACTGGTTATTGAAAAAGAAACCTTCGGCGGGCAGATTACATTCTCGCCGAAGGTGGAAAATATTCCCGGCTTTGCCAGCATCAGCGGTGCGGCGTTTGCCGAAAAGCTGACGGAGCAGGCAATGGAGCAGGGCGTTGAATTTGAATGTTGTGAAGCAAAGGAAATCGTAGACGGCAATCCCAAGAAGGTTGTAACGGACGAAGGAACATTTGAAGGAAAAGCCGTGATTGTGGCTACAGGTGCCCGGCATCGGCTTTTGGGTATTCCGGACGAAGAAAAGTACATTGGCGACGGGATTTCCTTCTGTGCTGTGTGTGACGGTGCGTTCTATAAAGGACAGACGGTTGCGGTAATCGGCGGCGGAAATTCCGCTTTGCAGGAGGCACTCTTACTTTCCGAAACCTCGGAAAAGGTATATGTACTACAGAATCTGGCATTCTTCACAGGGGAACAGGTTCTCGTCAGTCAGCTGGAAGAGAAGGAAAATGTGGAAGTCCGGTTTGAAACCGTTGTAGAGGAAATTCTGGACGAAGACGGCTTTGCCGGCATCCGCATCCGGAACACAGCGAAGGACACGACCGAGGAAATCCGGGCAGACGGTATGTTTGTAGCCATTGGACTTGTGCCACAGAATGAGCCCTTCCGGAACATGATTCTCTTAAATGAATATGGCTATGCGGATATGGACGAAAGCTGCATCGGGAATACACCGGGCGTATTTGCGGCAGGGGATTGCCGCAGTAAGCGAATCCGTCAGGTCACAACCGCGACGGCGGATGGGGCGACGGCGGCACTGGCGGCGTGTGCCTATATTGATAGCCTGTAATCCCTTATAAAAAATCAGAATATATTGGTAAAATAAAGAAGGGGCTGTAGACCAACTCGATTTTCAAAATCGTTTTGCTACAGCCCCGATTTTTGTTGCACTGTGAAATGTTGTTTTTAGTAGAGGAAGACCTCTACAGTTCGTTTATTGCATAGTATTTTCGGAGGACGATAAGAGCTCCAGTGCTTTTTCCAGTTGCAGGTCCACACCTTCCGTATTGTTTTCTATAACGTGGTGCGGTTCGATACCGTTTCCGTCTATGATGTAGCCGCCGGAGGTGTAATAGTGGGCAACAGTAAGCTTTACGCCGCCCTCCTTTAATTTAAACAGATTTTGCACACTGCCTTTCCCGTAGGTCTTCTGTCCCACCAGCGTAGCACGGCCGTTATCCTTCAAAGCACCGGCAAGGACTTCGGAGGCTGAAGCGCTGTTCTCGTTTATGATAAGTACCAGGGGCAGGGAATTGAAGCTTTCGTCGCTTTCATACAGGGCTTCACGCTTACCGTCTTTATTTTCCGTATAGACGATACTGCAGCGCGGCAGGAGCATATCGGCGATTTCCGCCACCGTGCCCAGATATCCGCCCGGATTATCTCGGACATCGATAATGAGCCCCCGTGCGTTACTTTTTTCTGCCCGGTCAATCGCCGCCGCCATTTCGCCGGCGGTGGGGGAATCAAAGCTACGGATACGGATATAGGCAATATCCGCTTTTTTTTCGTACACAACCGTATCCAGATGAATGGTTGTTCGGGATACGGAGAGCGTCATGGTTTCCGTTCCGCGAAGCACGGTCAGCGTTAGAGGCGTGCTGTCATTTCGGGCACGCAGTATTAAAAGGGCTTCTGCGTACGTTTCTTCATTAATCTCCAGTTCATTTACGCCCAGCAGTATATCGTCGGGCATAATACCGGCCTCATCGGCGGGGGTATCGGGGAAAGTGGAGGAGACAACCAGCTTGCCGTCCTGTATTTGGACTTCAATGCCGATGCCTACATAATTCGCGTCCATTTCTTCCATGAACATGGCATATTCTTCTTCGGTAAAATATACGGAATAGGGATCCCCAAGTGCTTCCACCATGCCGCGTATTGCACCCTGCTCCAGTTCCGTCTCCGTCACGTCACCGGCGAAGGTGTTTAAAAGCAATAGCTTTACGGAGGTGACGGGCGGTAGGGTGAAGATATACACGGCAAAGCAAATCAGCACCGTGGCAACCACACTAATCAGTGCAGTAAGTATAATCGGTTTTTTAGACAAACTGTTCTATCCTTTCCGATGACATCTTTATGGTTACTATATGCTGAACTTACTCGAAATATCCCATCGGGTCAGTGTATTCACCGTTAATCAGCACCTCAAAGTGAAGATGCGGTCCGGTGGATACGCCGGTAGAACCAACCAGTGCAATCTGCTGTCCGCGGGATACAGACTGTCCGCTTTCTACAAGCAGAACACAGCAATGCCCGTACAGGGTCTGTACACCGGCACCGTGGTCAATCACAACATAATTGCCGTAACCGCTGTTCCAGCCGGCACGGAGCACTGTGCCGCCCTCTGCCGCAACAATGGAAGCACCCTGCCCGGCACCGATATCAATACCTGTATGGGTTTTATTCCGTTTTTGAACGGGGTGATAGCGGGTCCCGAAGGGAGAGGTGATATAGGTGGTGGAGGGCGTTGGCCAGCAGAAGCGGCCGCCGCTGTCCGTGACCTGCGGCTGGCTGGGAGTAGGCGTCGAGGTCTGGGTTAATGCACGGATTTCCGCACGGAGGGCTTCCTCCGCCGCATCGGCGGCATCCAGCGTGGCACGGTAAGCTTCCTCGTCGGATTCCAGCTTGGAAATTACCGTGTCCAGTGCCGCACGGTTTGCGTCCAGCTCTGCTTTTTTCGATGCCTGAATATCCCTGTTTAGCTGTACCATGGCATTGGATTCTTCCACGGCAAGCTTTTTCGCTTCAATCTGTGCCTGGTTTTCCGCCATGCGGTCCAGCACGCTCCTGTCATACTCCACAATCTGGGAAACGGTTTCCACACGCTTTAAAAGGTCGGAGAAGCTTTCTGCACCGAACAGAATACTCAGGAAGGAAACGTTACTGCGTTCATACATGACACGTACGCGGTCCTTAAAGGTATTCTCGTAGTTCGTTGCTGCTTCCACCGCTTTGTCCAGTTCCTCTGTCAGCAGCGCGATATTCTCTTCGTTTTCTGCAATCTGGAGTGAGAGTGTATAAAGCTCCGCCTCCAGCTTGGCAATATCCTGGTCCAACGTTTTCCGCGAGGCTTCCGCGTTGGAGATTTCGCCCTTCACTTCCGCAAGACCGGCTTCTGCCGCTTCACGGGAACGCTGTGCTTCCTTCAGCTGGGTTTCAAGCTGTGAGACGGTATCCGCCCGTGCCGTCAGTAAGGGGGCGGCGAAGGAGACAAGGAGCGAGAGCGTGAGTAGGGCGGCAAAGATAATGATCAGCTTTTTCGGCGTTTTTCTCATAATAACCTCCTCAAACCTTTAGATGCCGACGAACGGCTATCAAACTGCCCAGTGCACCCATCAGTGCACCAAACAGGAGCAAAATCAAAACAAGCGTACCGGAGACCGTGGAAAATGCACGGAGCGAAAAGGGGAACCATACAGAACCGGCAACGGCACGGGTGCAGGCACCGTAAAGTGCCATACACACAAGCTGAGAAATCAGACCACCTACAAGCCCCACCACAATTCCTTCAATGATAAACGGCCAACGGATAAACCAATCGGTAGCACCCACATATTTCATAATGTGGATTTCCCGTTCCCGCGCAAATACCGCGAGCTTTATGGTGTTGGAAATAATGAAAACAGCAATCAATGCCAGAACAATCATCGCAACCACAAGCACAATCTTAATTACCTGCGTGGTGCGGAGAACGTTGTCGGTTATATCCTGTTGGTGACTGACGTCTGCAATACCGTCCACGGCACGGAGTGCCGCGGCTGTCTGGGCGGAGGTAGACAAATCTCGGACGGAAATCGTATAGGAAGCACGGAGAAAATCATCGTCCTCCCAGTTGTCAATGGAAATGCCACCCTCCATGAGCATGGCACGGGCACCTTCAAATGCCTGTGCTTTTGTTTCCAGCTCTGCGGCGGAAACATTTTCGATGCGACAAAGCGTGGCCTCCAGTGCCGCTGTTTCAGACTCCGAGAGGGCAGGGTCCACATAAGCCACAATCCGGCATTCCGCCTGTACTTGGTCGGCGATATAGCTTAGGTTCATGCTGAACAGGGTAAAAGTACCCAGAAAGAGAAGACAGCCCGTAACGGTGACGAGACTGGCAAGCGTCATCAGAATATTGTGAAATATACTTTTAAAGGCTTCACTGCAAAAATAACGGAATTCTCTAAACGCCAACGGTATAGCCCCCTTCCTTCTCATCGCTGACCAGATGCCCCATATCCAGCGTGATAACACGCTTATGCATCTCATTAACCAGCTTTTCTGCATGGGTTGCCATGAGGATTGTAGTACCCCGGTTATTGATATCCTCTAAAATGGCCATGATTTCAGCGGCCTTTTCCCGATCCAAATTGCCGGTAGGCTCGTCTGCGATCAGAATAGAGGGATTGTTGGCAAGTGCACGTGCCATGGAGACACGCTGCTGTTCACCGCCGGATAGCTGATTGGGGTATGCCTTGGACTTCCGGGAAAGTCCCACCATATTCAGAAGCTCCGGAATCCGCCGACGCATCTGCCTTGTGGAAGCACCGACAATACGCATGGCAAAGGCGACATTTTCATATACTGTACGGGACGGCAGAAGACGGAAATCCTGAAACACAACGCCGATTTCCCGACGCAGGAACGGGATTTCCTTTCTGGAAAGTGCACCGATATTATGTCCGTTGACAATTACCTCTCCCTCCGTAGGCGTTTCTTCGCAAAGAAGCATACGGATGATAGAGGATTTACCGGCACCGCTGTGTCCCACAAGAAATACAAACTCCCCTTTTTCCACATGGAAGCTGACATCTTCCAGAGCCAGTGCCTTATTATCTTCGTAGATTTTGGTAACGTGATTGAAGTGAATCATAATTTTTCCTTTTGTGTTATTCAGTCTGTAAATTACAGCTTCATGGGATTAGAAACGAGATACCGCTTTACCATCATGGCAATTTTAAACACGATGGCATGGTCAAATATGCGTAAATCAAGCCCTGTCAGCTTCTGCACTTTATCCAGGCGGTATACAAGGGTATTCCGATGCACATACAGCTGGCGTGAGGTTTCCGAAACATTCAGGTCGTTTTCAAAGAATTTTTGGATCGTGAACAGCGTTTCCGAATCCAGAACATCAATGGATTCCTTTTTGAAGACCTCAGATAAGAACAGCTCGCAAAGGGTGGTAGGCAATTGGTATATGAGACGGCCGATTCCGAGATTTTCATAGTTGATAATCTTGTGCTCCGTATCGAATACCTTGCCAACCTCCAGTGCCACACGGGCATCCTTATAGGATTTTGCCAGGTCTTTGATTGTGGGGGCAATGGAGCCGATGCCTATCGTTATCTGCGTGTAGGCTTCTGCGGTCACGGTGTCCAAAATGGTTTTGGCAAGCTGGTCCAGCTCTGCATCGGTGGTACCCGGCTGAATGTCCTTCGCTAAAATGGTATTCCGTTCGTCCAGATTGAAAACAAAGTCCCGGTTCTTTTCAGGGAAGATGCTCTGCACTACCTCGGACAGGGTGTGTGCACTTGCACTGCCGTCTGCCATGCGAAGAAGCATAATGACACGGGGCGTATCGTAAGCAAGATGCAGTTCCTTTGCACTGACGAGGATATCGCCGGGAAGTACGTTATCCAGAATAATGTTGCGGATAAGGTTGGAACGGTCATACCGGTCATTATGGAGCTGATTCATGGAGCTTATGGCAACAGAAATCATTTCTGCATATCGAACGGCAGCATCGTCCTCTCCTTCAACGAAGATCAGAAATTCTGCCGGATTATGTACAGAAGCACCAAAAAAGGTAAACCCAAGAAAATGGAACGGTTCTTCCATCTCTTCTGCCAGCCGTGCAAGCTCCGGCTCATGCTGTAACATTACCATGTCCTCAGGATATGAAAAAACAAAGTCGCCGTCCTCATAAAGACCGACCTTACGGCCTGCGGACACGCCCATCTGATAAAGTACACTTTGATAAAATTTATGTGCCATGGTTTTCTCCTTTTCTACAAAATATCTACTCAATTATATTATACATTTTTTTTGCATTTTTGCAAGGAATATTTCCAAAATTAACATAAATGTAACAAATTTTTATTGCATGCTGTGAAAAAAGAAGTAAAGCGGCATAAATTCCGCAAAAAAATAATATACTACTATGAGACAAAACGAAGGAAAGGAGCGAGGAAAGCTTGCACGATACAAAATGTGTTGCCATGATACTTGCCGGCGGGCAGGGAAGCCGGCTTGGAGCACTTACAAGGCAGATTGCGAAACCGGCAGTGCCTTTTGGCGGCAAATACAGAATTATAGATTTTGTGCTGAGCAACTGCACCCATTCGGGAATTCATACCGTCGGTGTTTTGACCCAATATCAACCGCTGGACCTCAACACTTACATCGGTAGCGGCCAGCCGTGGGATTTGGACCGCAACCGGGGCGGCGTGTACATTCTGCCGCCCTATCAGAAAATGGAGGCAGGGGAGTGGTACAAAGGTACAGCCAATGCCATTTACCAGAACATAGGCTTTATTGAACGGTTTAACCCTCGGTATGTACTGGTATTATCCGGTGACCATATTTACAAAATGCATTACGGAAAAATGCTGGATATGCACAAAAGCACCGGCGCGGCGGCGACCATTGCGGTTATCCGTGTGCCGATTAATGAGGCCTCCCGGTTTGGCATTATGCAAACGGACGAGACGGGGCGAATTACGGAATTTCAGGAAAAACCCCAGAAGCCGAAAAATGATCTGGCCTCTATGGGCGTGTATGTGTTTGACTGGCGGATACTAAAAAAGTATCTGATTTTAGACGAAGGGAACCCGAATTCCGGAAACGATTTCGGGAAAAATGTAATTCCGCAAATGCTGGCGGCAGGAGAAAGACTGCAGGCATATAACTTTGACGGCTACTGGAAGGACGTGGGGACGGCGAAAAGCTTGTGGGAGGCCAATATGGACCTGGTGCAGACACCGCCGCGGTTTGATTTATACGATCCGGATTGGACGATTTTCAGCCGCAGTACTGCCCAACCGCCCCATTTCGTAGCAGATAGCTCCCATATTTCCGACAGCATCGTCACGGAAGGGTGTCGGATATACGGCAGAGTGCATGAAAGTGTACTGTTTCGGGGGGTAGTTGTTTCCAGGGGAGCACGGGTATGCAGCAGTATTGTGTTCCCCGGTGCCTATATCGAGGCGGATGCCAGTGTGGAAAATGCAATTATTGGCAGTGGCGTCCGTGTGCGGCGAGGCACAGATATCCGACCGGAGAAGCAGGGGGAAATTTGCGTGGTTGGCGATGAAACGGTAGTGGACGCATGTGTACGGAAAAGTACGGAGAGAAGTGCGGCAATCGGAGGGATATAGATGCAGGATACAATGGGGATTATTTTGACAGAGTCGGAGGACGTAACCTTACGTGAGCTTACCGAAATGCGGAGCACGGCGGCACTGCCCATTGCCGGAAGATACCGTCTGATTGATTTTGTCCTTTCGGGGCTTGTCAATTCCGGTATTATCAATGTCGGTGTTGCTACCAAGCACAAGTATCTGTCAATCATGGATCATCTGGGGGCAGGCAGCTCCTGGGATTTACAGCGGGAACACTATGGCCTTTTTATACTGCCCCCTTATGCAAACTATGAAAAATTCGGAAACCTGGCAGGGGATTTGGACGTTCTGATGGGAATTATGCCCTATCTGCGGCGTAGCCGCCAGAAATATGTGATTCTGACGGAGGGCAACACGGTATGCAATATCACCTTTCAAGAGGCAATGCGGCAGCACAAGGAGACGGAAGCGGATATCACCGTCATTTACCGGGAGGAGACAGGCGAGCCGTCCCGTTTTCTCATGCTGGAAACGGAGGCGGATGGTCACATTTGCGATTTGGCGTTCCGTCCCCAGTACAGCAAAAGCCGCAAGGCGGCAATGGATATGTTCATCATGGAAAAGGAGCTTTTGATTCGCATTATCGAGGGGGCCGCTGCACGGGGAGAACACAGCTTTGTGATGGGGGCACTGGTGCGGCGGCAGGAAAGTCTTCGTATGTATGGCTGGGAATTTAAAGGTTATGCCAGGAAGGTGGATTCCGTGGCATCGTATTTTGACTGCAATATGGATGTTTTACGGGAGGAGGTGCAGACAGCACTTTTCTGTAAAGAGGAGCCCATTTTCACGAAGGTGAAAAATCGAGTGCCTACCCGGTATGGAGACAGTGCGGCACTTTCCAGCTGTCTGGTGGCAGACGGATGCGTTTTGGAGGGACACGCGGAAAACTGTGTTTTCTTCCGCGGCGTGAAGCTGGGAAAGCATTCCCACCTTAAAAATTGCATCGTTATGGAAAAAAGTCACATCGATACAAACTGTGTGGCGGAAAACGTAATTTTTGATAAGGAATGTCTGATGCGGGAAGGGCGGCGACTGACAGGACAGCCCAATTATCCGATTATTATCCGGAAGGGAGCAGTGATTTAAATGAAAAAATGGGCAGTGCCCATGGCGGCAGTTTTATGTTTGACGGGGTGCGGTGCCGGGGAGGCGGTGGTTCCGCCTACGGAGCCTGCGGTAGAAGTGGCGGCAAAAATAGAGGGCTGGGGTTTTCGGCCGATGCAGAATGCCCGGCCGGAGTTTACGAAGGAGCAGATTGCGGCCATGGATACATACGACTGTATTTATATGGGGAAAGAGGACGAAGGTATTTATTTGACCTTTGATGAGGGGTATGAAACCGGCTACACGGCCTCCATTTTGGATACGCTGAAGGAAAAGGGCGTTACAGCGGCATTTTTTATCACAGGGGATTACCTCAAACGGAACGAAGACTTAGTACGCCGCATGGTGGAGGAAGGGCATATTGTGGGTAACCACACCGAGAATCATCCTTCCTTGCCCACGGTGAAGGAGGACAGCAAGGTGCAGGAGGAGCTGACGGTGTTAGGCGATACGTTTGCCGATACGTTCGGGGTACCCATGCGGTATGCAAGACCGCCCAAAGGGGAATACGACGAACGCACACTTCGTATTACAAAGGAAACGGGCTATACCAATGTGTTTTGGAGCTTTGCCTATGAGGATTGGCTACAGGATACGGTGAAGGGGAAGGAATATGCTTATAATAAAGTAATGGCAGGCCTGCATGGCGGCGCGGTTATACTTCTTCATGCCGTGTCCCCGGATAATGCCCAGGCACTGGGAGATATTATTGACGGTGCAAGAGCGCAGGGGTATGTTTTCCGTAGCTTAGATGCGTATGTCGCCGAATAAGTTGTCAGGCAATAAAAAAGAAATCCGTACGACGCGGATTTCTTTTTTATATCGGTTCTACCGGCACACCGTCTTTATAATAGATCCGATGAACGCGTGGCATGAAGTTGCATACAACCTCATAATTAAAGCTATGACACAGGCTGCCAAGTGTTTCCGCCGAGATGCATGCCCCCTCGTTTTCGCCGAGAACAATGGCATGGTCACCCACAGAGACGTCGGGGATATCGGTGATATCCACCATAATCTGGTCCATACAGACCTTGCCCACAACCGACGCCTTTTTTCCGTTTATCAGCACATAACCGGCATCGGTGAGACAGCGATTGTAGCCATCTGCATACCCGATGCTGAGGGTGGCAATTTTTCGTTCCCGGGGGGCGGTGTATATGTGCCCGTATCCGATTTTGAAGCCACCGGGTACTGTTTTAATATGCACAACGTGGCAAACCACTTCCATAGCAGGGCGAAGCACAATTCGATCGGTATCCATTTCGTCCGAGGGATACAGACCATATAGAGCAATTCCCAGTCGGCACATATCGTACTGCTTTGTAAAATCCATCGTGCCGGCACTGTTGCAGATGTGCTTTAAGGGAATGTGCACATTCCGTTCCTCTAAAAGAGCAATAAAGGAATCGAACAAGCTTGTCTGGCACAGGGCATCTGCTTTATCCGCACAGTCTGCACAGGCGTAGTGGCTGAAAAGCCCTTCCAGCATGATGCCGGGTAGGCAGGAGATTGCCTGTACCGTGTCCGCACTCTCCGGCGAAGGCGTAAAGCCGATCCTTCCCATGCCCGTATCTACGGCCACATGGATTTTCGCCTTTTTCCCCTTTTTCAGTGCGGCATCGCTTAGTGCCTTTGCTTCTTCCGGGTTATAGAGGGTGGCAGTAATATCTTGGCTTAAAAGGGTATCGTAGTGGAACGGACTCGTATAGGAGAGCACCAGAATGGGCTTTTGGATACCACCCTCCCGTAAAATGACCGCTTCGTCAAGCCCTGCCACGGCAAAGTAGTCCACATTTTCCTCCAGATGCCGTGCCACCTGTACACTGCCGTGGCCGTATCCGTCCGCTTTGACAACTGCCATGGTTTTTACGCCTCGGGAAAGGCAGGACTGTAATTCCCGGAGATTGTGTGCAATGGCATCGAGATCAATTTTCGCAAAGGCGCGGTAATAGAATGGATAGGTGTGAGATGAACGCATAGCATTATGCCCTTTCCGTTATGATTTGTGCAATAGGTTTTATAGCGATTCCCTCTTTTTCGAGGGCACTACGAATTTTCTTTACAAACAGCAGTGCCTTCTCGCTGTCTCCGTGTACACACACAGAGTCGGGACAAATTTCAATTTCACGACCGGAAACGGTTGTCACGGTACGGTTTTTAATCATACGAATAACGCGGCTTACCGCCAGGTCCTCATCATGAATCATGGCACCGGGCTTGCTTCTTGCCACCAGCGTGCCGTCATCCTCGTACGCTCTGTCTGCAAAAACCTCTGCCGCATGGGGCAGACCGATTTCCCTTGCTGCTCGAAGCATTTCACTGTTTGCGAGCCCCAGTAAAATAAGGCTCGGATTATAGGTATAAATCCCCTCACAGATTGCTTTGGCGAGTGCTGCATCCTTTGCCGCCATATTGTACAGTGCACCGTGAGGCTTTACGTGCTGGAGCGAAATACCCTCACTTTTGCAGAAGGCATCCAGTGCACCTACCTGATAGATCACCAGATGCTTTGCATCCTCGGGGGAAAGCTGCATATTTCGCCGTCCGAAGCCCTGTAAATCGGCAAAGCCGGGGTGTGCACCGATTGCCGTGCCGCTTTCCTTGCAGTACGCGGCGGTTTTTGCCATAATCGTAGGGTCGCCTGCATGAAAGCCGCAGGCAACGTTTGCGGAGGAAACGAGGGGAAGAATATCCTTGTCCCTGCCGATGGTATAAGCACCGAAGCTTTCGCCAAGGTCACTGTTGAGGTCTATTGCATACATGGTTTTCAATCCTTTAAGAGCGTATTTTTTACATCTGTAATGAACATATGTCCCGGTGCGTGGGAAATGGCGATAGGGGGTCTGGCGGACATAACCACCGACTGCGGTGTTACGCCACAGCACCAGAACACGGGGATTTCTCCTTCCTTTACGGTAACGGCTTCGCCGAAATCCGGTTTGGAAAGATCCTGGATGCCGATTTTTGCCGGGTCGCCAATATGAATGGGCGCACCGTGAACACGGGGCATAGAGGCAGTGATGCTGGTGGCACGAATTGCCTGCTCTGCCGTCATGGGACGCATGCTCACAACGGTTTTGCCGTGGAACATCCCTGCCGGCTCACACTCGATATTGGTAAGATACATGGGAACGTTCCGCCCTTCCTCGATATGGCGTACCGGCACATCTGCCGCCAGAAGCTCCCCTTCAAAGGAGAAGGAACAGCCAATCAGAAAGTAGACATAATCGTCCCGCCAAAGGTGGGAAATGTCTGTAAATTCACCCGAGAGCTCGCCGTTTTCCCAAAGACGGTACCTGGGGATATCCGTGGCGATATCACCGCCGGTTGCCATTTTCTTCACAAGACGACTTCCCATATCTCCAACCTCTAAAATGGGGCAAGGCTTAGGATTTCGCTGGGTAAAAAGGAGAAAGTCGTAAGCTTCTTCCCGGGGAAGAATTAAAAGATTGCCTTGGGCATATCCGTCACACATACCGGAGGTTTGCCCTGTAATTTTCCCTTCTCGGATCAGCTGTCTGACCTGAGAAGGAGCCATTTTTGCGTACTCCATGGTTCTATCCTTTCTATTTGGAAAAAAGTGTCAGGTACTGAAGTCCCCGGCGTTTTCTTTCCGTTTGCTTTTTTAGGGAGACGGCTTCTTTTTCGCTGACGGCAGTGAAGAGAATCCGGGTGCCGGGGCGTGCCTGTGCAATTTTTGGCAGGTCGGCAGAAATGACGGTAGCAATTTTGGCATAGCCACCTGTGGTTTGCCGGTCCGCCATCATAATAATGGGTGTGCCCGAAGCAGGAATCTGAACAGAGCCTGTGGCAATCCCGTCGGAAAGAATATCCACCCCGTGTATATTTTCAATTTTCGCACCGGCAAGACGTACGCCCATACGGTCAGATTGTTCTGTTACTGTATATACTTCGCTAAGGAAGGTATGGATTCCTTCTTTTGTGAAAAAATCTTCCTGCGGGCCGAGGAGGACACGGACGCCGATACAGTCGGGATAGTCGTTCTCCGCCTGGGCTACCCGTTTGCCGATAGCGTCGGCCGTAATACCGGCACGGAGAGGGATTTCGTCGCCTGCCTGCAGCTTCCGTCCCTGAAAGCCGCCGAGGCCGCATTTGAGATTTGTGGACATACTGCCCATCACAAGGGGCAAATCAAAGCCACCGGCGACGGCAAGATACGTCCGCATTCCGGATTTTGCCATTTGCAGGGAAAGTACATCACCGGGCTGTACGCCTACCGCTGTGTACATTTCTACAGGCGTATTGTTCATTTTGGGTGCCATATCTGCCCCGGTCAGTGCAATTACACTGTGACAGGAAAAGGAAACAGTCATACCCATCATCGTCATTTCAATTACGCCGTCATCGGGGATGTTTCCGACCAGAATATTCGCAAGCTGCATGGAATGGGTGTCCATCGCACCACCGGGCGAAAAGCCGGTCCGCATATAGCCGAAGCGACCCATATCCTGTACGGTGGACAGCGGTCCGGCAGAAAGAACAGTCATTTTGTACATTCCGGTTCCTCCCTTACTTCAATTTCACTTGCCGACAGCCGGCATTTTTCAAATTCCGATGGGGTAATAGGGAAAAAACGGATGTAATCACCGGCACGGTATAAAATCGGCGTTTCTCTTGCGGGGTCATAGACCTTCACAGGCGTCTGTCCGATCAACCGCCAGCCGCCGGGGGAGGCAAGGGGATAAATGCCGGTCTGTTTACCGCCGATCCCCACGGCACCCTCCGGAATAACCGTACGTGGTGTCTCCAGCCGGGCGGCTTCAATCCGGGGATCCATGCCGCCAAGGTAGGGGAAACCGGGGAGAAAGCCCAGCATATAAATCAGATAGTCCGTGGAAGAATGTATGCGAATCACCTCTGCCGGGAGAAGTCCCGTCAGCTTGGAGACATCCTCTAAATCAGGGGCATATGCACCTTCATAGCAAACCGGAATAAGGAAGACCCGCCGTGTGCCGGCAGAGCCTTCCCTGTAGGTCTCTATGAGCCGGAGAAGCTTTTTCTCCAGCTTTGAACGGGAAATACGCAGCGGATCAAAATACACAGTCATACTGCAAAAGGTGGGCACTACCTCCTGTATACCGCGTATACGCTCCTTTTCAATCTGTGTAGCCAGAAAACGGATTTTCCGGTTAGCCTCTTCGCTGATTTCCTTTGCGAATTCCACTGTTACCGCACTGTCCCCTAAGGGGAGAAATCTGATTTGTTCCATACTTGCTCCTTAATCAGCCGAAATAATGAAGCTCCTCAACCTTTTCAAACCAGGTTTTACAGGTTTCGCGAAGAGAAAGTGCACTTTTGACCATTTCTCGCATCAGCGTGACAATGGGGAGATTGATTTTTAGGTCAAAGCCATCGATGGCAGGTACGAGCCAGCCGTACATATCAATCATACCACTGTTGCTGGCTGTCATGATTGCGTCCTTTTCAAGCTTTTCCGAATGCATGATGTCCATATTCCCCAAAAGGTAAGCCAACGCCGCAATCATAGCGTAGCAGCCCCAGTCGGATACAGTGGCGGTAATCAGATTATCTGCCGCCGTTTTGGCGGCAAGACCGCTTTTACAGTCGCACCGACAGGCACCTTTTCTTGCATAGGGAATATATTTTTCCAAGGTGTCACGAATGGCACCCATGCCGATTTCATTGCCAAGGTCACCGATGGCGATGTTCAAAACGCCCATTTTCTGCAGCTTCTCAAATAGGACATCCTGTTTTGCCTCCAAAGCCGTCACATCGAGACCGATGGCGTTATGGTAAACGCCGATTTCGTTCGCACCCGGACACTCAATGCTGATAACCGCAGAGGGGGGCATATTGGCAATAATTTCATCGGCCTGTGCCGCGGCCTTGTCTGTGTCCTTTGTATAAACGACAACGCCCATGGAAACCGGAATTTCCCTAAGGTCCTGAATATCCTCAAAGAGGTGAAGTCCAACAACGGGTGCCATGTTTTTCACGGCCTCGTAGTTTTCCTGGGGGCAAATTAAGATGGGCTTTGCATTGAAGGCCTTTACAAGGGCACGGCAAAGAAGCATAGAGCTGATGATACCGTCTGTTTCCGCCTTTTTGAAGGGGCGGAGCACAAAGCCCGTCATGACATAAACAAAGTCGCCTTCCTTTACGGTGTCAACCAATCTCTGCGCGGCGTTCATACAGGTGGGTCCGCCGGTATATTCTCTCGAAGCCTTATAGAGAATTTTGCAAACGCCGTAGCCTCTGGGGTCCAGGTTTGCCAAATCGTCCAAGCTTTGTCCCAGATTTAGCACGGTAAGTTCTTGCTGTGTCATCTGTATTTCTCTCCTTAAATAGGGCTTTATTCGGTCTCCTCGTAGAATTCGCGCATAACCTCGTCCTGCAGCTTCTTGAGAAGTGCGGGGGCCTTGCCGCCGACGGGCTTGCCGTCAATTTCACAGGCGGAGCGGCCGAAGGTGCTGGCAGAAGAAACGATAACCTCGTCCGCGTTCATCAGCTCGTCTACCGTAAACGGCGTCTCGTCCACGGCGATTCCCAGCTTTTTACAGGCCTTAATAAGGTGTGCACGAGCGATACCGGGGAGAATGAGGTGGTCAGTCGGTGCGGTCATAAAGATACCGTCCTTCAAAATATGTACATTACTGTGGGCACATTCCGTAACTCGGTCGCCCCGGTGAAAAACCGCTTCGTCGCAGCCCGCCTCTTTTGCCTTCTGGGAGGCAATAACCGAGGGGATAAGATTTAGGGTTTTGATGTTACAGTGCAGGAAACGGGTGTCCTCCAGAGTAATCAGCTTAACCTTCTTATAAATATCAATAACGTCCTTGTGCGTTATGGTAATCCAGAGATTGCTCCTGGTGTCTGTGGGGAACACATGGTCACGCTTGGCAGTGCCTCTTGTAACCTGCCAGTACACAAAGTTTTCGCCTGTGTCCATTTTGGAGAGCATGTCATTGAGAATGGCCTTCATCTCGTCCTTTGTCTGTTCAATTTCAATCCGGAGAAGTGCCGCACTATTATAAAGACGGTCGATATGCTCGTCAAGTGCGAAGATTTTGTAGTTGCGGCTACTGGTCGCGTCGTATACGCCGTCACCGAAATAACACACGCGGTCATTCATCGGTACGGTCATTTCTTCGATTTCACCGAATTTTCCGTTATAGTAACCCAAATTTTTCATGCTAAGTACTCCTTTTTCCTTATATTGGTAACGGAAGAAACATTCTTCTGCTTTTACTTTTTCATCATTATAGCACCGGCAGAATAAAAAGTCAATCAATTAAAAAAAGTCCGTAAATATTTTGGCAATATATAGTATATGCGATAAAATTTAATAGAAGAACACATATTTTGCGAAAAAATGTCGAAAGGGAGGGCAAATTCGGCTGAAAGTAGAAGATGTATCCAATATTTTTTCAGGCGTTCTTGACGAAGCGGCGTTTTTGTGGTATAGTAAGAATATGGTAAAACATTTATCACCATGGATTCCTATGCAGACTGGAAGGAGAAAGACGTGAAGGAAATCAGACGGTTGGATCGGTCCGAAAAGGAAGAATATAAGCGCCTAAAAGCCACTGTGCTGGGCACATTGACGGACAAATCATGGTTAATTCCTTTTACGGAGGAAGTAGAGGCAACCATGTTTGATGTTGACAGCACCCTTTTGGTTTATGGGTGTTTTGTGGACGGTGTACTGGCGGCGGTCTCCACACTGGATACGGACAAGGCGGAATTTTTCGAGGTGGCAGAAGCGGCAGGTATGCCCATGGAGAAAAAGGGCGGTGAGCTTGGCGGCAGTATGGTTTTGCCGGAATATAGAGGGCAGAATCTGATGTGGGAAATCAATTCGGTACTGTTTGCGGCGGCACGGGACATGGGCTTTGCCTATCTCGTTGCCACGGCACATCCGGATAATATTGCCAGCAACACGTCTCTTTTAAAATTGGGCTTAGATTATAAAAAAACTATTATCCGTACCGGGAGCTATACGCGGAACGTGTACGGGAAGGAACTGTAGCAGGAGGACAGTATGCGTGTAATTTCCGGATTGGCACGGGGGCGGAAGCTTCGGAGTTTGGAGGGTGACCACACAAGACCTACCACTGACCGGGTGAAGGAATCGGTATTTAATATTGTGATGCCCTATGTACGCAGTGCAAAAGCTTTGGACCTTTTTGCCGGCAGTGGTGCACTGGGGATTGAAGCCCTTTCCCGTGGGGCAGAAAGCTGTACCTTTGTAGAAAACAGCCGTGCGGCAGTAGAGGTTATTCAAAAAAACCTGGAAGACACACGGCTTGGGGTGAAGGCGACGGTGCGGATGCAGGATGCCCTGGTTTTTTTAGAAAACACAGAGCCCGGTTATGACTTGATTTTTCTGGATCCACCCTACGACGGCGGCTTCTATCAGCCGGTGCTGGACGCAGTGGCAAGACGGGGACTTCTGGCGGAGGAAGGCGTTCTGGTACTGGAAAAAAGGGCAGAGGCAGTGTTGGAGCTGCCGGAGGCGGTAACAATTTTGAAAGAAAGAAAATACGGCAAAACGGCGATTGTCGTGCTTGCCATAAGAAAGGAAGAAACGATATGATACAGACAATCGGTGTACTCACCAGCGGCGGCGATGCCCCGGGTATGAATGCGGCAATCCGTGCAGTTGTACGGGCAGGCTGTGCAAACGGGCTTCGTGTTATGGGCATTCAGCGTGGCTTTCAGGGGCTTATTGACGGCGAAATCAAAGAGCTGACAGCGCGCGATGTGTCGGATACACTTCAGCGTGGCGGCACATTTCTCCAATCGGCACGGTGCAAGGCATTTATGGAGGAGGCAGGCATCGTTCGGGCAATCGAGGTAGCGAGGGTGTTCGGCATTGATGCTGTGGTGGTCATTGGCGGAGACGGTTCCTTCCGTGGTGCAAGAGATATGAGCCGTCTGGGCATGACGGCTGTGGGCATTCCCGGTACCATCGACAATGACATTAACTGTACGGAATATACCATTGGGTATGATACGGCACTCAATACAGCAATGGATGCCATTGATAAAATCCGCGACACAATATCCAGCCACCAACGCTGTAGCATTGTAGAGGTTATGGGCAGAGGTGCAGGCCATATTGCACTAAGCCTGTCCATTGCAAACGGGGCAGAGGCGGTTATTGTGCCGGAAAAGGATTTTTCCATTGATGAGGATGTCATTAAGCCTATTTTTGCCTGCCGCAACCGTGGCAAAAAGCATTATATTATCATTCTGGCGGAAGGCGTCGGTAAGGCAGAGGAAATTAAAGCAGCCATTCATGAGAAAACCGGCATCGAAGCCCGTATCAGCGTGCTGGGGTATATCCAGAGAGGCGGAAGTCCAACGGCACGGGACAGAATGGAAGCCAGTCGTATGGGTGCCCATGCTGTGGAAATTCTTCTGCGGGGTTGCGACAGCCGGATTGTGGCACTGCAGAATGGGGAGATTACGGACATTCCCATCGAAGAGGCTTTGAATATGAAAAAGAGCATTAGCGAATCCGATTTGGCGCTTACCCGGATTCTGTCCACCTGATCGACAAACAAAGTCAGAAAACTTTACTTTATAACGACACATTTTGCACCTCTTTTCCTGTATACTGAAAAGGACAACAGGAAAAGAGGTGTTTTTTGTGACTGTATATGCCGATATTCTGTTCCTTATCAATTTCGCCATCAATTTTCCCGTTTTATATATGACCGGGAAAATGGCACGACTGCATCCGCCGCTTTGGCGACTGACCTTAGGGGCTGTTTTAGGGGCGACCTATGCGGCTTTGATGTTTTTCCCTCGGCTTTCCTTTGGGTATTCCGCCCTCGCAAAGGTACTTTTTTCTCTTTCTGTGGTGGCGTTGACCTTTCATATCCGCGGCGTACGGCTGTACATAAAAACTGTAGGATTTTTCTATCTGGTCACTTTCTGCCTTGGAGGAAGCGTCATGGCACTCTTTTACTTCACGGGGGCAGGGGTCAGCTTAGGTGCAGTGGTAAAAAACGGGATTCTGTATATGAATCTGCCGTGGAAAACACTGCTTCTTTCCGTGGGGATTTCCTATTGTATTCTCTGTATCGGGTGGGGGTTTTTACAAAATCGCTTGTCGAAGGAGAATATGATCAGAAAGGTAGGTATTTTCTGGGACGGCCGCGAGGTCTGGCTGGACGCACTTTTGGATACGGGAAATGCACTCTGTGAGCCTTTTTCCGGAGCACCGGTCATTGTTGCCGAGTATGAACGGCTTCTGCCGGTGCTGCCGCCGGCACTGGCAGGGGCTTTTTCGGAAGGCGAACCGCGGGTGGAGGAGATTACAGACGAAAAAATCCGGGGAAGAATTCGTGTCATTCCCTTTTCCTCTCTGGGCAAGGAGCACGGAATGCTCATCGGCTTTCGTCCCGATCAGGCAAAGCTTTTAGAAAATGAGCAAATCAAGGATACAGGAGAGGTGATTGTGGGTATTTACACAAAACCGCTTGCCCGCGATCGGAGCTATGAAGCATTATTGCCGCCGGAGATAGCGGCACGATAACAAAGAAAAGGAAGGGTCAGATATGAAATGGCAGGAACTACTACGCACACTGCTTCTGCGTATTTACAGAAGAGAAATCCACTATATCGGTGGAACGGAGATATTGCCGAAAGCGTTGACACCCGAGGAAGAGGCAGAGCTCATCGGAAGGCTGGAGACAGACCGGGACAGTGCACGGCAGGCACTCATTGAGCACAATCTGCGGCTTGTGGTGTATATCGCCCGGAAATTTGATAACACCCCTGTGGGTGTGGAGGACTTGATTTCCATTGGTACAATCGGACTGATTAAAGCAATCAACACGTTTCAGCCGGAAAAAAACATTAAGCTTGCTACCTATGCTTCTCGCTGTATAGAAAATGAAATTTTGATGTATCTACGGAAACACACAGCCCGGCGGACGGAGGTTTCTATCGACGAGCCATTAAACGTGGATTGGGACGGTAACGAGCTTCTTTTATCGGATATTCTGGGTACGGATACAGATTTGGTACATAAAGCTTTGGAGGACGAGGCAGAACGGGAAATGCTGGCAAAGGCACTTTCTCGGCTCTCCGACCGGGAAAGGACCATTATGCGTCTTCGTTTTGGGCTTGGCGGCCACAGTGAAAAGACCCAGAAGGAGGTGGCGGATATGCTGGGCATCAGCCAGTCCTATATTTCCCGCCTTGAAAAACGGATCATTGCAAGACTGCAAAAGGAATTTGCGGCAATGGGATAACAAAAAAAGGGATGTAAAATAATTCTCAAAAATTATTTTACATCTCCTTGATTATTCAAAATAGAACTGTGCAGATGCGAATGCCGGCCCCAGCACCTCAACGTTTCTGGGATATATCAGCGGTACCTGCCCGCTGGAGGCAGGTGAATGGGAAAAATCCATCCATGCGTCGTATGTTCCCGGTGCAGAATCCGCCGCTAAAAGTGCCGTCAATGTGCCACGGACATTTACCGTTTCTGGATCACAGACCACCTTCGTAATGGTTAGATTTTCCGGACAGTTCGCCGCTTCGATGTCTACGGGCAGAGAACGGGTGGCCGTTATGGTCACCGTATCGGATTGCATCGTAACAGAATCCCTTGCAAAGGTGTCGCCCAAGCGGTCGGAAAGGACAACCGTATGGGTGTCGGAAACAGAATCCGAAGAAAAGTTTATGTGCACCGAGGCGGCAAGGTGGGACAGAACGCTTTCCGGCCCTGTTACCCGAACGGTGGATGGATAGGCAGTCAGGTCATGAATCCCAAGCTGTTCGGCACCGGAGGAGGTAATCCCGACGGTTTTATCTACCGTAACCAGGACATCCGTCCGGCAGTTTACCGTGGTGTCGGAAAGCTTTGTAACACGAACATCGTTTTGGGCAACGGCAATGGAAATGGGTAACGTGTGATTCCCGGCACTGCCGAGGGTGGAATAATCCACAGTGGCACGGATGTCGGTATCCTGCAAACGGTGCAAAACAGAACGTCTGCCCTCCACCTTCACGTTGATTTCCGTGGGCCCGTCAGCCTCTACAAAAGCAAGTCCCTGTTCACTGAGTGCGGTCATTCCGATATAAGAAACGGGAATATTCCGCATCCAGACCTGCATTTCCGGGTCCTCTGTATAATTTACATAGAGCCAAAGTGCAACTGCACATAAAACGCAAACGATTTGTGTGATGTGCCGCTTTATTTTTTTATCCAATGCAGAATCTCCTTCCATTTCCGAAGTTCTTCCACCGGCTTCGGGCTATCCTCCTCGGATAGATTCTTATATAAAGCACGGCGAAGGGAATCCGCCGTCAGATTCCGTATCATATCCCCGTCCCGCGCAACAGAAATTTTGCCGGTTTCTTCAGAGACCACAACCACAATGGCATCGGAAATTTCGGTCATGCCCAGAGCCGCACGGTGGCGGGTGCCCAGCTCACGGCTGAGAGAATCATTCTGCGTCAGCGGTAAGAGACAGCCTGCCGCGCTAATGCGGCCGTTTTGGATAACCACCGCACCGTCATGCAGGGGTGTGTTGGGAATAAAAATATTGATTAGGAGTGCACTGGAAATCTCTGCGGAAAGTGCCGTCCCCGTCGTTACGATTTCACCAATCTTCGTTCCCCGTTCCAATACGATGAGTGCACCGATTTTATGAGCGGAAAGGTAGGTGGCGGCTTCTGCCAGCTCATCCACCATATGGTCGATATTCTCCGGTCCGGCGGTAAAAATGTTGCCAATCTTACTCCGTCCCACCTTTTCCAGCATACGCCTTAGCTCCGGCTGGAAGATAATCAGAAGAGCAAGGAACCCGACCTGCATCACGTTTTCCAGAATGTAGGTGATGGTGTGCAGACGGAGCAATGTACTGCCCCACAGAATGAGGAGCAGAATAACGACTGCCTTTACAAGCTGCTGGGCACGGGTTTCCCGCACGAGCTTGATGCCCTTATAAAGTGCAAAGGTCACGATTAAGATATCAATAAAATCTGCCGGACGCACAAGAGAAAGAAAACGCCATACCGATTCCCAGAAGCTCACAGAATCAACCTTTCTTTTTTTACTTTTTTCTATTATATATGAAATCTTAGATTTTGTCAAGGTGAAAACCGACATTGTCACCGTTGTTTTCAAAAATAATCCGGACAAAACGAAAAGTATGTTTTCAAACTTGACTTTTTTCTGCGGATTGCATATAATATAGTCAACGCAAAAAGCGGTATGCAGAAAATGAGGTGGTATGTACATGAAAACAAATGCAGAACGCAGACAGGCAAAGATAGAAAAACGCAAGCAGATAGAACGGGAAATGCGGCAGATTGTGCTGGAGAGTAACCGGGAGATACTTTATGATAATATACGCCGCCGCCGAAGAAGAGAATTTTCTAAGGGCGATAGTGTGACGATTGTAGAATGGATTGCAGGCAGATACGGTAAGGACGAAGAGGCAGAACGGCTGTATCGGGTTACGGAAGGGACAGTGCTGGCGGTGTTGCCGGCCGGCTATTTTGTGGAAGGACGAACGGCACGGGGGAAAACAGCACGGGATTTCATCAACCGGGCACACCTGATTAACGGAACGGTAAAGATGTTCCCGCGGGAAGAAAAATAACCGGCAGATAGAGGAAGAGACTATGAAAGTTTACGGCTTTGTGGGACCCAGCGGAACAGGGAAGAGCTACCGGGTAACAGAGGTGGCAAAAAAACACCATGTCCAACTGATCGTTGACGACGGTCTTCTGATTCGGGGCAACACGGCCATAGCCGGCGTATCGGCAAAAGGGGAAAAGACGAAGTTTGCTTCGGTGAAACGGGCACTTTTCTTTGATGAAGTGCACGCGGAGGAAGTGCGTTGTGCCATCCGGAAAGAAGAGGCAGAACGTATTATACTGGTTGGCACCTCTCTGAATATGGTGAAAAAAATTGCTGCGGCACTTATGCTGCCGGCACCGGAAAAGATTATTCATATTTCCGATGTATCCACCGAAGAAGAAATGGCGACGGCACAGCATATTCGGCAAACGGAAGGAAAGCACGTTATTCCTGTACCCACTTTCCAAATCCGGAAAGACTTTTCCGGATACTGGCTGGACCCGCTACAGATTTTCCGACCGACCGGACGCCGACGTACCGGCGAGAAAACAGTGATTCGTCCCACCTATAGTTATCTGGGCGACTTCACCATTTCCCACGGCGTGGTGGTGACGATTTGTTCCCACGAAACAAAACAGTTTTCCGAAGTAACCCGCCTTTTCATATGCAGTGTGGAGGAGCGGGAAAAGAATCTGGTAATTCATCTGGAGCTAAATTTGCGGCTCGGTGTTCCCGTTCCGGAAACAGCTGAAAAAATCCGACAGCGTGTAGCTACCGCTGTGACAGAATATACGGGTATTTGGGTGGATGCTGTGCAGATTACAGTCCGTTCTTTGGACAGAAAATAGATTTCTTGTAAAGAAATGCTTGACTTTTTGAATTTGCATGGTATAATTTTCTTATGGACTAAGGGGGGAATTACCATGCAAAAGATAGGATTTGATAACGAAGCGTACATAAAAAAACAGTCTGAACAGATTCAGAAGCGGATTTTAGAGTTCGGCGGAAAGCTGTATTTAGAGTTCGGCGGCAAACTGTTCGATGACCATCATGCGGCACGTGTGCTGCCGGGTTTCAGACCTGACAGTAAGGTGCTGATGCTGAAAAACATCGCCAAGGATGTTGAAATTGTTATCGTTATCAATGCGGATGCTATTGAAAAGAATAAAATGCGGAGCGATTTAGGGATTACCTACGATGCAGATGTTCTGCGGCTGATTGATGCATTCCGTTCTATCGGTCTTTATGTCGGGAGCGTGGTTATTGCCCAGTTTGACGGGCAGCCCTCTGCTGCCACCTTCCGGGAGAAGCTGGAGCATTTGGGGATCAAGACCTATATGCACTATCCCATTGCCGGCTATCCTACGGACATCAAGCATATTGTAAGCGAAGAGGGCTTCGGGAAAAACGAATATATCGAAACGACCTGTCCCCTTGTGGTTGTTACCGCCCCCGGACCCGGCAGCGGAAAAATGGCAACCTGCCTATCCCAGCTGTACCATGAGCATCTAAGGGGCGTTTCGGCAGGGTATGCGAAGTTTGAAACCTTCCCTATCTGGAATCTGCCCTTAAAGCACCCGGTGAATCTGGCATATGAGGCGGCCACGGCAGATCTTAACGATGTGAATATGATTGACCCCTACCATCTGGAAGCATACGGCGATATTGCGGTAAACTATAATCGCGATGTTGAAGTATTTCCGGTACTGAACGCCATGTTTCAGCGTATTGCGGGGAAAAGTCCCTATAAGTCTCCCACGGATATGGGTGTCAATATGGCAGGCTACTGTATTACGGATGATGCGGTTACAGAGGCGGCGGCACAGGCGGAAATTATCCGTCGGTATTATGATGCACTGTGCGAGAACCGGCTGGGTCGGTGGAGCGAAGAGCCGGCACAGAAAATAGAAATCATTATGAATAACGCAGGGATCACGGTGGAAAACCGACACGTGGCGGCGGCCGCCCTGGCGAAAAGTGAGGCGACAGGAGACATGCCTGCTGTGGCAATCGAGCTCCATGATGGCAGGATTATTACCGGTAAAACCTCCAACCTTTTGGGGGCTTCCTCGGCGGCACTTCTCAATGCAGTGAAGGCGGCAGGGAATATTAACGATTCCATTCATCTGATCGAGCCGTCGGTTATCGAGCCGATTCAAAAATTGAAAACAGACATTTTGGGTAACCACAACCCACGTTTGCATTCCGATGAGGTCTTGATTGCCCTTACCATGAGTGCAACCCAGAGTGAGGCGGCAAAGCTTGCCACACAGCAGCTTTCGGCACTTCGCGGATGCGAAGCACATTCCACGGTGCTCCTTTCCCAGGTGGATAAAGATGTGTACAGAAAGCTGGGTATCCATTTGACCTGTGAGCCGAAGTACCAGACGAAAAAATTATATCACAGATAAAAAGGAAGGCCTCCCATAGATTTCGGGAGGCTTTTAGGTATCAATGCAAATGAAAAAGAAACGAAGCGATATGCTCCTGCTCGGTAGCCTGGCAGTGCTGCTGGTTTTCAGCCTATACAATACCGTTCGCCTTCTGAAGCCTCCTACAGCGTTTCAGATAACCGTAACAAACCGAAAAACTGAGCTGTACGATGCGGCAAGAATACCGGAAATGCCGAGCGGCGGCAATTTGAATATCAACACGGCGGATGCCGAGCTTTTAGACACACTGCCCGGCATAGGTCCAACCCTGGCAGGACGGATTGTGGAGCATCGGGAAAAATACGGTGCCTTTGTCCATCCGGCACTGATTACGACAGTCAGCGGCATCGGAGAAGGAATCTATGAAAAAATCAAGGCACTGATTTTTGTGGAACAGGGGGGAAATAAAGCGTTAACGCCCGACGAAAATCCATAAAATTAAAAGGAACAGAATATTCACAAGGGTAAATGCCAGAAGGTATTTACCTTTTTTTGCGTCCGGCGTAGCGGCGTACTGTTTATAGGAAATCACGCTTGCCATAGAGGCGATCAGCGTACCTAAGCCGCCCAGATTCACTCCCAAAAGTAAAGCGGAAAAGTTATCGGTGAAGCCGGACAGGAGCATGGCGGCAGGCACATTGCTGATAACCTGGCTGGAGAGAATGGCGACGGATAGCGTGTGCCCTTGCATGAAAGAGGCAAAAAAGGAGGAAACAGCCGGGATTTCTTTTATGTTGCCGACGAAGATAAAGAAGAAAACAAAGGTGAGCAGCAGTGCATAATCCGCTTCTGCAAGTAGCTTTCGTCGGTAGAAAAACACAGCCAAAACAGTAATGGACAGAGAAAGCCCGTAATGGACAAAGCGAAAGACCGCCAAAAGCGACAGGATGAACAGAAACAGAAAAACGAGTGCGTCCCGGCGGGCGAAGGGCGTTTTTTCCGCATAGGGCGAAATAGGTTCGGTGCGGATACAGAAGCAGGTGCCGATAAGAAGCATAAGGGACAAAAACGTAGGCTTTGCCATAAGAAAAAGGAAATCCGAAATTCCCATGCCGGACAGGGTATACAGATACAAGTTTTGCGGATTACCTAAAGGGGTGAACATACTACCCAGATTGGCCGCCACGGTCATGAGAACTATGACCGGCACATATAACCTTTCCTTCCTAATTTCCCGAAGCAGTAAAATGGCAAAGGGCACAAAGGCGATGAGTGCCACATCGTTTGTGATGAGCATAGAGGTAAAAAAGCAAAGAAGCACCAAAAGAAGCGAGAGAAGCCGGGTGCTTTTTATATAGCGAAGAAGCTTTTCGGCAAGAAAGGCGAAAACGCCTGCCTGCCGAAGTCCTGCTACTGCCAGCATCAGAGAGAAAAGCAGTGACAGAACACGGTAATCTATGTACGAAAAATAAGCCCCGGAGGGCGGTGTTAGAAAAGCGGAGATAGAGGCTAAAAGGAGCGAGGCGAAAAGCACGGGATCCTGCCGTAGAATGATAAGTATTTTTTTCATTTGTTCAGTTCCTTCTGCATGGCTGAATAAAATTCCGGAAAGGCCGTAAAAGGCACAGGTCTTCCGTCTTTGCCGAGAAAACAGTGGGTGCTGGTGCCGGTTGCGACCACTGCACCGTCCACCTGCATCGTATATTCCAAAACGAATTTGAGTTTTTTACATTCGGCAACAGAAACCGAAACGGAAATGATGTCCGGATAGGTGGTAGGCTTTTTATAGTCACAGCCCACACGCACCACAGGCGACAAAATCCCCTCCGCTTCAAAACGATGGTAGGGAAAGCCCAGCTGTTCAAAAAAGTCAATTCGGGCTTCTTCCATAAAACGAATATAATTGGAATGGTGTGTAAGCTGCATTTTATCGGTCTCATAATATTGTACCTTATGTAGGTAGGGACGCATATGTATCCTCCTAAATAGCCGGGGAACGGGCTGTGCCGCCGGTATTTTTTTCTTATTATACACCGAAGAGTGGGCAAAGTCAATCCTTTTCGGGAAGTTTACAGGACGAAACAAAGACCCCCACGCAACGGACTTTTCATCCGACGCATGGGGGTCGCAATCTTATTTTGCCATGTTATGATAATGTGCCGCCGCAGTTTGCACAGAACTTACTGTCCGGGCGACATGCCGTGCCGCAAGCCGGGCAAACAGTGCCGCTGGCCGCGGATTTTTCAGGTTCCATTGCGTCGAGCCGCTGCTTCAGCTCTGCAATTTGGCTGACATAGGCGGAAATTTCTTCGCAAAGGGGCACCAGGTTTTCCGGAAGGGCTGTGCCACTCTGGTGCAAGGAGTGCGTCAAATTTCCAAGCTGCTCCGCCAGCTTTGCTTTTGCCTTCTCGGCATCACTGATGGCGGTATGAAGCTTTGCCTTTTCCATCATATTTTTTGAGCCCTCGCTCACGGAATTTACACCCTTATTGATGCCAACCAGCATCCTGTTAAAAAACTCTGCCATATTTCTGTCTCCTGCTCAGCTTTAGTCTTCCCAGTCATCCAGGATGTAATCAACCGTGGATTTGCTGAGGGACTGCATAACATACCACTTACCCTTTACCTTAATGGTGATGACATCTCTTGTGGAGGAATCCTTATCGCCGTCTTCTTTTGTAACAACGGTGGCTTTTACGCGGGCAACACCCTGCAGGGGATATTCCTCTACATCATAGCCATACATTTCATCCAAATACTTTTCGATTTTCTTTACTTCGCTCTTTTTATAAGTTTCTTTTTTCTTTACGTTTTTGAAGCTAACTTTAATCTTTTCTTCTTTGGCTTCCTGCTTAGCATCGTCAAGGTATTCCTGGCTTTCCTTGATTTCTTCCTTGATTTCGGACTTATCCTTGTCCTCGTCTACAAGATACGGGCAAGCTTCGGTTGCGTCGTACATTTTCTGCGCATTGTACTTGGTCATACCGGTCAGGTATTTTTCGGTTACCTTGACGGGACCGGACTTAAAGGCACCAAAAATAGCCAGAAGAAGTACAACCACCACTACGGCTACTACACCCAGAGCAATCGTTTTGTGCTCCTTCTTAAGACCGCCAATGACGCTTTCCACCGGGGACTGTGCACCAGCCGGTTCACCGGCGTTTTCCATGGCGTTACCGCAAGATTCGCAGAACTTTACGCCATCCGGATTTTCTTTTCCACATTTTTCACAGAACATTCTTCGTTCCTCCTTGTTTTTATTATGTACAGTGTGTACATTTCTTATCTAAGAGTATACCATAATCTGTCAAATAAAGTCAAGGCTTATTCCGAAAAAATGAACAGATTTTTAACAAACTATGAAAAATTGCCGAAAAACAAAGAAACAGGACAAACGGTTTATTTTGGTCGTTTTGCCTAAATAGATGCTTTTTTCGTGGAACAGATAGGTAAAATAAGAAAAAATGCAGGAAATGGAGGAAAGGTATTGACAAACAGAAAAAAAGTGTGTATACTATATTGAAAACAAATGTATTCCTCTCGGAGACATTCCGAAGAGGAAGTCTTTTTGAAAGGGGGAGGAAACGGGCGTGAAAAACCAATATGTTCTGGCGGATGTGTCCGTGCTTCCTGATGTTTTCCCGAAGGTACTGCAGGCGAAGAAGCTACTCCGCAGCGGTGAGGCCGAAACGGTGCACGATGCCGTGCGGATGACAGGCATCAGTCGGAGTGCCTACTATAAATATAAAGACCATATTTTTCCGTTTAACGAAATGCAGGGGATTTTAACGGTATATTTTGAGCTGATGGATATTCCGGGCACGCTTTCGGAAATACTGGGTATTGTGGCCCGTGCAGGGTGTAATATTCTGACCATCAATCAGACCATCCCCATAAACGGTGTTGCCAGTATCACCATGACGTTGCAGACGGAAGCTATGCAGATGGAATTTGATGAGATGATTGACGCACTTTCGAGACCCCGAGGTGTGCGAAGCATGAATGTGTTAGGAAAACAGTAGCGTAAAAAGGAGGAGACGCATATGATAAATATAGCAATTTTGGGCTTTGGCACTGTGGGAAGCGGTGTGTACGAGGTACTAAAAAAGGACGGTGGCGTGATTCGAGACCGTGTAGGCGAAGAGGTGCGGATTAAATATATTGTAGAAATCCGTGATTTCTCCGACCATCCGGACGCCCAGCTGTTTACAAAGGATTATAGTGCTGTTTTAGCAGATAATTCCGTTTCCGTTGTGGTGGAGATGATGGGCGGCATTGAGCCGGCATACAGCTTCACAAAGGATGCCATTTTGCATGGAAAGAGTGTGGTAACATCCAATAAGGCGCTGGTCGCGGAAAAGGGTGCGGAGCTTTTTAGGCTGGCAAGAGAGAACGGCGTGTTCTACCGCTATGAGGCAAGCGTGGGCGGCGGCATCCCGGTCATCCGTCCCATCGGTACCTGTCTTGCGGCAAACCGCATCACAAGGGTGATGGGCATCTTAAACGGAACCACGAACTATATTTTGACCCAGATGATTGAAGAAGGAAAGTCCTTCGACACCGCACTGGCGGATGCACAGAAAAAGGGGTACGCGGAAGCTGACCCCACAGCGGACGTTGAGGGTCATGATACCTGCCGAAAAATTGCGATTTTAGCTTCTTTGATTTCCGGCAAAAATGTGGACTACACTAAGATTTTCACCGAGGGCATCACCGGTGTGGAGGCGGAGGATGTGGAATATGCAGAAGCCCTGGATTCCTCCATTAAGCTGATCGGTCTTGCCAGAATTGGGGAGGATAAGGTCTTTGCACGGGTTGCCCCCATGCTGATTCCGAACGACAGCCCCCTGGCAGGCGTAAAGGATGTTTTTAATGCGGTTATGCTTACCGGCGACAATGTGGGCGAGGTCATGCTTTACGGTAGCGGTGCAGGCAAATTACCTACAGCGAGTGCCGTCGTTTCCGACGTGATTGATATTGCCCGTGGCGTTTCGGAAAATCGCCGTCTGGATTGGGCGGCCGGCGATTCGTCGTATGTGACGCCGCTTGCAGAAACGAAGGTAACCTGTCTTGTGCGAAGCAAGGTGGAAATCGAAGATGCCACCTGTATCGACATCGGACTGGAGGATGAAAAAGGATATATTCTCCGGAATATCAAGGAGAGCGACCTGGAAGCACTTTTAAAGCGCGAAGGCGTGAAAAAGTGCATCAGAATGTAAATTTTTTCGGGACGGATATCACGGTGTCCGTTACCGGTGAATAAGAAAGGAAGAAAGCAAATGGGACTTATCGTACAAAAATTCGGCGGCTCCTCCGTGGCGAATGCGGAACGGGTGTTCCGTGTGGCGAACCGGATTAAGTCGTACTACGAGGAAGGGAATGCAGTTGTGGTTGTTGTATCCGCACAGGGCGATACAACAGATGACCTCATTGAAAAGGCAAAGGAAATCAATGCATCGCCCTCCAAAAGAGAGATGGATGTGCTTCTCTCCAGCGGCGAGCAGATTTCCATGGCACTGCTTGCGATGGCATTGGAAAAGCTGGGTTGCCCTGTTATCAGCCTGACCGGCTGGCAGGCTGGCGTCCGTACAGATGCTAAATACAGCGGTGCAAGAATTGAAACCATTAAGACCGAACGGATTCAGCATGAACTGGATCAGAAGAAAATTGTTATTGTGGCCGGCTTCCAGGGCATCAATCGGTATGAGGACATAACGACGCTCGGCCGTGGCGGCTCCGATACATCCGCTGTCGCACTGGCGGCGGCACTTCATGCGGATCTTTGTCAGATTTACACCGATGTAAAGGGTGTATACACCGCCGATCCGCGTATTGTTCCGGATGCAGCACAGCTGGATGACATTTCCTATGACGAAATGTTGGAGCTGGCAAGTCTGGGTGCAAATGTTCTGCACAACCGTTCTGTTGAGGTAGCAAAAAAATTCAATGTAAACATGGAGGTGCTTTCCAGCTTTGAGGTAGCACCCGGCACAGTAGTTAAGGAGGTAAGTAAAGTGGAAAAAATGATTGTAAGAGGTGTAGCCCGTGATAATGATGTGGCTCGTATTTCGCTGACGGATATCGGGGATGAACCGGGAAAGGCATTTACGCTGTTCTCTATTTTGGCAAAGAAAAATATCAATGTAGATATTATTCTCCAGTCCATCGGCCGTGACGGCAAAAAGGATATCAGCTTTACCGTTCCGGAGTCTTCGTTGGAGCTTGCACTGGAAACACTGAAGGAAAATATGGAAGTAATCGGTGCAAGCAACATTCTGCATGATGCAGACGTAAGCAAGGTATCCATTGTGGGTGCCGGCATGGTTTCTAACCCCGGCGTTGCTGCAAAAATGTTTGAAGCACTTTACAATGCCAACATTAATATCAAGATGATTTCCACAAGCGAAATTAAAGTGTCTGTACTCGTGGCACGCCGTGAAGGTGAAGCGGCTGTCCGTGCTATCCATGACAAGTTTAACCTTTCAAATATATGAGTGAGAACAGTATTATTGGACGAAATCCGGTACTGGAAGCAATAAAGGCCGGGCGAACCATCGATAAGCTGTATATACGGCAGGGTTCGCCCGAACCCATGCTTACGAAAATTGCCGGGATGGCACGCCGTGCGGGTATTCCGGTAGCAGAGGCGGACCGGCGTCGGCTGGACACACTGGCAGGCGGCGGCAACCACCAGGGCGTGGTGGCAATTACAAGCCTTTACGGTTATGTATCTGTGGAGGACATTCTGGCCAAGGCAGAGGCAGCGGGCGAAGCCCCCTTTTTGGTGCTTTGTGACCGGATTTGTGACCCCCATAACCTGGGGGCGATTCTGCGGACAGCCAGTGCCGCCGGTGCACACGGCGTTGTGATTTCCAAGCATGACGGGGTAGGCGTAAATGCCACGGTGGACAAGGTCTCTGCCGGGGCGGCTTCCTTTATGCCTGTGGCGCGGGTAGGCAGCCTTCCGGCGGTTATTGAGAAGCTCAAGGAAAACGGTATCTGGGTTACAGGGGCGGATGGTGCAGGGGATCAATCCCTTTTTGAAGCCGACCTCACGGGCCCTGTGGCGATTGTTGTGGGCAGTGAAGGGGAAGGCATGAGCCGTCTCGTTCGTGAAAAATGCGATTTTCTGGTGCGGATTCCAATGCGGGGGCAGACAGAGTCTTTAAACGCTTCCGTGGCGGCGGCACTTTTTATGTATGAGGTGATGAGAAGACGATGAAATATATAGTCATTCTTGCAGATGGTATGGCGGACTATCCGGTGGAGGCACTGGGTGGGAAAACCCCTATGGAGGTGGCAGAAAAGCCCTGCATGGACAGCATGGCGGCGGCAGGCGAGCAGTTTCTCGTCAAGACTGTGCCGGACAATTTGAAGCCCGGCAGTGATGTGGCAAACCTGACCGTTATGGGCTATGACACAGCACAATGTTATACGGGGCGTTCTCCGCTTGAGGCGGCCAGTATCGGCGTAACCCTTGCAGAGAATGAAACCTCTTTTCGGGCAAATCTTGTAAGTCTGGGCGGCGAGGGGACATATGATGCCCTTTCTATGTTGGATTACAGTGCCGGGGAAATTTCGACAAAGGAGGCACATGCCCTCATCAAAACCTTGCAGGAGAAGCTGATTCGCAAGGACATTTCCTTGTATCCGGGTATCAGCTACCGGCATCTGCTTGTCTGGAAAAATCCCGGTGTAATCGGCTCGCTTACACCGCCGCACGATATTTCCGACAGACCCGTCAAGGACTATTTGCCGTCCTCCGAACTGCTTCGGGGTATTATGGAGGAAAGTCGGGAGATTCTAAGGGACCACCCGGTGAATGCGGAAAGACGGAAAAAAGGCCTCCGTACAGCAGATTCTCTCTGGATTTGGGGTGAGGGGAAGAAACCGTCCCTTCCGAACTTTTATGAAACTTATGGAAAAAAGGGAGCCGTCATTTCTGCGGTGGATTTGATTCGTGGCATCGGATACCTGGCAGGGATGCAAGTGATTGATGTGCCGGGCGTGACCGGCAATGTGGATACAAACTTCCCCGGAAAAGCCCGTGCGGCAGTTGAAACGCTCCTTCGGGATGGGAACGATTTTGTGTACGTCCATATGGAAGCACCGGACGAATGCGGACATAGAGGTGAGACGGAAAATAAGGTAAAATCCATTGAATACATTGACAAGCTGGTAGTGCAGTACATGCGGGACGAGCTGGAGAAGGCAGGCGAAGCGTACAGAATGTTGATTCTGCCGGACCATCCCACGCCCATTTGTATCAAGACCCATGCCCGCGACCCGGTCCCCTGTCTTTTGTATGACAGCCGCGTGCAGAAAAGCGGCAAGGCGGAATTTACGGAGAAAAGTGCGGCAGGCGGTCCCGTGGTGGATCCCGGCTATAAATTGATGCGAGAATTTTTAAATGCATAAGAAAAACAGCATATGACAAAAAAGGAAGTGCAAAAATGGGTAAGGTAAAAGCTTTTTTTGAAAAGAAAAATGTAACGATTTCCCTGAAACGGTATGGGATTGATGCACTGGGTGCTATGGCACAGGGGCTTTTTGCGTCCCTTCTGATCGGAACGATTCTTGATACAATCGGCGTTCAGCTGGGCGTGGAGATTCTCTGTCAGATTGCAAGCTATGCCAAAGCGGTAACAGGCGTTGCGATGGCCATTGCCATCGGTTATGCACTGCAGTGTCCTCCGCTTGTACTGTTTTCACTGGCGGCTGTGGGGCAGGCGGCAAACGCTTTAGGCGGAGCAGGCGGTCCTTTGGCTGTGTACGTGGTGGCAACGATTGCGGCAGAAGCCGGCAAAATTGTCAGCAAGGAAACAAAGGTAGATATCATCGTTACACCGGTGGTTACCATCGGTGTGGGCGTGCTTCTTTCCATCTGGTGTGCCCCTTATATCGGACAGGCGGCAAGTGCTGTGGGCGGTGCAATCATGTGGGCGACAGAACTGCAGCCCTTCCTTATGGGTATATTGGTTTCTGTTTTTGTTGGTATTGCATTGACACTGCCGATAAGCAGTGCGGCCATTTGTGCGGCTCTTGGCCTTACCGGTCTTGCAGGTGGTGCGGCGGTGGCGGGCTGCTGTGCCCAGATGGTAGGCTTTGCGGTCATGAGCTTTCGTGAAAACCGCTGGGGCGGTCTTCTGGCCCAAGGGATCGGTACCAGTATGCTCCAGATGGGAAATATTGTACGAAACCCCAGAATCTGGATTCCGCCCACATTGGCCTCAGCTATTACCGGGCCTCTGGCGACGTGTCTCTTCCGTCTTGAAATGAACGGAGCGGCAGTTTCCAGCGGTATGGGCACCTGTGGTATGGTAGGACCGATTGGTGTATACTCCGGCTGGGTTGCAGATGTGGCAAACGGTGCCAAAGCGGCCATTACATCTATGGACTGGATCGGACTTGCCTTAATCGCTATCGTCCTTCCGGCAGTTTTGACCTGGGTATTCGGTATGATTCTCCGTAAAATCGGCTGGATCAAAGAAAACGATTTAAAACTGGATTTATAATGGATTTTAAAAATAAAGTGTTTTTAGCCCCTATGGCAGGGGTAAGTGACCTTGCCTTCCGGCAGATTTGCCGGGAAATGGGTGCAGATATGGCATATTCGGAAATGGTCAGTGCCAAAGCGATGCAGTTTGAAGATAAAAAGACCTTCGGACTCATGGCTTTTGACAGTGAGCCCCGTCCCCATGCCGTACAGCTGTTCGGGCACGAACCGGCGGTACTAGCGGCGGCGGCAGAACGGGTTTCCGCATTTGCCGATATAATTGATATTAACATGGGCTGTCCTGCTCCGAAAATCACCGGCGGCGGAGACGGTTCAGCCCTGATGCAAAACATTCCGCTGGCGGCAGAAATTGCCAAAGCGGTGGTAGAGGCTTCCTCTGTGCCGGTGACGGTAAAAATCCGCAAAGGCTGGGAAACAGAAACAGCACCCGAAATGGCACGGGCATTGGAGGATGCAGGCGTTATGGCTATCGCTGTGCATGGTCGTACTGCAAAGGAGCAGTACCGGGGCACGGCGGATTGGGGCACGATTGCCAGGGTGAAACAGGCTGTAAAAATTCCTGTCATCGGAAACGGGGATATTTTTGAGGGCGAGGATGCTGTCCGGATGCAGGCAGAAACCGGGTGCGACAGTGTCATGATTGGGCGGGGTGCCATGGGCAATCCGTTTATTTTCAGAGAAATCCGGGAGCTTCGCCGGTATGGAAATATACAGACAGCGTGCAGCACAAAGGAGCGGGTCCGGGTTTGTCTTGACCAGATTCGCCGTATGGAAACCTATAAAGGTCCTCGGCTGGCCATACTGGAGGCACGAAAACATGCGGCATGGTATATCCACGGACGGCCCGGTGCCGCGGCGGCAAGAGAGCAAATTAACCGTGCCGTCACATATGCGGAAATGGAAAAAATTCTTTTTGCGTTTGCAGAAAGACAGTGAAGTGAGGAAACGGAATGAAGGTTGCAGCAATTACCGGTGCTTCCGGCGGCATAGGCCGGGAAACGGCACAGCTTCTGGCGGCAGAATACCGTGTGTATGATCTGAGCCGTACAGGGCAGGACGGTGCAAATATTGTACATATTGATACAGATGTGACGAGTGAAGAAAGTCTGTCGGCGGCGTTTAGGCGTATAGAGGCAAGAGAGGGGAGACTGGATCTCCTCATCTGTAATGCCGGTATCGGGATTGCAGGGGCGGCGGAATTCACCACAGAGGAAGCGGCACAGTACCAGATAAACGTAAACTTCTTCGGCGTTTTCCGCACGGTGAAAAATGCATTACCGCTTTTGCGACTGTCGCGTGGCAGAATTGTGGCAATAAGCTCTGCGGCAGCTACTTTTCCCATTCCTTTTCAGAGCTTTTATTCCGCGTCCAAGGCGGCTATCAATACGTTTGTCTGTGCACTGCGAAATGAAGTACGCACTTTCGGTGTTTCCGTCTGTGCCATTATGCCCGGTGATACGAAAACCGGTTTTACGGACGCACGGAAAAAGGCGTTTCAAGGCGAGGATGTTTACGGCGGCAGAATCGGCCCGTCGGTGTATGTGATGGAAAAAGACGAGCAGAACGGAATGCCGGCAGAAAAGGTAGCAAAGACGATTGTCCGGATTGCCAAAAAACGGCGGATTCGCCCTCTGTATACGGCAGGGCTTAAATATAAGCTGTTTATCGTCGTTAAAAAACTGGTGGGGATGACAGTGGTCAACTGGCTCATCGGTCTTTTATATGTTAAAAAACCGAAGAAGGAGGGGAAGTAATTGGGAACGACCGGAAACACATATGATGTCATCGTAATCGGCGGCGGCCATGCAGGCTGCGAGGCGGCAGCGGCGGCGGCACGGGTAGGTGCAAAGACGCTGCTGTTTTCTATGAGCCTTGATTTCCTTGCTTCCATGTCCTGTAATCCGAATATCGGTGGCAGTGCAAAGGGACACCTTGTCCGGGAGATTGATGCCTTGGGCGGTGTAATGGGTAAGGCGGCAGATGCCACCTTTATCCAGTCCCGGCTTCTCAATACCGGCAAAGGGCCGGCAGTGCACGCCCTTCGTGCCCAGACGGATAAGTGGAACTATATGCGGGAAATGAAAAAACGCATGGAGGAAACCGAGGGACTGGATGTCCGACAGGCAGAGGTTGTGGAAATTCTGGCAGAGGACGGACGGGTGACGGGCGTAAAAACCCACCTTGGTGCCACCTTTTATGCCCCGGCCGTTGTGATTGCCACAGGCACATACTTAAACGGAAAAATTATTACCGGTGAACACAGCCACGCCGGTGGACCGGACGGCATGTTTCCGGCGGCGGCACTGGTGGAGTCTTTAAAGAACCTCGGTATACCGCTTCGTCGCTTTAAAACGGGTACGCCACCCCGTATCAGCCGCCGCAGTCTGGATTTCTCCAAAATGGAGCCCCAGTACGGCGATGCTTCCATTACGCCCTTTTCCTATGAAACCACAGGTCCTCTCGAAAACAAGGTGGCTTGTTATCTCACATATACCAATGAAAAAACCCATACGATTATCCGAAACAATCTGCACCGGGCCCCTATGTTCAGCGGCGTAATTGAGGGGGTAGGGGCAAGATACTGCCCGTCCATTGAAGATAAGGTGGTTCGTTTTTCGGAGCGAGAACGGCATCAGCTGTTTATTGAGCCTATGGGTCTGGATACGGAGGAAATGTATGTATCCGGTCTGTCCACCTCTTTACCGGAGGATGTACAGGAGGAGATGCTGCATACCATTCCCGGCCTTGAGAACGCGGTGATAATGCGTGCCGGTTATGCGATTGAATACGATTGCTGTGACCCTATGGAGCTGGAGGCTACACTGGAAAGTAAGCGAATCCGCGGTCTGTACGGTGCAGGACAATTTAACGGAACCTCCGGCTATGAGGAAGCGGCGGCACAGGGACTTGTGGCAGGTGCCAATGCCGCACTGAAGCTGAAGGGCAAAGCACCACTGGTTATCGGACGAGACGAGGGTTACGTCGGGGTTCTGATTGACGATCTTGTGACAAAAGGCACGAACGAGCCCTATCGCATGATGACCTCCCGGTCGGAATACAGGCTACTGCTTCGGCAGGACAATGCAGATGCACGGCTTACACCGAAGGGCTATGCTGCCGATCTTATCCGTGCGGAACGGTATGCCGCTTTTGAAGAAAAACAGCGGCAAATTGAACGGGAAATCTATCGTCTGGAAAAAACATCGGTTCCGCCCACTGCGGCACTGCGTGCGATTATGGAGGCGGCAGGATGTGAGCCTGTGGAAACAGGCATTCGCCTGGCGGACCTTCTGCGACGGCCCCAGCTTTCCTACGAAGCGTTACAGCCTGTGGACGAAAGCCGTCCGCCGCTTTCGCCGGCTGTGTACCGGGAAGCGGAAATCCGCATTAAATATGCCGGCTACATTGCCAGACAGAAAAAGGCGGTGGAGCAGTTCCGAAAGCTGGAAAACCGAAAAATTCCGGAAGGGCTTGATTATATGCACATGGATGGGCTTTGCACCGAAGCACGGCAGAAGCTTACAAAGCATCAGCCGAAGAATCTGGGACAGGCCTCCCGTATTTCCGGCGTTTCACCGGCAGACATCAGCGTACTGCTTGTTTATCTGCAAAAAGGAGAATAAAATGGAAGAACTAAAAAAGGGGCTTATTGCTTTTGGGATTCAGCCCACGGTGGAAATATGTGAACGGTTTTCCGCATATGAGCAGTTGCTTTTACAGTGGAATGAAAAAATGAATCTGACAGCCATTACGGAGCATAGCCAGATTGTAAATAAGCATTTTGTAGACAGCATCAGCTGTCAAGCACTTCTTCCCGAAGGGTGCAGGATAGCCGATGTGGGCACGGGTGCCGGTTTTCCGGGACTGCCACTGAAAATTGTACGTCCGGACCTGCAGGTGACGCTCCTTGATGCGTTGGCAAAGCGGCTGACATTTTTGGAAGCGGTTATGGATACGCTAAACCTTACCGGTGTGGAAACGGTGCATATGCGTGCCGAGGATGCAGGACACAGCGAGCTTCGGGAGCAGTACGATGCCGTTTGTGCCCGGGCAGTGGCAAGTCTGCCGGTTCTTTGTGAGTACTGCATGCCTTTAGTGAAAAAGGGCGGCGTATTCCTAGCAATGAAGGGCACGGAAGGGGCGGCTGAGGCACAGCTTGCCGAAAAAGCCGTAAAAATTTTAGGCGGCGAAATCATGGAAATTCGTGACGTATCCTGGCAGGATATGTCGCATACGGTCGTGGTGGTGCAGAAAACGGGACAAACGCCGACAAAATATCCACGGAAGGCTGGAAAACCGCAAAAATCTCCGATTTCTTAGTAAAAAAGAAGTCGGAATTTTTTTCTTTACAAACATGGAAAAATATGGTAATATTCTCTTGAGGTGATGCATATATGTTAAGTTTTAAATTACAGGACGAGAAAAACAAAATTTTTCACATTCCGGTAGAGTCCATCATTCCAAACCCCTATCAGCCACGGCAGAGTTTTGACAGTCTGGCGATCGAGGAGCTGGCAAACTCTATCCGAGAGTATGGCGTTATTCAGCCCATCACGGTACGCCGTATTTCCAAGGATATGTACGAGCTTGTCACGGGAGAACGGCGACTTCGGGCGGCAAAATCTCTGCGGCGTCCCACCATTCCGGCGATGATTCTCAATATCACCGATAATGACAGCGCCGTCATCGCCCTGATTGAAAACCTGCAGCGGAAGGATTTGGGGTTTTTTGAAGAAGCAGAGGGCTACTATCACTTGATTTCCGACCATGGCATGACCCAGGAGGAGGTGGCGGCAAAAACGGGGAAGAAGCAGTCCACCGTGGCAAATAAACTGCGGATACTAAAGCTTTCGCCCTATCTGAAAAAAATTGTTTCGGAAAATAAGCTGACCGAGCGGCACGCGCGTGCCCTTCTTCGCTTGCCTGACGAGGAAATGCAGTGGAAGGCACTGATGAAGATTGTGGAAAAGAATATGAATGTCCGTGCGGCAGAGGAATACATCGATTCGCTCCTTGGCGAAAAGGAAGAGGAAGCACCAAAGCCGATGCCGTCCCCTGCACCCACAGTCAAGAGAAAGAAAAGCGATTACCGTATTTTTCTCAATACCATTGATAAGGCACTGGAAATGGTCCGGGAAGCAGGTGTAAAGCCCAAAACGAAAAAAATAGAGTTTGAGGGCTATTATGAATATACCATTCGCATTGACAAATAGAGAGAAAAAATTCAGAACGTACAGCCTTTCCCGCACAGTAATACGGGATTTTTGAAACCTGTTTTGCATAGAGGCTGTTCGTTCTGAACTTTTTTAAGCCGGCAGTGGGCATCAGCCCACGAGCTGTTTTGCCATACGCAGAAGATGGGCATAGCGAAGCTCGTGAGATTTAATGGCGTAGATGTACATATCCGTCAGTGCTTCGCTGTCGGCGAACATAAGATTATGGCGGCAATCGGCAATATCCTTTTGTGTTTGGCGAATAAGCGTCCAAAGGGCCTCGTCCCGGGGCGGCTCCGGTTTTTCCTTGCGAAACCGTGCCAGAAGAGTAGATAACTGGTTTGTTCCTTGCATGTTCATAGCCTCCTTTATGTAGCTTCTATGGAAAAGTATAGTCTGTTTTAAGGAAAATTATACCGCTTCCCGGAAAATTTTTATGCCCTCGCAGATCGCGGCGGCGATTGTTTCCTGGTAAGCCGAATCAACAAGGAGAGCCTCCTCCTCTGCATTAGACAGAAAGCCACATTCCACGATAACGGCAGGCACCTCCGCCTTCCGGAGAAGAAACAAATCTGATGTGGGCTTCGTTTCTCTTGTGCAATGGGGACCGACAGTCCGGAGAATGGCAAGACGGATCGCTTCTGCCAGCCGCTTACTTTCTTCACTGCCGGTAGGATAAAAAATTTGCGGTCCGCTGTACCGGGCATCGGTGAAATGATTCATGTGAATACTGACAAGACAGACGGAGCCGTCGGTATTTGCAAGGGCAACTCTCTTTTTCATGTCCTCCTGCTTTTTAGCACGGATGGATGCCGATTCCTCGGTATAGAGACCACGGTCTTCCTCTCGGGTCAGTAATACCGTTTCTCCTTCCGCGGTAAGCTTTTCTGCAAGCCGCTTGGAAATGGAAAGGTTCAGGTCCTTTTCCAAAACGCCCGTATTTGTGCCCACGGCACCGCCGTCCGGACTTCCGTGCCCGGGGTCAATCACGATAAGGGCACCGTCTTTTTCAGCGACTTCTTCGGCCTCTGCCGGACGGAGTGTACAGACTAAAAATGCAACAATCACCATAAGCACAAAGAATAATATACCGCCCCGTTTCAGAATAATCAGCATAAAAAACCCCCTCCTCTACACTGTATGCAAAGAAGGGGGAAAATAGTACCCGGGTTAGATTTAGCGATTGAGAATCAGCTTCGTCAGCTCTACAGGCTCCACAATTTTGCCGTCTTTATATACACGCATATTGCCGGAGGCAATTTCATCAATCAGAATAACCTCGTCATTGTTGTAGCCGAATTCAAACTTAATATCCCAAAGGTCAAGACCGATGGACTTCAGATCGTCAGCAACAATCTTTGTAATTTTCAGGGTCTGCTCCTTCATGCTTTCAAACATGGCAGGGGTCATAACGCCGAGTGCGGCAAGACCTTCACCGGTAACCAAGGGATCGCCCTTAGCATCGTTTTTGAAGGTACATTCGACATAGCCGCCGGGGAGAGGGGTACCATCCTCTATATATTCACCGTATCTGCGAATAAAACTTCCGGTTGCAACGAGGCGGCAGATAACCTCCAGACCGTGACCGAAAACAGTTGCAGGGAGAACCTCCATAGTGGCGTTATCCACATCGGCACTTACATAATGGGTCTTGATGCCGGCTTCCTTCAGAAGCTCAAAATAGTGCACAGAGGTTTCCAGATTGGCTTTGCCGATACCTTCAATGGTCAGCCCCACACTGTTTTCACCGGGATCAAAAACGCCGTCCTTGCCCGTACAGTCATCCTTGAATTTCAGCATAACGTTGCCGTTATCCAGGGAATACACGTCCTTTGTTTTACCTTCATAAATCTTTTTCATACAAAGCACTCCTTTACCATAATACAAAAAAACTATTTATGTCCCTTATTTTACCACATTTTTTCTTGTTTGTACAGAGTTTTTTTAAAAAAATACAATAAACGGCAGAGGTATTGACAAAAAAGAAAAACAGATATATAATATTGACGGAAAAATAACCGCACTTTCTGAGAGGGGCGGTTGTTCTTGCCTTTGCGGAAAACGCGGGAGAAGGAGCGAGCAGTATGGAGAAAATCAAGGCCATCCTACTGGATGTGGATAATACAATTTTGGATTTTAACCAATGTGCCAGGGCGTCAATAAAAGCTACGTTTGCGGATTGGGAGCTATCCTATACGGAGGAAATGTTCCCGGTTTTTCTGGAAGTGAACGGATATTTGTGGGAAGAAATCGAAAAAGAGACCTTAACGAGGGAAGAATTATACAGAATTCGTTGGAAAATGATTTTTGAGCGGCTGGGAATGGAAGGGACGGACCCGGTTTCCTTTGACACCCATTTTAGGAAATATATCGGCACATTTGCCTTTCCGGTGGACGGTGCCTACGACCTTCTCGAATATCTGGCAAAGAAATACACGCTTTGCATTGCCAGCAATGCGTCCCGGGCAAGACAGTTGAAACGGCTGACAAAGGCGAATATGCTGTCCTATGTAAAGCATGTGTTTACCTCCGAGGAAATCGGACATCCAAAGCCCGAAAAAGCATTTTTCGATGCGTGTCTTTCGCAACTGGACGGCGTGACGGCGGCAGAAACCGTGATCATCGGGGATTCGTTGACGGCGGATATCGCCGGCGGGGTGACAGCTGGCATGAAAACCATATGGTATAATCATTTCCGTGTGCCGGTGCCTCCGGATTTTGCCGGGGATTATATCGTGAATAGCTTACGAGAAATTCAGGACATCCTCTGATAGAAGGAAGGGTTACACTATTAAACTTATCATAGCGGAAAAACCGAGCCTTGGCCGGAATATTGCGGCGAGCATCGGTAACATGAAGAGAGCAGACGGCTTTTTGATCGGCGAAGAATATATCGTAACGTGGGCATTCGGGCATCTTTTTTCTTTGGAGGATATTGAAGCCTACGCCCCGCTTCCCGATGGTACGAATAAATGGACGATGAAAAATCTCCCCTGTTTTCCGGAGAAATTTTTATTTACGCTCCGGAAGGATGCGAACACAAAGCAGGTGGACCCGGGGGTGGAAAAGCAGTTTCAAATCATAAAGGCACTAATCGACCGTGAAGATGTGGACACGGTCATAAACGCTGGGGACGCAGACCGGGAGGGGGAAATCATTATCCGGATTTGCGTGGAGCAGGCGAGGGAGCAGAAAAAACCCTTTATGCGGCTATGGCTGCCTGACCAGACCCCGGAGACCATACGGGCGGCACTGGCGGAAATGAAGGCGGAGACGGAATATGATAATCTTGCCAATGAAGGCTATGCACGTACATATATTGATTGGCTTTACGGTGTGAATCTGACCCGATTTGCCACACTGAAGCAAGGAAAGCTTCTTCGGGTGGGCCGGGTCATCGTCCCGATTGTAAAGGCGATATACGACCGAGATATGGCAATTCGGCATTTCGTTCCCGAAACCTATTACAGCATCGGGAGCAAGGTGGTTACAAACGGGGAGGAAATTGAGCTTTTAAGCCGGGAACAATTTGGAAAAAACGAGCTATCGAAGGCGAAGGAACGGTGTGATGCCTATAACGCAGCCAATGCGGTGGTCAAGGAGAAAAAGCAAAAGAAGGATGTTCTTCGACCGGGCAAGCTGTTCTCCTTAACAAAGCTACAGAACGTGCTGGGGAAAAAGCACAAAATGTCCATGGAAGAGAGCCTGAAAATCGTGCAGGAGCTGTATGAACGGGGCTATGTAACCTATCCGAGGACCAATTCGGAGTATCTGGCGACGGCGGAAAAGGAGAAGGTGCAAACGATTTTAAAGGCAGTGGAAGCGATCGGCTATCCTGTAACGTTTAGGGACGGGAAAACCATTTTCGACGATTCTAAAATCGAGTCACACTCTGCACTGACGCCCACCCATAAAATACCGAAAAAGACAGACCTTTCTCCGGAGCAATTCATAGTGTATTCTACCATCATGCGGCGGTTTGTTGCCGTGTTTTGTGCGGAGGACTGTAAGGTGGAGAAGACAGAAATTACAGTCCGCGTGGGAGATTATGAAGATTTCACCTTGAAGGGCACAGTGATTTTGGAGCCGGGCTGGACGAAGTTTGACGATGGCGGGAAAAAAGATAAGATTCTGCCCCGGCTTTCTGTAGGAGATAGGGTCAATATTGATTTTGTACCTATGGAAAAAGAAACCCAGCCGCCCAAACATTATACCATTGAAACGCTGAACAACTACCTCAGAAACCCCTTCCGGGATGAAAAAAAGAAGGTGGCTGAAGAAAATGACGATGAGGAATACAGGGCAATCTTTGAGGGATTGGAGCTGGGTACGGAGGCAACCAGAACAGGCATTATCGACAATGCAAAAAAGAGCCGGTATATCGAACTGAAAAAAGACGTTTATCGGATTTTGCCGGAGGGTGAAAAGCTAATCGAGGCACTCGGACGAATGGAAATCAGCATGGATAAATATAAGACGGCAGAGGTGGGCAGGGCACTGAAGAAGGTGTTTCGCGGAGAATGTACTGTCCGGGACTGTGTTGCTATGGCAGAAGCGGAAATCCGGGAGGTCTTTGAAAAAAAGGTCGTGCCGCCGGAGCTGGATGCCGATGACGGTTTTTTTGGCGATGTGGCCGGAAAATGTCCGCTGTGTGGCGAGAATGTGGTACGAACCACCTTTGGCTACGGCTGTAGCGGACACAAGCAAAAGGGCTGTAAGTTTGCCGTCAGTAATGTAATTTGCTCCCGTGTGATTTCTCTTGCCAATATGCGTCACCTGTTGGAAACGGGGAAAACGCATAAAATCAGCGGTTTTGTGTCCCCGAAAAGCGGAAAGCGCTTTGACGCACGGCTGAAGCTCGAGGGCGGCAGAACGGTGTTCGATTTCAGCGAATAAACAGAAAAACGAAAAAAGGTATCGGACAGGAAATCGGTGCGGGAAAATATATGGACAAAATCAGCGGTTTGGTTAGTTCTTGTCGATTTTAGGCCGAATGTAGGTTTGTCAATGATGTGTTACAAAATTCTTCAAAAAATTTCTCCCGTTTTAAGGAAGGACCTAATATAGTCGGCAGGAGACTTCCAATTTAAGGGACGGATAGGAAACTTGTTATATGTA
>SVJY01000034.1 GCA_015068765.1 Oscillospiraceae bacterium
GATAATACGGAGGAAGAAGTAGACGCATTTTTAAAGGCTCTGCCGCCCATTGTGGATCGGCTACGGCAGATGTCCCCCTTATACGAAGAATTCCAAAAGGGAAAGGAGTAATAAAATGTATACAGAAAAAGTAATGGATCATTTCCAAAACCCCCGGAACGTGGGTGAAATAGAAGATGCCAATGCCGTGGGAACGGTGGGCAACGCCAAGTGCGGCGATATTATGAAGATTTATATGAAGATTGACGAAAACCAAGTCATTACCGACATCAAGTTTAAGACGTTCGGCTGTGGGGCGGCAATCGCTACCAGCAGTATGGCTACAGAGCTTGTGAAGGGCAAGACGGTAGAAGAAGCACTGAAGATTACAAACCGTGCCGTCGTGGAAGCACTGGAGGGTCTTCCGCCGGAGAAGCTCCACTGCTCCGTTTTGGCGGAGGAAGTCATCCATGCGGCGATTGAAGACTACTGTAACAGGACAGGCCTGGATTTTCCCGGCCGCAAGTCTTGTGAAGGATGCTGTGGAAGCTGTCATCATACCCATGCGGAATAATAAAAAGGCGAGTGTATTCAAAAGAGTACCTCGCCGTTTTTTATTGCCGTAAGGTCTGTATGATACGCCTGCCGTCCGGGAAAATCCGGATACGAACGGTGCCCTGCTTGTCCGTTCGGAAAATGGATATGTTTTCTGCCGCATACGCTTCCGGTACAGCTTCATCCGGCGGACGGCCGTCATGGGCAGAGATCACCCCGATGGTAGGCTGTACGGCTTGCATAAAGTCCGGCAGATATCCCGCCTCGGCACCGTGAGAGGGTACCTGCAAAATGTCACAGTCCACATCACCGCCGCGGTACACAATCCGCCGTTGCCCGTTTTTATCTAATTTTCCGGTAAGAAGGATTTTACTGCCGGCTACTTCCAGCCGGTAGACAAGACCGCTCGTCTCCTTGTCGCCATATGTGGCATCCAAAACAGAAACGGAAAGAGAAGCGGCAAAAACGGTGTCCCCGTCCCGAAGATGACGGACGGAAACGCCGGACGCCTTTGCCGCAGACAAAAGCCGGGGCTTTTGCACCTTTTCCGCATACGCAGGGAGCAACAGCGTGTCAATATACCCGTTTTCCATAAGCGTCAAATACCCGTGGTTTGTGCTGTAGTGCGTGAGAAATGCCGCATCAATTTTCCGGATGCCTTCCCGGGCGAGATAGGGCAATACCGTGCTTTTGACCACATCGGTATTGGCACTGCCGCCGCTGTCAAAAAGGAGCGTGCGACCGCCGGTTTGCACGAGAACACAGTCGCCGTTGCCGACGTTTAGAAACGTTACGGTCACAGCTTGCCGGAAGCGGAGAAGAAGAGCGGATTGGACAGAGAAGAGAAGCAGCGTCAAACAAAGAAAGCACGCCGCCACACGCCGTTTCTTCTCCGAAAGAAAAAGGGCGGAGAGCACAAGGCTGAGATAGAGAAAAAGCCCCGCCGCATTCGGCCGGGGAAGGCTTGCTACAGCACCGGGCAGCTTTGCCAGGATGTGGGCAACCCATAAAATATACCCCGCAGTTTTATCAAGACAAAAGAAAAGTACATCGGATAAGTAGGGCACACCGGCAAACAAAACGGCGAAAAAGCCGGTCAGCATGAGGATACCCAGTAAGGGACAAACAAGAAGGTTTGCCAGAATACCGATTAGGGAAACCGTACCGAAATGGTATGCGGCAAGCGGTGTAAAGCCGAGCATTGCGGCAAGGGAGACGGATAGCCCGGTACGGAGAAACCGGGGCAGGAAGGCAAGGGCTTTGGCGAATTTATCGGCAAACAGTAAAATACCGAGGGTGGAGGAAAAGGATAGCTGAAAGCCGATGTTAAACAGTATGCCGGGATTGGTGATACATAGGGCAAAGGCGGAAAATGCCAGTGCAGTAAGACTATCATGCTCCCGGCGGAAGAAATCGGCAAAAAAGAAAACGGAAAGCATCAGTGCTGCCCGGAGCACCGAGGCGGAAGCTCCGGTAAACAGAACAAAAAACCAGGTCAGAAGTAAATAACAGATGACGGAGAAGAGACGGCGGCGGATTCGCATAATCCCGAACAGTGCCATCACTGCACCGATAATGATTTGCAGATGCAGACCGGAAACTGCCACGATATGGGAGAGCCCGGCACGCTGTAGACTTTCGCTGTTTTCGGCAAAAAGCAGACTTTTGTCTCCGGTGAGAACGGCACGGAGAAAGCCTTCGGCCTCCTCGCTCAACCTGCCCGACAGGGCGGCTTGCGTGTGCGAACGAAGGGCGTGGGCAAGGTCCTTGGGGCGAAAAAGGGAAAAAACGTGTCCGGTGCGGACTACATCTGCCGCTTCCGGATAGAAAGAGGCGTAAATGTTTTGTCCCACACAAAACAGCCGATAGTCCGATTCGCCGAAGTTTTTGGGTTCTCCGGGTGCGTATGCATCGCATTGAAGCGACAGGGTATCGCCGTAAGAGAAGACGGCTTCCCCTTTCGGATACACATAGAAGCATACGTCTTCGTACTGAAAATCCGTTCCCGTTATATTGCCACGAACCAAAAGCCGCATTTCGTCCGTATCCCGGACCGCTTCAACACGACCTGCAGCCGTGACGGCTTGCCCGTCCAGCGTGGCGATTTTCCGGCTGTAACCGTTAAATTGTATCGCAAAAATAAGAAAGCCGATGACCATGCCCAGCACAGCCATCAGCATCCTTTTTCTGTGTTGACGAAAAAGCAGCCCGATTACAGTGAGGACTGCCAGAGAAAGCACTGTCAGCAAAAGCCACTCGGTTGCCGCAAATACAATGCCGCACAGGAAGGCAACCACGAACCAGAAAAAATACCGATATTGCATACTACCCCTCTAAGAACTGTTTCAGGCTCGCCAGCTGTTTTTCAGCGATACGCCGCCCCTCCCGATAGGTTGCCCAAAGCTTTTCCGGGTCCCGCTCTGTCCGGCTGACGCATAAATCCGTTTCCGGGCGAATCACAAAGGCCGCACCCTGCTTTTCGCGGAGAGAAATGTACGCCGAGGTTTCATTGTACATAATGTGCCGCTCTAAAATGGTATCTGCAAGACGTGGATGCCGCCACAGGAGAAGGCGTATCAAAAAGCCCATACGGGCCGGTTTTTTGGTATAGGACAGGGGGCGGGTGAGAATCACTACATTTTTCCCGTAGTCCATACCCTCAAAAAAACGGAGGGGAATGGAATCGCTCATGCCGCCATCCAGGAAAAGCCGATCGTCTATCGGAACCGGTCTTGAAACAAAGGGCAGGGAAGCCGAGGCACGCATCCATGCAAGATCCTCTCCACAACCGCTGTCACACCGCCGGTATACAGGCTGTCCGGTTTCTAAATCGGTACAAACCACATAAAAAGGAACGGGATTTTTCTGAAAGGTTTCCGTATCAAAGGGGTCGAGCACCTCCGGCAGCTCCCGGTAACAGAAATCCGCACCGTACAGGTTGCCGGTTTTGATCAGGGAACGAAAACTGCAGTACCGCTTGTCGCGACAGTATTTTGTATTATACCGGATTACACGTCCGATTTGCTTCGACTTAAAGTTACAGCCGAATACGGCACCTGCCGATACACCCACGATACCGTCAACCCGGATGTCGTTTTCCAGCATCACATCCAGAACGCCTGCCGTGAACATACCACGCATGGCACCGCCCTCCAGTATAAGACCTTTCCGCAATTTTACCACCGTCCTTACGGCTAATAGTATAGCACAAAAGCTCGGTTTTGTCACTTGTTTTCTGTAAAAACAGTAAAAAAAATTGAGAAATTTTGGTGCAGGCATTGCAATGTGAGGGGAATTATGGCATAATATATAAGGGCGAATATAGGCTCGGAAAAAATTGGAGGAGATTTTCATGAAGAACGAAAGAAGCAGTTTCACCGGGAAAATCGGATTTGTCCTGGCGGCCGCCGGCTCGGCGGTGGGCTTGGGAAATATCTGGCGGTTTCCTTATCTTGCCGCAAAATACGGCGGCGGTATTTTTTTGCTTACATATTTAGTGCTTGCCGTTACCTTCGGCTTTACACTGATGGTTACAGAGATTGCCATTGGGCGGAAAACGGGGCTGAGTGCCATCGGTGCGTTTAAAAAACTAAACAGTAAGTTTTCCTTCATTGGTTGGCTTGGTGCACTGGTTCCCATGATTATTCTGCCGTATTATTCCGTAATCGGCGGTTGGGTTTCCAAATACCTGTATACGTTTATTGCAGGTCCCGGCAGGGCTATGGAAGAAGGAATCGGATTTTTCAACCAGTTTGTGTCCCAGCCGGCAGAACCGCTTATATGGTTTCTGATTTTCCTTGGCATTACAGCCGTTGTTGTATTTTTGGGTGTAGAGAAGGGCGTAGAAAAGGTCAGCAAGGTCATGATGCCGATTTTGATTTGCCTGTCCGTTGTGATTGCCGGTTACACCTTATTCCTGCCCGGTGCCATGGAAGGCGTGCGGTACTATTTCATGCCGGACTTTTCTAAGTTTTCCGTGGAGCTCGTGCTGGGTGCTATGGGACAGTTATTTTATTCCATGTCCCTTGCCATGGGTATTATGATTACATACGGCTCTTATATGAAAAAAGATGTGAGCATAGAAAGTGCGGTGCATCAGATTGAGTTTTTTGATACGGGCATTGCAATTTTAGCCGGTCTTATGATTGTGCCCGCCACCTTTGCCTTATCCGGCGGCGGCGAGCTGAATCAAGGCCCGGGCCTCATGTTCGGGACGCTTCCCCAGGTATTTGAACGGATGCTGGGCGGGCAGTTTATCGGTATTCTCTTTTTCTTGCTTGTCCTGTTTGCGGCACTGACCTCGTCCATCTCGCTGATGGAAACGGTGGTGTCTATTGTGCAGGATAAATTACGCTGGACAAGAACGGCAAGCTGTATCATCGTCTTTGTCGGTGCACTTCTTTTGGGTATTCCGTCTTCCCTCGGAAACGGCGCCTGGAGCGGTGTCCTGCTTTTAGGTAAGGATATTCTCAGCTTCTTCGACTTTATCTCCAACAGCGTGATGATGCCGATTGTAGCACTTTTGACCTGCATTTTCGTCGGCTATGTCCTAAAACCGAAAACCCTCATCGAGGAAGTGGAGCGGAACATGGTTTTCCGCAGTAAGAAGCTGTATACCGTTGTGCTGAAATACATTGCACCGGTATGCATTCTGCTGATTTTACTGACCTCTATACTGGAGACGTTGGGAATTCTTGCAATTTAATGCTGTGCCGGGATATGTTTTGTGCATATTCCGGCTTTTTAATACTTGCAAATTCGACAGAAATCTGCTATAATCTTTGTCGGATTATGAAGGAGGAACGGAACATGCACGAGATACAGTTTGCGATACTGAAGGTCTGCCGGGATATTTGCCAGCGATACGGGCTTGTATACTATCTGTTCGGTGATACGCTTCGTGGTGCCGTGCAAAAGGGTGACTTTTTGCCGGACAGCACAGAGGCGGCACTTTTGATGCCGGTGGGTGACATGAAGAATTTCTGTGCCTACTTTGCCAGAGAAGCACCCGAGGGGCTGGTTCTTTCCGGCATAGAGACGGAGAAAGAATACCCGGCACTGACGGTCTGCATCCGCAAGGAAGGAACGGTGGGAGGTGCGAAACGTCTTTTGCAGATGCCGGGACACCACGGCATTGGCGTAACGGTGTATCCGTATTATCCGGTAGATGCAGGGCAGTTTGCACGGCTTTTTAAGCATATATATGTCCGGATCGCCGAAAGACTGTTGGGGGCGGCAAGGGTACCTTACCTGGAAAAGCCCGGGTTTATCGATAGGCTTCTGGCGAAAATCCCGGTGGAAAAACGACGTGCCGTTGCCAAAATGGCAATCCGGCGGCTGGAAGCAGGAAGTAAAAAAAGTATGCAGGTGTGCACACCGCTTCAAAACACCGTCTTTTTCTGGCGTGAAGCACTGGGCGAGGAATGCTTTACAGCGTCACTCCGGGGCGAAAAATTCCCTGTGCCGGACAGACGGGAGGTCTTTATGAATATGGTACTGCCTGACGGAAAGCAATATGCGGCAGACGATATGGTCTGGGATGTGGGATGTGCCGCGAAAAACGCCAACCGGATTCCGCCGGAAAATTAACAAAAAAAGCAGAATTTATGCAGGTTTTTTAAGCATTTTGTCTTTTTTGCATTTTTTTTGTTTTTTCTTGCAAAAAAAGCTTGATAAATTTTTGACAATGTGATATAAATTATATAGACCGAAGTAGGAATTTTAGGCGAAAGCCGAAGAAAAGAAAGGGCGAAAAGTATGAGCAAAATCACCATTATCGGTGCCGGTAGCGTGGGTGCAACGATTGCGTATACACTTTCCACGGAAAGCATTGCCACGGAAATTGTAATGATCGATATCAACAAGAAAAAAGCCGGTGGCGAGGTTATGGACATTATGCAGGGCACCAGCTTCCGTGATGCGATTTCGATTACCAGCGGTGACTATGAGGATGCCAAAGGCTCGGACCTGGTTATTATTACTTCCGGTGTACCGAGAGCACCGGGGCAGAGCCGGATTGATCTGGCACAGACCAATGTGAATATCATCAAAGAAATTGCACCGAGGATTGCCAAAGCGGCACCTGATGCTCTGTACATCATCGTCAGCAATCCGGTGGATATTATTACCTACGTATTTATGAAGAAGTCGGGACTTCCGGAAAGACAGATTCTCGGCTCGGGCACGCTTTTAGATACCTCTCGTTTGCGGTATGCGCTTGCGGAGCATTTCGGCGTAGCCCAAAAGAGCATCCATGCCTATATCTTCGGCGAGCACGGGGACACCTCCTTCGTTCCCTGGTCCTGTGCCCGAATTTCCGCAGTGGGTGTGGAGGAATATACAAAGATTGCCAAGGAATGCGGTGACAACCTGCCGCCTATGGATACGGAAATGATTGAAGAACGGGTTCGCAAATCCGGCGGTCTGATTATTGAGGGCAAGGGGGCAACCTATTATGCGGTAGCGATGGCCGTCTGTCGGCTTTGCAGTATTCTGCTGGCACCGAAGACATCCATTGTGACCGTTTCCAGCATGATGCACGGGGAGTATGACCTGGAGGATGTATGCCTCAGCACACTGACCCGGATCGGTGTAAGTGGTGTAATCAGTAAATTCCCTGTTCCGCTGAATGAGGAGGAATATAAGAAACTGCACCATAGTGCAAACACGCTGAAAAATGTTATCAGTCAGTTAGACCTTGCATAAACGGGAGGGCATAAAAATGAAATTTAGCTATTACCCGGGCTGCACGCTGCGTACAAAAGCAAAGGAACTGGATACCTATGCAAGAAAAGCGGCAGAGGCACTGGGGTTTACTCTGGAAGAAATCGAGGATTGGCAGTGCTGTGGCGGTGTGTATCCGCTGGGAACGGATGAAATTGCAACGAAGCTTTCCTCCGTGCGTGCACTTTGTGCGGCAAAGGAGAAAAAGCAACCGATAGTGACCCTTTGCTCGGCGTGCCACCATGTATTAAAACGTGTCAATGACGATATGAAAAATGTACAAAAGGTACGGGATGCGGCAAATTTATATATGGGTGCGGAAGAGCCCTATGCTGGCGAAACGGAGGTCCTGCATTTTCTGGAGGTGCTTCGGGACCGCATCGGCTGGGACGAACTGAAAAAGAAGGTTACAAATCCGCTGACGGGTCGGAAGATCGGTGCGTACTATGGCTGTCTCCTGCTTCGTCCCGGGTCTGTAATGGGCTTTGACGACCCGGAAAACCCGACGATTATCGAAGATTTTATCCGTGCAATCGGGGCCGAACCGGTTTCCTATGCCTACCGTAACGAATGCTGTGGCGGCTATATTTCTCTCCGGGACGGTGAGAAGGCACGGAACATGTGTGATACGATTATGGAAAATGCGGCCGGATTTGGTGCCGAAATGCTACTCACCGCCTGTCCGCTTTGCATGTATAATTTAAATAAGAGCGAAAAATTACCGGTTTACTACTTTACCGAGCTTTTGGCGGAAGCCCTCGGCTTGAAGGAGGCGGAAAGGTATGAATAAAAAAGCAGAGCTGATTCGAGAAATCAGCGGCGTCAATCCCTTAAAATGCATGAAGTGCGGAAAATGCTCCGCAACCTGTCCGTCCTTTGATGAAATGGATATTGGACCCCACCAGTTCGTGTCCTACGTTCTGCGTGGCGATATAGAAGCACTGGCAAATTCCACGTCTCTTTGGAAATGCCTTTCCTGCTTTGCCTGTGTGGAGCGTTGCCCCCGAAATGTGGAGCCGGCGAAGCTGATTGATGCGGCACGCCAAATTACTGTGCGTACACGTGGAACAGAAAAAGACCTTTCGCCTGACGAAATTCCGGCACTTCTCGATGAGGAGACGCCTCAACAGCTACTCGTCAGCGCATTCAGAAGATACAGGAGGTGAGGAAAGGTGCAAAGAATCGGCGTATTTGTTTGCCATTGCGGCAGTAATATTGCGGCAACGGTAGATGTAAAGCGTGTAGTGGAAGAAGCGAAAAAAGAACAGGGTGTTGTGCATGCGGAGGATTATCCCTATATGTGCTCCGAAGCCGGTCAGGCCCTGATCGCCGCCGCAATCAAGGAAAAGAATTTAGGCGGTATCGTGGTTTGCTCCTGTTCGCCCCGTATGCATGAAGCCACCTTCCGTAAGGCGGCGGAGCGTGCAGGGCTCAATCCCTATATGGTAGAAATTGCGAATATCCGTGAGCATTGCTCCTGGATTCATAAGGATATGGAAGAGGCAACCGAAAAAGCGGTGATCCTCGCCCGTGCCGCTATTGCCAAGGTGCATTTAAATGCCCATCTCCACCCCGGCGAAAGTGCGGTTACAAAGCGTGCCCTTGTCATCGGCGGCGGTATTGCCGGTATTCAGACGGCACTGGACATTGCAGAGGCAGGCTATAAGGTGGACATCGTGGAAAAGACGCCTTCTATCGGCGGCAGAATGAGCCAGCTGGATAAAACGTTCCCGACCCTCGACTGCTCCGCCTGTATTCTCACGCCGAAGATGGTGGAAGCGGCGGCACATGAAAATATTACGATTTATACCTATAGTGAAGTGGAAAAGGTTTCCGGCTTTGTGGGTGACTTCTCCGTGGATATCCGCAAGAAGGCAAGAAGCGTGGATATGAATAAATGTACGGGCTGTGGACTTTGTCAGGAAAAATGTCCCTCCAAAAAGTCCCTCAGCGAATTTAACCGGGGCCTTGGTACAAGAAGTGCAATCTATACGCCCTTTGCCCAGGCCATTCCCAATGTGCCTGTGATTGACCGGGAAAGCTGTATTAAATTTAAAACCGGCAAATGCGGTCTTTGTGAAAAGGTTTGTCAGGCAGGGGCCATTGATTATGCCCAGACAGATGAAATTATTACCGAAAAGTACGGTGCCATCGTGGTGGCAACCGGTTTTGATACCATCAATTTAGATAAATACGGCGAATACGCCTATCATGAAAGCCCGGACGTTATCACAAGCCTGGAGCTGGAACGCGTGATGAATGCGGCAGGCCCCACGAAGGGTCATTTAGAGCGTCTTTCCGACGGGAAAGCACCCAAGGAAATCGTATTTATCCAGTGCGTAGGTAGCCGCTGTGACGACCATAGAGGTAAGCCCTACTGCTCCAAAATCTGCTGTATGTACACGGCAAAGCACGCTATGCTGATCCGGGATAAGTACCCGGATGTGAACGTGACGGTGTTTTATATCGACGTGCGTACACCGGGCAAAAACTTTGATGAATTCTACCGCCGTGCGGTGGAAGAATACGGCGTCAACTATATCAAAGGGCAGGTGGGCAAGGTTGTGCCCCAGCCCGACGGCAGCCTCCTCGTGCAAGGGTCTGACCTGTTGGACGGTAAGCAGATGAAAATGCGTGCCGATATGGTTGTACTGGCAACGGCGATTGAACCCGATCCGTCCGTTCGCAAAATTGCAACGATGCTGACGGCCAGCATTGATACGAATAACTTCTTAACGGAAGCCCACCCCAAGCTTCGTCCCGTGGAATCGCCCACAGCCGGCGTATTCCTCTCCGGCGTTTGCCAGGGTCCGAAGGATATTCCGGAAACCGTTTCCCAGGCCGGTGCGGCGGCGGTGAAGGTTATCGGCCTTCTTGCCAAGGATAAGCTAACCACCAATCCCTGCACGGCAGAGTCGGACAGTCTTCTCTGCAACGGCTGCTCTGTTTGTCAGAACGTTTGCCCCTACGGTGCAATCAGCTATGAGGATAAAGAAATAAATGACCACGGTATCCGGGAAACACGCCGGGTAGCCGTTGTAAACGGTGCCCTTTGCCAGGGCTGCGGTGCCTGTACCGTTGCCTGTCCTTCCGGTGCCATGGACCTTAAGGGCTTCTCCAACAGACAAATTATCGCGGAGGTGGATGCCATATGTCGGTAGAAAAAGAATTCAGACCTAAAATTGTGGCCTTCTGCTGTAACTGGTGCAGTTATGCAGGGGCAGACCTTGCCGGCTCAAGCCGTCTTGCCTATCCGGCTGACGTAAAGATTATCCGCGTTCCCTGCTCCTGCAGAGTGAACCCCATGTTCATTCTCCGTGCCTTTGAAAAGGGGGCGGACGGGGTTATCCTTTGCGGCTGTCACCCCGGCGACTGTCACTATTCCACAGGCAACTATTATGCAAGAAGAAGAATGACCCTTCTGTTCTCCCTTCTCGACTACCTGGGCGTAGAAGAAGGGCGTACCCGTGTTGAATGGGTTTCGGCGGCAGAGGGCGTAAAATTCTCCACAGTGATGAACGATTTTGTTGAAAAAATCCGCTCTCTCGGTGAAAACGTAAGATTGGGGGATTTAAGATGCAAGAATTAGTAAACCGTGCCAAAGCACTGCTCGCAGACGGCATAGTACAACGTGTACTGGGCTGGAAAATAGGGGACCTTGCCTACAATCCGGAGCCTGCTTTCTTTGAAACGGAAGAAGCACTTTCCGACTTTGTGTATAATGGATTTTGCGGTGCTAACCTCAGCAAATATATGATTGAAGCCTCCAAAAAGGAAGGCAAAACGCTGGTGTTTTTAAAGCCCTGCGATACCTACAGCTTCAACCAGCTTTTGAAGGAACACCGTATTCTGCGTGAAAAAGCGTATATCATCGGTGTGGGCTGCATGGGTAAAATCAGCGGCGAAAAACTGAAGGAAGCCGGGATTCGCGGTATTTTAGCCGTAGAGGGTGCAGATGCCTTTTCTCCCGCCGACAGCCTTACCGTTAAAACCCTGTACGGGGATAAGGAAATTGCCTATACGGACGTTATGCTGGAGCGTTGCCACGTTTGCAAAGGCAAAGAGCATAAAATTTATGACGAAATCATCGGCGAAAGCCGGGATACGGCAGATGCAGACCGGATGGAGGCGGTGCACGCTATCGAGGCAATGTCACCGGAAGAAAAGTTTGCGTTTTTCCAGAGTGCGCTTTCCCGTTGCATCCGCTGTAATGCCTGCCGGAACGTATGCCCTGCCTGCAGCTGCCGTAAATGCGTATTCGACAGCACGAAGTTTGACAGTGCCCAGAAGGCAAACGTGGATTCCTTCGAGGAAAAAATGTTCCACGTTATCCGTGCGTTCCATGTGGCCGGCAGATGCACAGACTGCGGCGAATGTTCAAGAGTATGTCCCCAGAACATTCCCCTTCATCTCTTTAACCGGAAGCTGATTTCCGATATCAACGAATTTTACGGTGAATATCAGGCGGGGGACGATGCAGAGACAAAAGGCCCGCTGACGGATTTCACCTTAGAGGATATAGAGCCCTCGGATGCTCGGGAAGGAGGACGGTAAGCATGAAAAAGATTGAAAAAGCAAACCTGTCGGCCCTCTTTGCCGCTATTACGGAAGAAGCAAGTCTCCTCCTGCCTGTGAAAAACGGTGGGATGACAAACTTCGCTCTCTGGAGCGAGGACGCAGAAGTGGATCTGGACACCTTAAAAACCGTAAAATCCGCAAAGGATGCCTTTTTTCCGCAGAGCGAGACGCTCTACCATGTTCGCCGGGAGGAAGGCAAGATGCAGATAACGCCCGGAGAACGCATGGACGAGGACTTCGTACTGTTTGGCGTTCGTGCCTGCGACGTGCAGGGCTTTGCGGTGCTGGATAAGGTTTTTCTTTCCGATCCGGTGGATTCCTTTTACAAGGCGAGACGGGAGCATGGCACAGTCGTCGCTATGGCATGTCACGCACCGGAGGAAAGCTGTTTCTGTCATACCTTTGGGATTGACAGTGCCGAGCCGGGGGCAGACGTAGACACCTGGATGGTGGGCGACGATCTTTATTGGAAGGCGAACACCGAAAAGGGTGCGGCACTCACGATCCGTCTTTCCGACCTCCTTTCCGATGTGGACGAAAAAGCGGTGGAGGACGAGAAAGCAAATATCCGCGGTATTATGGAAAAGCTTCCCTACGCATCTCTCACAACGGAGGGCTGGGGCGCAGATGCCCAGAAAGAAAAATTTGATTCTCCCTTATGGGAAGAGCTTTATAAACCGTGCCTTGCGTGCGGAACGTGTACCTTTGTTTGTCCCACCTGTCAGTGTTATGACATCAAGGACTACAATGCGGGCGAGGGAGTACAGCGGTATCGCTGTTGGGACTCCTGCATGTATTCTGACTTTACCATGATGGCACACGGCAACAACCGTACCAGCCAGATGCAACGGTACCGCCAGCGGTTTATGCATAAGCTGGTGTACTATCCTGCGAACTATGACGGTATGTTCTCCTGCGTAGGCTGTGGCCGCTGTGTGGATAAATGCCCGACGGGACTGAACATTGTCAAGGTCATCAAGGCGTTTGCGAAGAAGGAGGACAAATAAAATGTGCGAATGTAATTGCCATGAAAACTATGTGGAAGATACACTGATTCCCAAGGTGGGTATTATTACGGATATCCGCCAGGAAACGCCGGACGTAAAAACCTTCCGGGTCAATGCACCGGAGGGCGGAAAGCTTTTTGAGCATATGCCCGGGCAGTGTGCCATGGTCTGTGTGCCGGGCGTGTCGGAAGGCATGTTTTCCATTACTTCTTCTCCGACGAATAAGGAATTTCAGGAATTCAGCATTAAAAAATGCGGTATGCTCACCGATCATCTCCACAGCCTTTCTGTAGGGGATGAGATTACCGTCCGTGGCCCTTACGGGAACCACTTCCCCGTGGAAACCGAGCTGAAGGGCAAAAACCTTCTGTTTATTGCCGGCGGTATCGGTCTTGCACCGCTCCGCTCCGTCATCAACTATGTCCTTGACAACCGGGAAAACTACGGTACGGTGGACATTCTTTACGGCTCCAGAAGTGCGGATGATCTGGTACAGCTTAAGGAAATCCGTGAGGTCTGGGAAAAGACGGAGGGCGTGAACGTTTATCTCACCATTGACCGGGAGCAGGAGGGCTGGGACGGCCATGTGGGCTTCGTACCGGCATACCTCAAGGAAGTGGGCTTTACGACGGATAAGACGGCACTGGTGTGCGGTCCGCCGATTATGATTAAATTTGTGCTTGCGGCACTCATGGAAATGGGCTTTTCCAAGGAGCAGGTATACACAACGCTGGAGCTTCGCATGAAGTGTGGCGTGGGCAAGTGCGGCAGATGCAATATCGGTTCCAAATACGTCTGCAAGGACGGCCCGGTATTCCGCTGTGATGAAATTGATGAATTGCCAAACGAGTATTAAGAGAGGAGCGAAAGCGTCATGGAAAATATGGTAAACGTATACTTTTTCGGTAAAAAATACAGTGTGCCGGCAGACCTTACGATTATGACAGCGATGGAATATGCAGGCTACACCTTAAAAAGAGGCTGCGGCTGTCGCCACGGCTTCTGCGGTGCTTGTGCGACCATTTACCGCATCAAGGGTAAAAACGAGCTGAAAACCTGTCTTGCATGTCAGACGCAGGTGCAGGAGGGCATGTACATTGCCAGCATTCCGTTCTTCCCCACAGATAAGAGGACCTATGAAATCAATGAGATTCGTCCCGATCAGCGGGTGATGATGGAGCTGTACCCGGAAATTTACAGCTGTATCGGCTGTAACGCCTGTACAAAGGCGTGTACCCAGAGCCTTAATGTTATGCAGTATATCGCCTACGCCCAGCGTGGCGAATTTGAAAAGTGTGCAGAGGAATCCTTCGACTGCGTAGGCTGCGGTTGCTGTAGCGTGCGTTGTCCGGCAGGCATTTCCCATCCCATGGTAGGTCTCCTGTCTCGTCGTCTCGTGGGCAAATACATTGCTCCCAAGACAGAGCACGTTTATAATCGTGTGGACGAAATCAACAAGGGCGCTTATGATGAACTGATTGAACAGGTTATGCAAAAGCCCATTACCGAAATGCAGGAGCTTTACAATACCAGAGATATTGAGAAATAAGGAGGGAGAAAGGTTATGTTTACAGCAGAAATGCTTGAATCGATCAAAAAGGTAGAGGCGACCCGTGCAGAGCGTATGCAAACGGAGCCCAGAAGAATGACGGCAGACGAAAAGGAAGCCCTTCTCAAAGCCTATCATCCCGACTACCGTGAAGACGGCTTTGCCACCATTTTGGTCGGACCGAATAAGGGGCAGAAAGCACCATTGGAGCTGGGACAGCTGCTTCACTCCAACAGCCGTATTTTGAATGAAAATATCGACCTTACAAAGGTTGACTATGATGTGGATGTTCTCGTCATCGGCGGCGGCGGTGCAGGCTGTTCTGCAGCGATTGAAGCCCACGAGGCAGGGGCGAACGTTATGGTTGTCACAAAGCTTCGTATCGGCGATGCGAACACCATGATGGCGGAAGGCGGTATTCAGGCGGCGGACAAGGAGAATGACTCTCCCGTTCAGCACTATCTGGATGCCTTTGGCGGTGGACACTTTGCCGCCCGGCCCGAGCTTCTTCGCCGTCTCGTTATGGAAGCACCCGATGCCATTCGCTGGCTCAATGAGCTGGGCGTTATGTTCGATAAGGACGAGGACGGCAGAATGGTCACCACCCACGGCGGCGGCACCTCCAGAAAGAGAATGCACGCCTGTAAGGACTATTCCGGTGCAGAAATCATGCGTACCTTGCGTGACGAAGTTATAAACCGCAAGATTCCCGTTGTGGAATTTACCTCTGCGGTAGAACTGATTAAAGACGATAAGGGACAAGTGGCCGGTGCCGTTTTGATGAATATGGAAACGGACGATTACCTTGTCGCCCGTGCAAAAACGGTTATCATTGCGACCGGCGGTGCAGGAAGGCTCCATTATCAGAACTTCCCCACCTCCAACCATTACGGTGCCACAGCCGACGGTCTGATTCTCGGTTACCGTGCAGGTGCACCCCTCCTTTATCAGGATACAATCCAGTACCATCCCACAGGTGTTGCTTATCCGTCCCAGATTTTCGGTGCTCTGGTTACGGAAAAGGTTCGCTCCCTTGGTGCAATGCTTGTTAATAAAGACGGCGAAGCTTACGCCCATCCATTAGAAACAAGAGACGTTTCCGCATCTGCCATTATCCGTGAATGTGCAAACGGAAAAGGTGTGGACACACCACTCGGCAGTGGTGTATGGCTGGATACACCTATGATTGAAATTATCGGCGGCGAAGGCACTATAGAAAAGAGAATCCCGGCCATGATGCGAATGTACTTAAACTACGGCATTGATATGCGTAAGGTGCCGATTCTCGTATACCCCACACTGCACTATCAAAACGGTGGTCTCGAAATCGGCGGCGAGGGATATACAAAGGCAATCCCGAACCTTTTAGTTGCCGGGGAAGCGGTTGGCGGTATCCACGGCAGAAACCGTCTTATGGGTAACTCCCTCCTGGATATTATTGTATTTGGCAGAAACGCAGGTAAGGCGGCATCGGCCCGTGCGAAGGAAGTTACCTTGGGCAATATGAACCTTGACCATGTAAAGGCATATGCAGAGGAACTGGCAAATGCCGGTGCGGAATATGATGGCGTATCTCCGATGTTACTGCCGAAATATGCACGTCACGAAAGATAAATAGAAAAACGGTAGGGCGGAAGCGTAGTATATGCTTTCGCCCGCTGGTGTGTAAATGAATGGAAAGGAACGTGTGAAAAATGACACTGTTTGGCGGCGTAGTTCCGGTAACCGGAATTACATTTTTAATGTTTTGTGTGTTTGCAATTTTATTTGCAGGCTATGCACTGGGCCGTATTACCATCAAAGGGGTTTCGCTCGGTGACGCAGGCGTTTTCGTTGTGGCACTTATCTTCGGCGCACTCTTTTTTGCGCCGCTGGAAGGCCAGCTGATTCTAAAAGGGGAGGCCGGTACGGTACATTTTGCAGAAAAAGCACTGGAAATTGTAGAAACGCTGGGACTGATTCTCTTTGTAACCTCTGTTGGCTTTATTGCCGGCCCCAAGTTTTTCGGCAATATGAAAAAGAATTTTAAATCCTACGTTCTTTTAGGATTTGTGGTTATTCTGGCAGGCGGATTATCTGCCATCGGATGCATTTATTTAGGCCGTGCAATCGGCTTTGGTGCTTCCATTGATAATGCAGATGGCTTTACGGCAATGATAGTAGGTCTTCTTTCCGGCTCCCTTACCTCCACACCGGCTTTTTCTGCGGCAAAAGCTACAGTGGCGGAAGAATTTACAAGCCTCGTTTCCGTAGGACACGGCATTGCATACATATTTGGTGTTATCGGCGTCGTACTGTTTGTACAGCTGATTCCGAAGCTGACACGTGCCGATATGGCGGCAGAACGGGCAAAGCTTACCGGTGCAGATAATGGGGAAGAAAAGGCGAAAAAGACCATGGGCAAGCTTCTTTCTCTGGACGGGCACGGCTTTGCGGCATTTTGTCTCGCGGCTGTACTTGGTATGGTGATCGGTAAAATCAAGATTCCCCTTTCCGGTGCAGGCCTTTCCGGCACATGCTTCTCCTTAACCACAACAGGTGGGTGTCTTTTGTCCTCTCTGGTGCTGGGGCACTTCGGCAGAATCGGCAAGCTGAATATGATGCCGCAGCAGTCTACTTTAAAGCTTTTCCGTGAGCTGGGACTAGTTTTGTTCCTGGTTGGTGCAGGTATTCCGGGAGGAGCGGACTTTGTGGCAAACTTTGACCCGATGTATTTTGTATATGGCGTTATCATGACGATCATTCCCATGATTTTAGGATACCTGTTTGCAAAGTATGTACTGAAATTGAGCCTTCTAAATAACCTGGGTTCCATTACAGGCGGCATGACAAGCACGCCGGCACTCGGCACCCTCATTAACACTGCCGGAACGGAGGAAGTTGCTGCTGCATATGCCGCAACCTATCCCATTGCGCTGATTGCAGTTGTACTGGTTTCCCAGTTCCTGATTATCTTATTCTAAAGGAGAAAAAACAATGCGTGAAATAAATGTAAGTCTTGTGACGGACACAGTGGAAAAGCTGTGCATTGACGCAAACAACCATCTTCCCGAGGACGTGAAATGTGCAATCCAAAACTGCCGTGCCTGCGAGGACGGCGAGATTGCCAAGGGCGTTCTGGATAATATCATTGAAAATTATGAAATTGCAGATCGAGAAAACGTACCGATTTGCCAGGATACCGGCATGGCATGCGTATTTCTTGAAATCGGGCAGGACGTCCACTTCGTGGGCGGCGATTTAACCGATGCCATAAACGAAGGCGTCCGCCGTGGCTACGACAAGGGGTATCTTCGTAAGTCCGTTGTTAAAGACCCGGTTCGCCGCGGCAATACCGGAGACAATACCCCCGCTATGATTTATACGGAAATCGTACCGGGTGAAAATGTGAAAATCACCGTGGGCCCGAAGGGCTTCGGCAGTGAAAACATGAGCCGGATTTGTATGTTCAAGCCCTCCCACGGCATCGAAGGCATCAAGAATTTCATTCTGGAGACGGTAGAAATCGCAGGCCCGAACCCTTGTCCGCCCATGGTGGTGGGCGTTGGCATCGGCGGCACGTTCGACAAGGCGGCACTCCTTGCCAAAAAGGCACTGATGCGTCCCATCGACTCGGAAAATCCCGATCCCTACTATGCAGACCTTGAGAAAGAAATGCTGGAAAAAATCAATCAGCTTGGTATCGGCCCCCAGGGCTTCGGCGGAAAAACCACGGCGATAGGTCTTAACATCGAAACCTTGCCTACCCATATTGCCGGTATGCCCTGTGCGGTTAATATCAACTGTCACGTAACCAGACATAAATCGGAGGTGCTTTAATATGGCTAAGAAAATCTCATTACCTTTAACAGAAGAACTGGCAAAGACTTTGAAAGCCGGGGATGAAGTGCTTCTGACCGGTACCATCTATACATCCCGTGACGCAGGCCACAAGAGAATGTGCGAAACGCTGGCAAAGGGTGAAGAGCTCCCCTTCGACCCGAAGGATGCCACCATTTATTATGTAGGGCCTACCCCGGCAAAGCCGGGACAGGTAATCGGCTCCGCAGGACCTACCACCAGCGGCAGAATGGATGCCTATGCACCGACTATGATGCGCGTGGGAGCACGCGGCATGATCGGAAAGGGTGCACGTCTCCCTGAGGTGATCGAGGCCATGAAAAAATATAGCGGCGTATACTTCGGTGCCATCGGCGGTGCCGGGGCATTACTTGCCAAATGCATCAAAAGTGCAGAGCTTATCGCCTATGAGGACCTCGGTGCGGAAGCACTGCGGAAGCTGTACGTGGAGGATATGCCTTTGGTGGTTATCATCGACAGCGAAGGCAACAATCTCTACGAAAAGGGACGTGAGGCGTACCTTTCTGATAGAAAATAACAAAAATTTCATAAAAAAATAAACATTTTTTTGCAAAAGTATTGAAATTTTGCCAAAATAGTGGTAGAATAGCCTTAAGTAAAGGATTGGAAGGAGTGAAATGAATGAATAAGGCAGAACTCATCACGGCAATCGCTGCAAAAGCAGAGATTTCCAAGAAGGATGCGGACAAAGCTTTGGCAGCAGCTCTTGACACAATTACGGACGTAATGAAGGCAGGCGGCAAAGTACAGCTGATCGGCTTTGGTACATTTGAGACACGGCACCGTGCAGCCCGTAAGGGTAAGAATCCGCAGACAGGTGCAGAAGTTATGATTCCGGCAGCCAATGTACCGGTATTTAAGGCCGGTAAGGCTCTGAAGGAAACCGTAAAATAATCATTGCACAAAAAAGAGACTGCAAAGATGCCTTCGGCATTCTGTTGCAGTCTTTTTTTCGGCTAAAAATTCCTATAAAGAAAATACTGTACAAAGAACGTAATTTGTGGTATAATAAAACGGGGGTGTAAAATAATTCTCAAAAATTATTTTACACCCCCGGGGATAGGAAAAAATGTTTCAGAACGAGCAAATCGAGCCAAAGCGTAAGCTTTGGTTTGTCCGCCGACGTACATTGGTACGTCAAGCGACGAGATTTGTTTGTAGCAAAAGGCATATAAATCAAGAAAAATCGAATAAAATGAGATTTTTAACAAAAATTTCTGATTTATAAACAATATATCATAGTTAA
>SVJY01000035.1 GCA_015068765.1 Oscillospiraceae bacterium
TTTTATCAAAGATTTCAAGAAAATATTTTATGATTTTGTCAAGTTAGGTGAACAGCGAATAATAGGCTGTTGAAACTTGTCAAGAAATTCGGAGAAGTTTCCATCACCCAAGTCACTCAAAAATAATTTCTTCATCCTCTAAATTATCATATCGTTGCCCTAAAACAGATCTACTTTACCAAGCAAGAAATCTATCAAATTGCAATGATATATTCCATTATCATCATAGAAATTATGCGGTATGTCCATTCGTACTATTATTTTTTTAAAAAAATCCCCCGTAAGCTTAAGTGAATTTAATTCAGCAGATTCCTTTTCTGTTGTTTCCATTCTTACCGATGATTGGATATAGAGCTTTTTATCCCCTTCATTAACAACAAAATCAACTTCCTTTTGGGTGTTGGCACCATTTCTCCTGTCCACAACCACACCAACATCTACAGAATATCCGCGTCTTAACAAATCATTGTATATAATGTTTTCCATGATATGTCCTTGGTCAAACTGTCTGTAGTTAAGTCTTGCATTACGCAGTCCTATATCTGTATAGTAATACTTATTGGGGTAGTTAAAGTAGGATTTACCTTTGATGTCATATCTTCTTGCCATGCTAATCAGGAAAGAATCCATAGTATGCTTTATATAATTTGCAGCCATAGCCTGATTAATATTTTCGCCCCGCATAGTTGATATTGCATTTGCGACATTAGTGGGATTGGTGAGCGAGCTTATTTGAGAAGCAAGATAATCAAGAATATCGCCCAAGATATCTTCTCTTTCTATTGCGTTTCTTTCAACGATATCCTTTATATACATTTCATCATATAGCGAAACGAGATAATTCTTCTTATCCTTTTCGTCATCTATTTTAGAAATACGAGGCAAGCCACCATACAACATATATTCATCAAGCGCTTTTTTCTCATCTCCGCCCTTATATGAATAAAACTCTTCAAAAGACAATGGATAAACATGTATTTGTGTCGCTCTTCCACGAAATTCAGTTGCAATATCAGAAGATAACATTTTTGAGTTGCTGCCTGTAACATATACATCAAGATTCTTATATGCCTTCAGCTCATTTAGCATATCGTAAATCGTAACCTCGATGCCTTCGTTTTCTTTGTCTATCATCCTTTGGGTAAATTGCACTTCATCAATAAACAGATAGAACTTCTTATCTTCATTCTCAGTTACAACCGATTCGACATAATCGCACAAAGCTATGGGATTTCTATACTTATAATACTTACGCTGATCAAGTTCAATTTTTAATATATTTTCTTTGTCAGTACCTTCTTTTACTAAATAATCGTAAAACAAATCAAATAACAGAACTGACTTACCGCATCTTCTGATACCGGTTATGACTTTTATTTCTCCGTTCCACATATTTCTGATAATTTGATTTAAATAAAATTCTCTTTTTATCATACCATCACCTCATACTTGCGACGTAATTGTTCTAAATTTCATGTTTATTATAACACATTCATTATTTTTTATCAAGCATTTTGAAAAAATAACGCATGAAAGTTTTTCGATTACGTTGTATCTTCTAAGCAAGGGCAATAGTGGCTGATTGCCAGAAAAGCTTGAAATCATACTGTGATTAAAATTTATCTTTTGAACTTTTGTATCCATTCCAAAATTTCATCATATTTCATATCGCCCGAAGCAACGGATAAACCAAACGAAACAACATCCGAATTGGTGCAGCTCATTTTTATTCCTTCGGCTTCCAAAAATGTAAGCATAACATATACGCCGATTCTCTTATTGCCATCAATAAAAGCGTGATTGGATATCAATGAGAATCCAAGACTTGCTGCTTTTTCCTCTTTTGTTTTATAAAGTTCTTCTCCTCCAAATGCAGCATATGCATTATTTAAGGCACTTTAAAAGTCCAACATTTAATCATTTCGCCAACGCCTCAAAAGCAGGCTTAAATCTATTCAAAATCCTCTTTGCAGCTACATCAATTTTTTCATCATCCGTAATATCAAAATATGCATTTGAATCAACATCAATAAGCAAGAATTTCGGCTTGTTATTTTTAAATATAACAGCCTGTCCATTGTTTTCCGCCACCTTAGCAACCTTCGAGAAATTTTGATTTGCTTCTGTCATAGTTGTAATGGTTTCAGTATTTATATTCATAATAACCTCCTGTCCTTTATGCAACAAATATATTCTACAATTTATATTATATACAAATTGTAGGATATTGTCAACCTATTTTTGATATCCCAACATGAATTCTCGCTTCGCTCCATGTATTGAATTGCTTTTTTAATGCAAAAAGTCGCCACAGAGCCGAAGCACTGTGGCGACAATATTTGCTCGAATCAATTATTCAACACCGAGTGTTGCATTGATGATAGGCGTTAAAAGAGATACGCTGTCAAAAGCAAATGCTTTGATGAAGTACTCCCCTTCTGCCTCCGGAACGTCCAGGGAAATGGACGCCTTTGCCGGAACGTGACCGGCACCGTTTACAGCCAATGCATTCTGCATGATAACAGTTGTTGTCGCAAATACCTTCTCTGCCTGTGCGGTGGTGAAGGTGAAGATATCGGTCAGCGTAGGTGCGCTTTCGCCGTTCTTCTTATAAACTGCGGCTACAACGGAATATTCCTTTTCCGGTGTCGTGCCGTCAAATACGCCGGGACGAATAAAGGTTGCCGTGATGGTATCGCCCGGTTCTACGGATGTAGCTTCTTCGCCGTCCTTCGTAAAGGTCATTTCATCCTGCGTAATGGGACGGAAGGTTACATTATCGATATCCATCGGGGCATTACCGGAACGGAAACGAACGCCCAAACGCAGTCTCCCGGAGGTGTCTCCTTGATATTTTACGTAAAAGCACTTTCTGCCGTCACCGCCGGCTGCCACGAGGGCGTTGGTAGTGGTGACCTCCTCCGCACCGCCGATTTCCGTAATCTGGGGGGCATTCGTCGGGTTCCCTTTGTCACCGTTTACAAAATCGAAGGCATATTCATATACCGTTCCTACATTCAGCACGGTTTCTGCAGCACCTAAAAACATTCTGAGACCGGTGTTGGTCCAAGAATAAGCGGAAGTAACCTTTGCAACATTCTCATAGGTTTTTCCGTCCTGATTTAAGGTTTCTTCAAGATACAAATAGTTATTAGCAGTATCCTTCCAGTTGTTCAGATCATACTCCTGCGGCATCCAGCCGGCAGCAATACCGTCAGCGTACAGACCCTGGAAGCCAGCGTTTACAACGTAATCCGTATGATTATATACGAGGTTATCAATATAGAGTGTGGCAATACCGGTCAGCTCTACAGTGATAGTGAAGAGGTTGCTGTTTGTTCTTGACGGGGCATATACCATCATCTGCCGCCAACCGTCACCCTCTGCAAATTCCTTCGTGAAATACGCTGTTTCCTTGCCGGATGCAAATTGCCATGCCGGTACGTTACTACCGGGGAGGGACATTTTAGCACCCTCGGCGGTAGCCCCTTCGGTGAAGTTCGTATCCTCCAGGCGATAGTTGAGATAAAACTCTTCAAAGCCCCAAGTCTCATCCTTAGGCAACGAAAAGCTCAATGAAACGGAAGAGGTTTCCGTGCTCTCGGTGTTGGAAAGCTTAATGGCATTGTTCCCTTCAAATACCTTTGTGGTTTCCAGTGCAGCATTGCCGGTGGCAGTCCAATATACCGGGAATGTTTCATCTGCGTTTAAGGTTTCCATGTCAAAGTTATTAAAATCAAACATCGTAGCGTCCTGCGGCACATGACAGAATGTAACATTATCAATGGAGGCCTGTTTCATCCCATCCGGGTTCCGGAATGTAATGGTCGCACTTGTGGCGCCTTCCGGCGGAATCAAAATGGTGCGGAAATTGGTCCAGTTTGTAACTGTTGCTGTGCCGGAGCTTACAGAAGAACTCTGGTTATCGAATCCCCAGTAAATATAGACGAGAATGCCTGCCCCTGCGCCTTCGTTCTTCCCATCAAAGGAAAAGAGGTACTTCTCGCCTGCTACAGGGTTTGGAACCGCCTGTGAAAAGGTCGCCGAAGCACTTGCAGGAATGGTAACGTAGCCGTCCTGCCAAGTGGACTGGCCTACACTTGACCATCCTTCCATATCTGTGTCAAAGGTGCCGTTCACAACAAGATTTGGCCCTACCTCAGCCATTGCTGTGATACTCATGCAGCTTACCAGCATAAGGCAAGCGAGCAGGAGTGCTGTTGTTCTTAGTTTTTTCATGTTATTCTTCCTTTCTGTTTTTTGTGGTTTAGTACCTACTCATTATTATACATAAGAAAAAGAAAAAAATCAAGTCTAAATTTATTTGTTTTTTTCAAAGAAAATTTAAACTTTCCTTTTTTCCAAGTATACGGAAATGATTTTACATATCTGTTACTTGCTACTCATAAATGTTTTTTTACCGGCTTCTCCTTGAGGAGAAGCTGTCACGGCGTGACTGATGCGGTGTAGGTTGTGCATACAGCCGTTATTTCTCATCATATTTTCTTTCTCCACCTCATCCGCGTTTTGCTTTGCAAAACCCACCTTCCCCTCCCACAGGGGAAGGCTTTTCAGCAATATGCATTTGAAAAATTTCAACAAGCTTTTACTTTACATATTACATCTAATTTGCATCCTGTTCATCGGTCAGCCTCTTTTGAAGCACGCGTGGTTTTCGATATACAAAAAGTGGCGTGCTCCGAAGAACACGCCACAAAGTAATTGATTTGTTTGTTTACTGTGCGGGAACCGTTGCCGCGAGGTAGGGAGATACATCTGTAAGGCTGTTCCATACAAAGGCCTTCACTGTGTACTCGCCTTCTTCAGAGGGCACCTGAACCTGCATGCTGGCTTTTGCCGGGACATAGCCTGCACCGTTAACTGCCTCTGCATTATTTATCGGACTACCTGCCACAAACACAGCTTTCGCCTGTGCAGTCTGGATTGGGGCAACGCTAACCAATACAGGAATTCCCTCAGCATCATTTTTATAAACTGCCGCTACAACCTGTACGGACTTTTCCGGATTTGTGCCGTCAAAGACACCGGGCGCTTCGTAATAGACATCCAGCGTGTCCCCTGCTTTAACATTTTGGGCGGTTACACCGTTTTGCGTAACGGTTAACGCTTCCGTTACGAGACGGAACGTAATATTGTCAAATTCATTGTAGGTATTACCCGTACGTGATCCAAGTCCAAAACGAATTCTATTTTCAGTTCCATTAAATAATAAATAAAAATTCTTTCTTCCGGAACCACCATCTGAACATATATTTTGGCCCGCTGGGTATGCAAACCCACCTTTGTGTGTTAAATATGCACTGTTTCTTTGGCTTTCAAGCTGGTGTGTATCTGAATAGTCTGGGTCTGTGTTAACATAGTCCATGCCTAACTCGTATAAAGAATTATTTGTCAGCACAGTTTCAGTTTGGGCTAAGAATTGTTTAAGTCCAACATCATTAGTATTAGGACACTTAACCTGCACCACATTCTCATAGGTTTTCCCGTCAGCTTTCAGTGTCTCTCCCAATTTAATAGTCGGAGATGCACTTGTCCATCTGTTTAAATCTGTTGTATTCTGCGGAAACCAACCGGAGGGAAGCCCGTCACCGTAAAGTCCTTGGAAGCCGCCGTTTACAAGAAAATATGTGTGATTATAGTCAAAATTATCTAAGTATAACGTTGCGATACCGGTAAGCTGGATTGTTACGGTAAAGTCATCGCCATTCAAGCAAGGTGTAAACACCATCATCTGACGCCACCCGTCAGCTTCAGCAAATTCTTTGGTGAAAAACAGTGTTTCATTGGCAGAAATGGGATGATAGTAGCCCGAGTTTGTAATCGCCACATTATCCTTCATTTTCAAAAGCATTTTCGCGCCTTCCGTTGTGGAGCCTGCGGTGAAGTTTGTATCCTCCAGCCGATAATAAATGTAAAATTCATGGAAGCCATCCCTACTGCCGAAGGAGGGAGTAGAAAAACGCAGGGAGACAGAGGATGTCTGGGAAGCTTCTGTATTGGCAATCTTGATAGCATTTGTACCGTCAAAAACCTTTGCGGTTTCCAAAGTAACATTGCTATTAGAAGGTGTCCAGAGATTTGGGAATGTGCCTTCTGTATTCAGTTCTTCCATGCTCGGATTGAAGGAATCAAATACGGTCTCGCCATCATTCAGCTTGCGAAGGGCAATATTATCATAAGCACCACCCCTTTTATTCACATCGGAATTATAGGGGTTGCGAAGGTGTATGCCTACCCCTGTACAGCCCTGGGGCACAACGAACTCTCCGGCGAACCGGGTCCAAGAAGAAATCTTTGCCGTGGTACCGAAGCTGGTACTTGTTCCACCCATTCCTGTCCAATAGACATAAACCATATACCCACTATTGTCGCCCAGGTTCATGAAGTCGAAGGATAAGAGATACCTTGCACCGGGCTCCATATTGCTGATGGATTGGCTTACAACCGTACCATTTACATCCGCAAGAACCAAATATCCATCCTCGTTCCAGGTGTTTCCTTCCGGTGCACCCCAGCCATCAAGGCCTGTATCAAAGGTGCCGTTCACAATGAGGTTGGGATTTTCTTCCCCGGCGACCGCCGCAATACCCATACAGCTTACCAGCATCAGGCAAGCAAGCAGCAGGGCTGTTTTTCTTAGTTTTTTCATGTTAAACATCCTTTCTTATTTATTATTTATGTATGCAATATTTATTATACACAAAAAGAATATGAAAATCAAGTCAAATTTTATCATATTTTTTTCGGATTTTATTAACCTTTTATCTATGGCGAAAAGAAAGGCATTCCTATCGACACGTTACGCTCTGACGAAAACCCCGTGCGGTGGTAGGGTTTGGCGGGTTCCGACAAGCCGTTATTTTGTATTTGCGGCAAAGACATTAGGCTGTGCCCTACAATCCACCTCATCCACCACGGGGGGCGGTACCCCTCCCCCTCAAAGGGGAAGGCTTTTTTGTCCCTTGTATATCAAAGTTTATGATATTGTCAAGTTAGGGACAAAAAAATCTAATGGTTTATCAGCATTTTAATCGGCACTTTTTATCGGCGGTTCTGAAAACCGCCGATAAACTCAAACGATTAAAATTCCAATCCAAAAGGCTTCTCCTTGAGGAGAGGCTCCGCCGCAGGCGGTGGTGAGGTGTAGATTGCAAAGCAATCGTCTTTCATTTACACCTCATCCGAGTTGCTTCGCAACCCACCTTCCCCTCAAGGGGAAGGCTTTTTTGTCCCTTGTATATCAAAGTTTATGATTTTGTCAAGTTAGGGACAAAAAAATCTAATGGTTTATCAGCATTTTAATACAAAAGGCTTCTCCTTGAGGGGAAGCTGTCACGAAGTGACTGATGAGGTGTAGATTGCGTAGCAATCGTTATTCATTTCCACCTCATCCACCGCAAGCGGTCCCCCTTCCCCTCAAGGGGAAGGCTTTTTGTCCCTTACATCTCAAACTTTATAAGGGATATAAGGTTTAGACGCTAAGCTTTTTCAGTAGTAGTTCGTATCAAATTGCGATTAAAAAATGCAAAAAGGAATCCGCACAAATACGGATTCCTTTTTGATAAGTCCTTTTTTACTGCTCTACTGCTTTCTTCGAGCAGGCTTTCATCACAAACAAGGTTGCAAGCATGAGCACCACGCCGATGGGCAGCAGCACTGCCGCACTCTGCACGAAGGCGGCAACGACGTACATCACAAAGGAAACGGCCGCAATCGTAATGGCATAGGGCATCTGCGTTGAAACATGGTTTAGGTGATTGCACTGTGCACCTGCAGAGGACATGATGGTGGTATCGGAAATGGGTGAGCAATGGTCACCGCATACAGCACCTGCCAGACAGGCGGACATACCGATAATCATCAGTTCACTGTTGCCGGGGAATATAGCGGTTACAATCGGAATCAGGATACCGAATGTACCCCAGGACGTACCGGTTGCAAAAGCAAGCACGCAGGCAACTACGAAGATGATTGCGGGCAGGAAGTTTGCAAGACCAGCCGCGGCGGAATCCATAAGTCCACCTACGAATACGTCTGCACCCAGAAGACCGGTCATGTTCTTCAGTGCCGTTGCAAAGGTCAAAATGAGAATGGCAGGTACCATTGCCATAAAGCCCTTGGGAATACATGCCATGGCATCCTTAAAGGAAATCAGTCTTCTTGCCATGAGGTAAATGATCGTGATGACCAATGCTACCAGCGCACCCCAGGGAAGACCAACGGTTGCATCCGTGTTACCGAACGCTTCGATGAAGCTCGCTCCGTCGAATAAGCCACCTACATAAAGGAGACCGATTACGCAGATTGCCACCAGAATCAGCACGGGCAGAACCAAGTCAATTACGCGGCCGCGCGGATTTTCGCTTTCCTTCTCTACCGCTTTTGCTTCATCGCCGGAGGTGAAGAGATCGCCTTTTGCTATGGCGTTAAATTCATGCTTCTTCATGGGACCGAAGTCAAACTTCATAACTGCCAGTGCCACAACAAACACAAGGGTCAAAAGCGAATAGAAGTTATACGGAATGGCACGCACAAACAGCTCGATGCCGGAGTAGCCTGTCCCCTCTGTAAACTCAGACACGGCTGCCGCCCAGGAGGAAACCGGGGCAATCATACAGATAGGTGCGGCGGTTGCATCAATAATAAATGCAAGCTTTGCTCTGGAAATCTTATGTCTGTCCGTTACGGGACGCATAACGCTACCTACGGTGAGACAGTTAAAATAGTCATCAATAAAGATAAGTACGCCCAGAATAAATGTGGCGATCATGGCACCGACGCGGGTCTTAATATGGGTTTCTGCCCATCTTCCGAATGCCGCCGAGCCGCCTGCATGATTTACGAGGGCAACCATGGTACCGAGGATAACCAGGAAGATGAAAATACCGGCTGTTCCGGAAACTGCCGAAATCAATCCGTCATTTAAAAGGTTATCCAGTGCTGTGATGGGCTTCCAGTTTGCAGACAGAAGACCGCCCAGCAAAATACCGATAAACAGGGACGAATACACTTCTTTCGTGATGAGGGCAAGTGCAATCGCTACCAGCGGCGGGAAAAGACCCATAAATGTGGAGTAATATCCACTGCCGGGTTCAACCTCCCCTGTACCGGAGCAGGTTTCGCAAACGGTTTTTCCGTCTGCAATCGCCTCACCGTCCGCAAGCCCGGTCACCGTGACCGTTCCTGCCCCTTCACATGTACCGCATTCTTCCGCATCCACTGCACCTGCTCCCTCGCAGTCCGCACAGGGAAGTGCGTGCACATACCCGTAGCCGCTGCAATCTTCACAGCTGACTACCGCATTTGTTTTTGCAATAAAAGCACCGGCAATTACAATGGCAAATACGCAAAGAATTGCTATCGCCTTGCCTATTGTTCCTTTTTTCACAAAAACGCCTCCTTTTCATTTTTTTACTTTTTCTTTCGGACATAAAAACAGCACACAGGCAGAATGCGAAACGCCTATGTGCTGCATTTCTCTTTCGTAACACAGATAGCACTCCACATTTCCTAACGTGACAGTGTACCGCATATTCTGCGATACCCCAGCCAAAAAGACATGGGCATATGTCCTTCGGCTTCGGCAAAATTTCCTTTCCCGGCTGCAATGCGTGCCCTTTTTAAGCATCCGGTACTCATAAATTCCGCACCTCTATCTTTCATCCGCTTCCAAAGCTTATGTATATGTTACCATATTTTTCTTTTTCGTGTCAACATTTTTTTATCTATGCGGACATTTTTTTACAAATTTCTATCCGCTATCCCTGAAAAATGGGGTTTCCATGCGGTAGATACATCCGGAGGCTACACCAGGAAAAATGCTCTTTCAGTGCACTGCGAAGCAGAAAATCACTGTTTCCTGCCGGGAATTTTTCGATACGGAAGCATTCGGCATATTTTGCTTCCCGTCCATCCCGGGCATTTTGCAGGCAAGTGTTCATTTCATAGCCTCTGAAGTATGCCGCCGCCTCTTTTTCCTTCCAGAGCCCTTCTCCGACGGCATGTGACTGATCGAAATAAAGCATACTCTTTTTTACATCGTCTATCACCGGGTCGATGCAAATGTAGCCATGCGGAAGCATATGACACATGGACTGAAAGGGACCGCATTCCACAGAATAAATTTCATTCGGGCTTGTCCCCCGTACAGCCGCCGCATAAATGGCTTCCCGGGTGGTTTTTGCACATTCAGCGTGTTCTACGTGGTTATCGGTGCCGTACATGGTGAACAGAACGTCCGGGCTGATTTCCTGCATGACCCGAATAACCTTCCGTACTGTATCCGGATTATTTTTATAAAAATTCGTTTCTCCGGGCGTATAGTCCAGAATGATTTTCTTCGCCCCCACCAGCTTTGCCGCCTCGATGCTCTGTTTATCCGATGCGGCCCTGTCCGGGTCCCGGAAGTTCTGGGTAATATTGAGTACGGTAACGTCCCAGCCCTTCTCCGCCAGCAGTTTGAGGGTACCGCCTATGGAGTACTCCGTATCATCACAATGGATGCTGATTGCCAGTGCTTTCATGTCTACCTCCTCGGCTTATATAGCCGCCAAACCTTTTTCGATATCTGCCAGAATGTCCTCTACATTTTCAAGCCCAACAGAAAAACGCACCATGCCGGCTTTGATACCGGCGGCCACCAGCTGTTCATCGGTCAGCTGGCGGTGGGTTTCACTGGCGGGATGCAACACGCAGGTACGAATATCCGCAACATGCACCTCATTGGAGGCAAGCTCCAGGGAATCCATGAATTTCATCGCCGCTTCCCTGCCGCCACGAATGACAAAGGAAATAACACCGCTTGCACCCTTCAGATATTTTTTGCCCAGCTCGTAGCCGGCGTCACCCTCAAGACCCGGATAGGTGATGCTTTCTATCTTATCACTGTTTTGGAGATATTTTGCAACCACCATGGCGTTTTCGCAGTATCTCTGCATGCGGATTGCCAGTGTTTCCAGACCCATGTTCAGAAGGAACGCAGAATGTGCCGCCGGATATACGCCAAAGTCACGCATCAGCTGCATTCTCGCTTTCAGAATATATGCCATTTTACCGTAGGCTTCCGTATAAATCAGGCCATGATAGGATTCGTCCGGCTCACAAAAGTCAGGGAAATTGCCGTTTGTCCAATCAAAGTTACCGCTATCCACGATAACACCGCCCACCTGTACGGCATGACCGTCCAGATATTTGGAGGTGGAATGGATGACGATGTCTGCCCCGAAGTCTATGGGCTTACACAAAACGGGCGTCGCAAAGGTATTATCCACAATCAGCGGAACGCCGTGGGCGTGGGCAATATTGGCAAAACGCTCAATATCCAGCACGGTAATGGCAGGATTGGCAATGGTTTCCCCGAATACGGCTTTGGTATTGGGCTTAAAGGCCTTGTGGATTTCCTCATCCGAAGCGTTCTTATCAATAAAAATACACTCGATGCCCAGCTTCTTTAAGGTAACTGCAAACAGGTTTACTGTGCCGCCATAGATTTCGGAAAGGCTGATAAAGCTATCCCCTGCGCTGCAAAGGTTCAGAATGGACAGCAGGGATGCCGCCTGTCCGGAAGAGGTGCACATGGCACCGACGCCGCCTTCCAATGCCGCAATTTTTTCTTCCACCGCCATAACAGTAGGGTTTGCAAAGCGGGAATAAATCAGGGAAAGCGTGGGGTCGTCAAAAACTGCCGCTACGTCTGCGGTGGAATCGTATACATAGGTCGTACTCTGCACAATCGGAACCACTCTCGGCTCTGCATTTTTCGGCGTGTAGCCTGCGTGCAGGCATTTTGTTTCGTCTTTCATAGTCTTTACCTCCATTATATTATTTCTGCCTTTCGGCTGTTTTGTTCCACTGTACCGGTGCACGTCTTAGGTCCTGTCCGGAAAGATGCATCGGCATAAAATAAATATCTGTTGCCCGTTTCTCCAGTTCCCATATCGGACAGTTTTCTTTGAACGCCGACGGGCGGGTAATCACCGGCAGCTCTGCCGTCTTTTTCATTTGTTTCAAAATCTCTGCCCCTTTTTGATTAAAGCCAAGTACCCGGATATATGCCGGTTCAGCAGTAGGCAGGATCGTATTTTTTAGAAGAATCTGCAAAAGGGCACGCTTGATTGCCGCCATTGTGATGTGCTTTGTCTTTGCCTTCTCCAGCACTACTTCCAGTCCGTCCCCTACTGTCAGTCGATTTTTCACCGCATTCGGAATCGTTTCGTATGCCTTCCAATCCGTCGTCCGAAGAGCGTACAGTATTAAATCCGCATACTGCTCTAAGCGATGCTGTGGAAGTCCTTCTGTTTCGTAGGGTGAAAAAGCACGGATATCCTCGCCACGGGAAAGCTTTTCCCGAAGTGCCAGTGCCGAGGAAAAATTACCGTCCGTCTCGGCCTCCAGATAACCTGTGCCGACTCGCTTTACCGTGTGGGCACGGACACCGTCTCCAAGGGCACGAAGATAGGCAATTGCCAGAATATTATTCGGCTCCGAGAGGAGTGTTCCTGCCTGTGCATTCACTGCCGAAAGTGCGGCCGCTCGTGCCGAAGCGTAGGACGTGCCGGATTGCAGGCTTTGGTGCAGTACCTTCTGAAATGCCGGTGGTTCTGACTCTAAAATCCCAGCGGCCTCATAAAGCTTCTCTATATCGCCACATTCACTGCCGAAGGAAAGGGCGTTTAAGACACCGGTGGCACGCAGTGTTTCCACCGCCCCTCGGGCAAAATGCTCTGCGGAGGACAGGACATAAAGTGTGGGCAGCTCTAAAACCAAATCCACACCGCCACAGAGGGCATGGAAAGCTCGTGTCCATTTATCAAAAACCGCCGGCTCTCCCCTTTGTACAAAGCTACCACTCATTATGGCTACAATGCCGTCCGCTTCTGTCTCTTCTCTCGCTTTTTGTATATGGTATTGGTGCCCTGTATGGAACGGATTATATTCCGCTACAATGCCCGTCACCTTCATGGTTACACCTCATGCATCCGATTTAAAAATGATTTCGTCCGTTCGTTTTTCGGGTGATTGATCAGGCTGTCTGCCGTGCCGGACTCCACAATATAGCCGCCATCCATAAAAACAACATGGTCTGCAACACCTAAGGCAAATTCAATTTCATGGGTTACAATCAACATTGTCATTCGTTCTGCGGCAAGGTCACGGATAACACGAAGCACTTCTCCGGTCAGTTCCGGGTCAAGTGCGCTTGTGGGTTCATCAAAGAAGAGAATTTCCGGGTGCAATGCCAGTGCACGAGCGATGGCTACACGTTGTTGCTGTCCGCCGGATAATGCAGACGGATACTGTTCTGCTTTCTCCAGAAGTCCAACACGTTTTAAAAGCTCCCGTGCCTCTTCTTCCACTTCTGCCGCCGGCCGCTTCTGTACGGTAACAGGTGCCGCCATAATATTGTCGAGCACCTTCATATGGGGGAAAAGATTGAAGTTTTGGAAAACCATGCCCGTTTTTCCGCAAATGCGGCGTGCTTCCCTCTCCGGGGCGTATTCTACCTTTCCTTCCTTCGTTTCCACCAGCACTTCTCCGTCAATCCGAATTGTGCCGGAAGTAACCTTTTCCAAACGGTTGAGGCAGCGTATAAACGTACTCTTGCCGCTTCCGGACGGTCCTAAAATCGCCGTAACCTGTCCCTTTTCCGTTTCAAAATCTATGCCTCTGAGCACTTGGAGGCTGCCAAAATTTTTGACGAGGCCTTGTACTTCTAAAATCGCCATCAGCTTTCCCTCCTTATGTGCCGTGAGAAGCGTTTTTCCGTAAATTTAAAGATAATCGTTAAAATAAGTGTGAAGAATAAATACAACAGGGCTGCAAGCAAAAATGCCGTTGTATCAAGGTCTCGGTTTACCGCACCCTTTGCGGCACGCAAAAGCTCGGAAACGCTAATGGCGGTGATAAGAGCAGTGTCCTTCACCAAGGTAATGGTTTCGTTTGTGATGGGCGGAATAATCCGGCTTAGCGTCTGGGGAATTATAATTTTCCACATCGTCTGCCCACCGGTATAGCCAAGGGCCTTTGCCGCCTCATACTGTCCCCGATCAATGGACTGTATGCCACCACGATAAATTTCCGCAAAATATGCGGCATAATTTAATGTAAACGCCACAACAGCCGAGGTGATACCGTCCATGGTAATGCCCATGCTTGGTAGACCGTAATATACAAAATAGAGCTGAAGAAGAAGCGGCGTTCCACGCAAAACCCATATGTAGGCAGATGCAAACCACTTAATTGGCTTCCATTTTGAAATCCGCATCAGACCGAATATAAGACCCAGCGGTAATGCCAGTACTAAAGTAAGTGCAAATACCAGGAGGGTGATTCTTCCTCCCTTCAACAACGAGGGCAAAATCCTCTCGGAATAAGAAAGCCATTCTAAAAGATGTGCCCAATTATCTGCAAAAAAATTCATGCTATATTCCTTTTCTGAAAACAGAGGTGTTTTCCTTTTTTTCTATAAAAGAGGGCTGACCGCTTTTCTGCGACCAGCCCTGCATCTTTCTGTACTTAACGAAGGACTAAATCCTCGCCGAACCATTTGTTGGAAATTTCAGCTGCTTTGCCGCTTGCAATGACAGCATCTAAAGCTGCATTGATTTTCTCGGTCAGTTCGTCATCGCCCTTACGCATACCGATTACATACAGGTCTTCGCCGAAATCTTCCTCTGCAAACGCATAGGTGCCTTCTGCCAGATTTGCCTTGTACATACCTGCAACCTTATCAATGATTACAGCATCCAGACGGCCGGCATCCAGGTCCATAACCGCTTCGTCATAAGAATCATATTCTGCAAGACCGTCCACAACATCACCATAAATGGCGTCTGCCTGAATCATTTCCAGTGCGGCACTGGCGGCCTGTGTGCCTATGTTCTTACCGGCAAGGTCTGCCTTATTGGCGATGGGCTTGTCGGCCAGTGTCATGATAACAATAGAGTTATTGAAGTATGCTTCGGACAGGTTCATTTTTTCCATTCTTTCCGGTGTTTTGCTCATACCGTTCCAGATAAGGTCAATTTTTTTGCCGTCCAGTTCCATTTCCTTGGCATCCCATACGATGGGCTTGAATTCAATTTCTACGCCCATTTCTTCACCTACTGCGTTAGCAAGGTCAATGTCAAAGCCAACCAGTTCACCATCTTCGGTACGGAAGCCCATGGGAGCAAACGTGTCATCCAAACCAACGACAAGCTTTGTGATTTCTTCCACGTTTGTCGGTGCATTTTCCTCACCCGCAGGTGCCGGTGTTTCCTTGGTGCATGCACCAAAAGTCAGTGCTGTGCAAATTGCCAGAATAAGTGCGATCCATTTTTTCATGATACTTTCTCCTTTATTTTTAATATACGAATATAGTAGCACTTTATCACGATAAAGTCAAGCTTTTTTTCAATTTTTTACAATTTTTCTTTTTTAGCGAAAGAAAAAAGGGCCGCCCGATGGACGGCCCAAATTACTTATCTTATTTGTTAATTGCACTAACAACGCCGGAACCAACTGTTCTGCCGCCTTCACGGATAGCAAAACGCAGACCTTCTTCGATAGCGATCGGAGTGATCAGCTCAACGGAGATAGATACGTTGTCGCCAGGCATGCACATTTCAACACCGTCGGGCAGGTTAACAACACCTGTAACGTCGGTTGTTCTGAAATAGAACTGGGGTCTGTAGTTGTTGAAGAACGGTGTATGACGTCCACCTTCATCCTTGGTCAGAACGTAAACTTCGCCCTTGAATGCTGTGTGCGGATTGATGGAACCGGGCTTTGCAAGAACCTGACCACGTTCGATTTCGTTTCTCTGAACGCCACGAAGGAGAGCACCGATGTTATCGCCGGCTTCTGCACTGTCGAGGAGCTTACGGAACATTTCGATACCTGTAACAACAACCTTGCGAGCTTCATCAGTAAGACCAACGATTTCAACTTCGTCGGAAACCTTCAGGGAACCTCTTTCTACACGACCGGTAGCAACTGTACCACGGCCTGTGATGGAGAATACGTCTTCAACAGGCATAAGGAAGGGCAGGTCGGTCTTTCTTTCGGGTGTGGGAATGTAGCTGTCAACTGCTTCCATGAGCTCGAGGATAGGAGCATATTCGGGAGCAGAAGCATCAGTTGCATCACATTCCAGAGCCTGCAGAGCAGAACCTGCAACGATCGGAATGTCATCGCCCGGGAATTCGTATTCGTTGAGCAGTTCGCGGATTTCCATTTCAACCAGCTCGAGGAGCTCGGGATCGTCAACCTGATCCTTCTTGTTGAGGAATACTACGATATAGGGAACACCAACCTGACGGGAAAGCAGAATGTGCTCTCTTGTCTGGGGCATCGGACCATCAGCAGCAGATACAACGAGGATAGCACCGTCCATCTGTGCAGCACCGGTGATCATGTTCTTAACATAGTCAGCATGGCCAGGGCAGTCAACGTGAGCATAGTGACGGTTGTCCGTTTCATACTCAACGTGAGCTGTAGAAATGGTGATACCTCTTTCTCTTTCTTCGGGAGCCTTGTCAATCATGTCATAAGCTTCGTACTGTGCTTTACCCTGGAATGCCAGTACCTTTGTGATTGCAGCTGTCAGAGATGTCTTACCATGGTCAACGTGACCGATGGTACCGATGTTTACGTGCGGTTTGGTTCTTTCAAATTTTTCCTTTGCCATTGGGAAAGTCCTCCTTTAATTTTCAATTTTTTTACTTATTAGTTATAATAATATAATTTTACAAAAAAATCAAGTCTTTTTTAGAAAAAAGTACAATTTTATTTTTGCTTACCGGAAATGATTGCTTCCATAATGCTCTTCGGCACTTCTTCGTAATGGCTGGGCTGCATGGTGTACTGACCGCGTCCCTGTGTCTTAGAACGAAGATCGGTGGCATAACCGAACATCTCACTAAGCGGTACAAAAGCGGCAATCGCCTGTGCACCCGGTCTTGCTTCCATACCCTGGATCTGACCACGGCGGGAGTTTAAGTCACCCATAACATCGCCCATATACTCTTCCGGAACAATAACGTCTACCTGCATGATGGGCTCTTTCAGAACCGGATCACCCTTGCGGCAACCGTCCTTGAATGCCATAGAACCGGCAATCTTGAACGCCATTTCCGAAGAGTCAACTTCATGGTAGGAACCGTCAACAAGTGTTACACGGACGTCCACAACATTGTAGCCTGCCAGTACACCTGTCTGCATTGCACTCTGGATACCAGCATCAACCGCGGGGATATATTCCTTAGGAATAGCACCGCCGACAATCTTATTGACAAATTCGTAGCCCTTACCCGGCTCGAGGGGCTCCATTTCGATAACGCAGTGACCGTACTGACCTTTACCACCGGACTGACGTGCGTACTTGTGGTCCACACGGACAGGCTTGCGGATGGCTTCTTTGTAAGATACCTGCGGCTTACCGACGTTTGCTTCTACCTTAAACTCACGCAGGAGACGGTCAACAATGATTTCCAGATGGAGTTCACCCATACCGGCAATAATCGTCTGCCCCGTTTCCTCGTCTGTGTAAGCACGGAAGGTTGGGTCTTCTTCTGCAAGCTTGGAAAGTGCAATACCCATCTTTTCCTGACCTGCTTTGGTCTTAGGTTCGATAGCAACACGAATAACAGGGTCCGGGAATTCCATGGATTCCAAAATTACAGGATTGGCTTCGTCACACAGTGTATCACCTGTGCCAGTGTTTTTAAGGCCAACGGCGGCGGCGATATCACCGGAATATACGATATCAATATCCTGTCTGTCATTGGCGTGCATCTGTAGGATACGACCAACTCTTTCACTCTTATCCTTCGTGGAGTTGTATACAGCAGAACCCTTGTTCAGCGTACCGGAGTATACACGGAAGAAACAGAGCTTACCCACAAAGGGGTCTGTCATAATCTTGAATGCCAAGGCCGAGAACGGCTCAGTATCGCTGGAGCGACGTTCGGTTTCCTCACCGGTGCGGGGCACAACGCCCTGAATCGGGGGAATGTCTGTGGGTGCAGGCATATAAGCCACAACCGCATCCAAAAGGTTCTGTACGCCCTTATTTCTGTAAGAGGTACCGCAAAGCACAGGCACCATTGCATTTGCAATGGTAGCCTTACGGATGGTAGCCTTAATTTCGTCCACTGTGAGCTCTTCGCCCTCCAGGTACTTCATCATCAGCTCTTCATCCTGCTCTGCAACCGACTCTAAAAGTGCCTGACGGTACTCGTCAGCCTTGTCCTTCATATCCGCAGGAATTTCTTCCACGCGTTCATCTTTTCCAAGATCATCATAATAAACGTATGCCTTCATCTCAACAAGGTCAATAAGACCCTTGAAGGTATCTTCAGAACCGATAGGAAGCTGAATCGGCACAGCGTTACACTGGAGGCGGTCCTTCATCATCTGGACTACATTGTAAAAATCAGCACCCATAATGTCCATTTTATTTACATATGCCATTCTGGGAACCTTATATTTATCTGCTTGTCTCCAAACGTTTTCAGACTGGGGCTCAACACCGCCCTTTGCACAGAAAACTGTGACGGAACCATCCAGCACACGCAGGGAGCGTTCTACCTCAACAGTAAAGTCAACGTGTCCGGGAGTATCAATAATATTGATACGTGTTCCCTTCCACTGTGCAGTTGTAGCCGCAGACGTAATGGTAATACCGCGTTCCTGTTCCTGTTCCATCCAGTCCATCGTTGCAGAACCTTCGTGCGTTTCGCCTATCTTATGCACACGGCCTGTATAGAAAAGAATACGTTCTGTTGTTGTCGTTTTACCAGCATCAATGTGTGCCATGATACCGATATTTCTTGTGTTTTCAAGTGAAAATTCTCTCGGCAAACAATCTCCTCCTCTCGCCAAGATCTAATGCAAATCAAAGACAGCAGTATCCTGCTGTTTTAAATTCTGTAGTTACACACTCTGCCCAAGGTCCGAAGACCTCGGGCATAGCAATTTTCCTACCATCTGTAATGTGCGAATGCCTTGTTGGCTTCTGCCATCTTGTGGGTATCTTCACGCTTCTTAACAGAGGCACCCATGTTGTTAATGGCATCTAAAATTTCGTTTGCAAGACGTTCACGCATCGTTCTTTCGCTTCTTGCGCGAGAGTACGTTGTGAGCCAACGCAGACCCAAGGTCTGACGGCGTTCCGGACGTACCTCCATAGGTACCTGGTATGTGGCACCACCAACACGGCGAGCCTTAACTTCCAGAACAGGCATAATGTTCTCCATAGCCTGCATAAATACTTCTACAGGCTCCTTGCCGGTTTTTTCACGGATAATATCGAAGGCATCATACACAATTTTCTGTGCAACACCCTTCTTTCCGTCCAGCATAATGTTGTTGATAAGACGGGTTACAATCTTATCTCCGTAAAGCGGGTCCGGCAAAACATCTCTTTTTGCAATAAAACCTCTTCTTGGCACTTTACTTCCCTCCTTC
>SVJY01000036.1 GCA_015068765.1 Oscillospiraceae bacterium
GTAAAACAACGAGCTTTGTTTTGTGTACCAAAAATCAAAGAATTTTCTGAAAGTTATTCACATTTTAGGCAGAAAAAGAGGGCGTTGCCTCAATTTAGTAAAAAAACACTTATTGAGACACGCCCTTCACATCTTATTTTTTAAAAGCAAAGATTTTCATCAAAAAATAGGTGACCGGTACGCCGATAATAGCCGCGGCCGCATAGGAAAGCCATTGCGGTAAGTTGCACAGGTCACAAAGAAGCCAGACAGACGTGCACTGTATGAGAAAATTCGGCACATAGGATAGGAAAAATTTTAAAAATCTGCCTACGGACGGGCGTTTTTTAAACGTGAAAAAGCAATTCATCAGAAAAGAAAGAAGGTTGGTTGTGACATAACCGAGTGCAAAGGCAGGCACTGCCGCCGGAATCAACCGGTGATACAAAACGGACAAAACGGTGGTGATGGCCGTATTCATAACCCCCACTAAAAGGAACCGGAAAAAGGTGGGGGACAGGAGCGTACGTTTTAGCCGGGATGCGGCAGAGGGCGTGTAGGTTTTCCATGGAATGCGTGTCTCGCCCTTTACGATGAAGCTCTCTTCTGCCATTTGTGCCATGGGTGTATCGGAAAGAGAGTCCGAGAAAAAGGCCTCAATTTTGCTGTCGGGATACTGTGCGGTAAACCGGGACGGTTTTTCTTCGCCGTAGCAATTTTCACCCGTATATTTTCCGGTATGCTTATCCACCCGGGAGGCAATAGGCGGTGTGATCCCAAGCCTTTGGCAGGGGATTTCCAGAAGAAAGGCAGGCGATGCGGAAATGATCACATCGTCCGGTCGTTTTTGTTTTAGATACCAGTCTTTTATCTTGTCAAAGTTTTGCTCCCAGAATGCAGAAACTGCCTTGTCCATATCCGGTATACGACGGAAAAACCGATAAAACTGTTCTTTGAATGCTGTTTTGGGGCGAAGACCAAGTGCAAAAAAAAGAAAGTGCCAGCCCTGTATGGGAAGGTCTAACAAGATACGAGGGTACTTTTTCAGACAGTAAAAATAAAAATCCCGGGTACTGTCTCCATCATAAATTGTTTCATCGAAATCATATGCAAACATAAATACAATAATCCTCTCATTTTCCTATGTTTTATTGTACCATACAAGGCAGAAAAAGTCAAATGCAAAGTATAAAACGAAAAAGTAACAGAATTTGACGAAAATTTGTTGACAATGTCGAAGGAGTATGATAAAATACATAAAAGAGTATATTGATTTAGTATTTTTGCGAAGGGAGGAACAGCAAATGGAGATTTTTGATGTAATTGACCAGTTGGAGGATTTAATTGAAAGTAGCTTCACCTGGCCCATTTTTCACAAGACGATGATTGATAAAGAGGACTTCATGGAACTGATCAGCGATATTCGCCTTCGCCTTCCGGAGGATTTGAAGAAAGCGAAGTGGGTTACCGAACAGCGTACGTCTATTATTGAGGAAGCCCATAAGGAAGCCGCTGACATTATTCGCAGTGCCGAAGAACAGAAACAGCAGCTCGTCAATGAGCATGAAATTACGAAGAAGGCATACGATCAGGCAAACGAAGTACTTGCCAATGCCCAGAAGAATGCACGGGAAATCCGTCTGGGTGCAAGGCAGTATGCTGATGATGTGCTGGCAGGCATTGAAGGTCGGCTCGGTAATCTGGCGGCAGAAATTCAGGCCGGCAGAGAAGAACTGCGTAAGTAGTTACATACGTTTATAACGAAGTAAAAGCGATGTGAAATTCACGTCGCTTTTTTTCTGTAATCAGACGGGGTGACACCCGGTGCATTTTCGGTGCCGCCTGTTTATTCTTTGTTTTCCAGCCGGGCTTTGTATTTCCTGCCAACGTCGATTGGGGTTTTATATACCGCACCGCGTACCACGGCACCAGAACCGAAGCGAGCACGGATACCGTCAACCGTTTTATCAAGCTTTTCTTCCCTTTCACGTTTTGGATTCGTGAAAAAGGTCATTTGGCCGTCATCCTTCTTGGAAAGCTGGGTCAGGGAGATTCCCAGAAGACGGAGAGGCGTGTTTTTATCCCATAGTGCGGCAAAAAGCCGGCAGGCGTGGGTGTAGATTTCCATAGTTCCGTCTGTAGGGTCGGAGAGGGTAAGCTGATGGGAATGGTTTTTGAAATCGTTGGCACGGATTGTTACGGCTATACATGCCGTTTGTGCACCGTCCGCACGCATCCGTGTTGCTACACTGTCGGCCAAGGCAAGCAGAATCCGGTTTGCCTCCACCGCTTCGGTCACATCCTCCTCCAGCGTAGTAGAGATGCTGTATCCCTTTGCTTCTTCCGGTTCGGCAAGAACGGGGGAATCATCTTCGCCGCGGGCACGGGCATACAAGGAAGCACCGTGCTTTTGTCCGAGGAGTCCCTGGAGCGATGTCAGCTCCATCTTCGCCAGCTCTCCCACGGTATATATATTGATTTTTTGCAGCTTTTCCACTGTGGCTTTGCCCGTCAGAAACAAGTCACCCACCGGGAGGGGCCAGAGCTTCTCCGGAATCTCCCTTTTAAACAGCGTATGCACCCGATCGGGCTTTTCAAAATCGCTTGCCATTTTGGCAAGAAGCTTGTTTTCTCCAATGCCGATATTGACCGTAAAGCCCAATGCCTCCCGGATGCGGTCCTTAATTTCATGTGCAATTTTTACCGGATCCGGGTAAAGAAGACCGGTACCCGTCATATCCAGAAAACATTCGTCGATGGAAAATTTTTCAACAACAGGGGCATATTGACGGCAAATGTCAGTGAACGCATGGGAGTTTTGCTGGTATAAATGAAAATCAGGCTTTGCCAGCACGAGACCGGGACACTTTCTTAGAGCCATGGAAATCGGTTCGCCGGTTACAACGCCCATTTTTTTTGCGGGAATGGATTTGGCAAGGATAATACCCGTCCGCTTTTGGGGATCACCGCCGATGGCAGAGGGAATCAGACGGAGGTCTTCGCCGGTATGGGCGAGATGCCGCACGGCTTCCCAAGACAGAAAAGCACTGTTTACATCCACATGAAAAATCAGCCGTTCCATAATATCCCTCCTCTTTTTTTATTATACTGTGCGGAAGGACGGATTGTCAATCCCGGCGGCAGAAAAAATCGTTTTTATCTTGCTTTTACACCGGAGAAGGAGTATAATAAACAAAAAGGGAGAGGAAAAAATATGCAATATATTAAAGAAAAATTTGAGACGATACAATACCTCGTTCGTTATCCCGTAGAGTATACGGAAGGCAAAAAATATCCGGTTATTCTCCTTCTGCACGGTGCAGGCAGTCGGGGCGGCGATATAGAAATTTTAAAGGAAAACCCCTTTTTTTCGATTACAGATAAACAGAAGGACTTTCCGTTTATTTCGGTTGTGCCCCAATGCCATGCCAATACGTGGTTTGATTTATTTGAAACACTGCAGCGATTTGTCCGCTGTTTGGCGGTGAAGCCGTATGCCGATGCAGGCAGGCTATATCTTATGGGGCCCAGTATGGGCGGGTACGCCACGTGGCAGCTGGCTATGAGTATGCCGGAGTATTTTGCGGCAGTGGTACCCATTTGCGGCGGTGGTATGTATTGGAATTCAGCCCGTCTTATTAACACACCCGTCTGGGCATTTCATGGCAGTGCAGACCCCACTGTGTTCGTAGAAGAATCTAAAAAAATGGTGGAGGGTATCAATAAACGGGGCGGCAGTGCAAGGCTTACCGTTTATGACGGCACCGGACACGATGCCTGGAGTGCCACCTATTCCAATCCCGAGGTATTCCGTTGGCTTTTATCCCATGAAAACAATAACACGTTGGAGCTGCAGGACGAATATAAGGACGGAAAGATTTACGGCTGAACAGGAAGGAGTTTTTTTATGCGTTTTTTGATTTTCACACCCATCCATACATAGAAATGACAGAGTGCATAAAACGCTATCCTCTGCCGGAGGATGTGGGCTATGCCCGACAACGGACCGAGATGGAAAAACTGGGGATTTATAAGGCGGCCGGCTCGGTGATAACAAAAACAGAAGCGGATGAACTTACAAAGCTACGCCGGGAAAATGAAGTGATGTACCGCATCTATGAAGAACACGGGGATTTTTTTATTCCCGGCCTTCGCGTGAATCCTTTATATATGCGAGAAAGTTGTGAGATGGTGGAGGAAGCCCATCAAAAAGGTGTCCGTCTCATTGGAGAGCTGACACCGTATACCTCGGGCGGATGGAAGTACTGCGACTGTGGCGAGATTTTTGACTTGGCACAGGAAAAGGGCATGGTGGTAAACTGTCATCCCACGGATTTGGAAGATATGGCAAGGGTGTGCGAACTGTTTCCGCGGCTACCCATTGTGTTTGCCCATCCGGGAGAGCATGACAGTCTTCTTGCTCACATCCGGCGAATGAAAAAATATGCAAATGCTTTTCTGGATATTTCCGGCACCGGACTTTACCGGAACGGTATGCTACGGTACGCAATCCAAAATGTGGGTGCGGATAGAATTCTGTTTGGATCGGATTACCCGATTTGCAATCCCGGTATGTATACCGGCGGCGTTCTGTTTGAAAATCTGCCGGCGGATGATTTGGAAAAGGTAGCATATAAAAATGCGGAAAGGCTTTTGGGAAGATGATTGAAAATTTATGGATTTGTATTAACGGTACCGTTCCGATTTTCCTCTTGGTAGGCCTTGGAATCTTGCTTCGGAAATGGAAGATTGCAGATGATGTTTTCGGAGAAAAAGCAACCACGGTAGTATTCCGGCTTGTACTGCCGGTAATGATTTTTCACGACATCGCCACTTCAGATATCGGAAAAACCTTTGACGGACGTATTCTTCTGTTTGCTGTGATAAGCGTCATCATCATGTTTATCGCGGCGTTTTTGGCGGCAAAGGCGGTTACAAAGGATAACAGACGCCGGGCGGCATTTTCCCAAGGTGCATTCCGGACCAACTATGCGATTTTGGGATTGCCCCTCACTAAGGCACTGTTCGGGGAAGCGGCAGGGGCAAATGCCACTGTGATTTTAGCAGTGAGCATGGTACTACTGAACATTGGTTCCGTGGTGTATCTGGAAGCCTTTTTAAACCGGGAAGGCGGCATAAAAAGCACCTTGCGGGGTATTGCGAAAAACCCTATTATTCTGGCGGCAGTGCTGGGCACGGCGGCGTATCTCTGCAAGCTACAGCTGCCTACGGTGCTGGATAAAACCGTCGGTTACATCAGTGATATGTGCGTACCTCTTTCGCTGATTACCATTGGTGTTTCTATGAAATATGCGAATTTAAAGGAAACACTGCCGCTGGCCATAGGTGCATCGCTGATAAAAACAGTCGTTACACCGCTATTATTTTTAGTGCCGGCTCTTCTTTTAGGCTTTCGGGGGAATGACCTGGGGACCTTGTTCGTATTCTGGGCATCGCCGTCGGCGGTGGCGGGGTATGCCATGACCCGGGATATGGGTGGCGATTACGATATGTATGGGAATATTATTCTTTTCAGTACGTTACTTAGCTTTTTGTTTGTATTTTTCGGCGTATTTATTCTCAAAAATCTGGGCATCCTCTGATATGAGGTGAATTTGCTTGAAAGACAGAAAGGTTGTCATTATCGGTGCAGGCTTTGTCGGTGCCACCATCGGCTACACGCTTTTGGCGAAGGAGAGTGTGCGTGAAATTGTACTGATTGATATTGATAAGGAAAAGGCAGAAGGGGAGGCTATGGACATTGTGCATGGCGTTCCCTTTGTTCGTCCCATAAAGGTGTACAGCGGCGATTATTCGGACTGCAAAAATGCCGATATCATCATCCTTGCCGCCGGAGCGGCACAAAAGCCGGGGGAAACAAGAACGGATTTGCTGACCCGCAATGCCGCTGTATTCAAAAGTGTTTTAATCGAGGTAATGCGATACTGTCCGGCAGAGGTGTTGCTGCTGGTGGTAACAAATCCGGTGGATATTCTAACGCATATCACGCTGAAAATCACAGGCCTGTCTCCGGCACGGGTGCTGGGGAGCGGTACGGTACTGGATACCGCCCGACTCCGAGCGAGACTTTCGGCACATACCCATATTGATGCTCGCAACATTCACGCCTATGTAATAGGAGAACATGGCGACAGTGAGGTGACGGCGTGGCATTCCGCCACGATTGCGGGACTCCCGATTGCGGATTTTTGCAATCGGTGCGGACAGTGTAGCGGTGCAAGTCTTTCGGAAATCCGGGAGAGCGTGAAAAATGCGGCGTATGAAATCGTAGAAAAAAAGGGAGCAACGTATTATGCGGTGTCTCTGGCGGCAGAGCGAATTGTCCGGGCACTGGGTGGCGGAGAAAATTCGATTTTGACCGTGTCGGCACTTTGCACCGGTGCGTATGGGCTTCGGGACGTATGCCTTAGTATTCCACGGGCAGTGAGCGCAGAGGGAATTACGCGAAGCATTGAAATCCCTCTGTCCGATGCAGAACGGGCGGATCTGGCAGAAGGTGCAAAACGGCTTCAAAAGCTGGAAAGGGAAATCGGATATTAAAAATAGGAAAAAACAGTTGACAGTCATGGGCGGTTATGATATACTTGTATCGATACCTGACGGGACGGGAGTATGCCCTACCCGGAAGGCGGAAAATGTTACAGCCACCCAAATTTTGTACGGTTTAGCTGTATTGGAGAAATGTAGGCATATGCCGTTCCGTCTTTTTCAGGCGGAACGGTTTTTTAATGGACAGGAGGAAGAAATGGAAAACAGACTTGCACATATCGGCATCATTGTGGAAAATACGGAATCGGCTGAAAAAATCAATCATATTCTGCATGAAGCAGGCGACTATATTGTGGGCAGAATGGGGATTCCCTACCGGGAAAAGCGTGTTTCTGTTATGAGTGTGGTGGTGGATGCACCCGAATCCGTTACGGCGTCGATTGCCGGGAAGCTGGGTATGCTGGAGGGCGTAACGGCGAAAACCGTTTACGCGAAAATGTGACAGCCCGGACAGTAGCCGAAAAGCTTGTTTCTTCCGGAACGCTTTCCAAAACAGAAATTTTAGTTCTTCTCCAGACGGATACAGAGGATGAATTTCTTCGACAGGCGGCACGGGAGAAGGCACACAGCGTTTTCGGCAATACGATTTATCTGCGGGGGCTTGTGGAAATCAGCAGCTTTTGCAAAAACGATTGCTATTACTGCGGCTTACGGTGCTCCGCAGAAGCAGAGCGGTATCGGCTTTCCACGGAAGATATTTTCGCCGCCTGTGCGGCAGGGTATGAAGAAGGAATACGCACCTTTGTCCTACAGGGGGGGGAGGACGGCTATTTTACGGATGACCGAGTATGTACTATCCTTTCTGCACTGAAGGCGAAATTTCCGGATGCGGCGATTACGCTTTCCTTAGGGGAGAGAAGCCGAGAATCCTATGCCCGTCTTCGCGAAGCCGGGGCAGATCGGTATCTTCTGCGACATGAGACGGCAAATGCGGCACATTACGGAAAACTGCACCCGCCCAATATGCAGCTTGCAAGCCGGATGGAATGTCTCCGTAATCTGAAGGCGCTGGGGTATCAGGTGGGGGCAGGCTTTATGGTGGGGTCGCCCTACCAAACACCGGAAACCGTTGCAGAGGATTTGCTGTTCTTGCAGGAATTTCGGCCGCACATGATTGGAATCGGTCCGTTTATTCCGCAGTCCAAAACGCCTTTTGCCCAAATGCCGGCAGGAAGTCTTTCTCTTACGTTAAAGCTTCTTACTGTTTTGCGACTGATGCACCCAAGGGTACTTTTGCCGGCAACCACCGCCCTTGCAACACTTGCCGAGGACGGACGGGAGCAGGGGATTTTGTCCGGTGCCAACGTGGTGATGCCGAATCTTTCGCCGCCCAAGGTACGGGGGAAATATGCAATTTACGATAACAAAGCCTTTGAAACGATCGATACGGTCCGCCGGAAAATAGCGGACATTGGCTACGAAATTAAAAATGTTAGGGGAGATTATAAATGAAATACGATGTAAAATCACTGAAAGCAGAAGAATTTATCAATCACGAGGAAATTGAAGAAACCTTGCAGTATGCCGCACAGCACAAGGAGAACGGTGCACTGATTGACAAGCTGATTGACAAGGCAGAGAAGGGTGGCGGTCTTGATCACAGAGAGGCGGCAGTGCTTCTGGAATGCACGCTTCCGGACAGAAATGCCCGGATTTTCAAGGTGGCAAACGAACTGAAAATGCGGCTTTACGGTAACCGTATCGTTATGTTTGCCCCCTTGTATCTGTCGAACTACTGCGTCAACGGATGCACCTACTGCCCTTACCATATGGGAAACAAGGAAATCCCCCGGAAAAAGCTGAGCCAGGACGAAATCCGCCGGGAGGTAATTGCCCTGCAGGATATGGGTCACAAACGGCTTGCACTGGAAACGGGGGAACACCCGGTCCACAGCCCCATTTCCTACGTACTGGAAAGCATTGATACGATTTACGGCATCAAGCACAAAAACGGGGCAATCCGCCGCGTAAATGTCAATATCGCCGCCACTACCGTGGAGAATTACCGTGCACTGCACGAGGCAAAAATCGGCACATACATCCTTTTTCAGGAGACTTATCACAAAGGCAACTATGAAGCACTGCATCCCACCGGTCCGAAAAGCGATTATGCCTATCATACGGAAGCGATGGACAGAGCTATGCAGGGCGGCATAGACGATGTGGGCATCGGCGTATTGTTTGGGCTGAATTTATACCGCTATGATTTTGTGGGTCTTCTGATGCACGCAGAGCATCTGGAAGCGGCACAGGGCGTAGGGCCGCACACCATCAGCGTACCGCGTATCCGTCCGGCAAGCGGTGTGGAAGTAGATAAGTTTTCCAACGCAGTATCGGATGAGATTTTTGAAAAGATCGTAGCCGTTATCCGTCTGGCTGTACCGTATACAGGAATGATTGTATCTACACGTGAGTCTGCCGAGACAAGGGAAAAGCTTTTGAAAATCGGTATATCACAGCTTTCAGGCGGCTCGCGCACAAGCGTGGGTGGTTATGCGGAAGAGGACAAGGAATCCGTGCAGTTTGAAATTGAAGACAGACGAACCTTGGACGAGGTGGTACATTGGCTGATGAGCCTCGGCTATATTCCCAGCTTCTGCACAGCCTGTTACCGGGAAAACCGCACGGGCGACCGGTTTATGCAGCTGGTTAAAGCAGGGCAGATTGCCAACTGCTGTCAGCCCAATGCCTTGATGACACTGCAGGAATATCTGGAGGATTATGCCTTCCCCGAAACACGGAAAATCGGGGAAGCACTGATTCAGAAGGAGCTTTTGCAGATTCCCAATGAAAAGGTACGGAAAATTGCAGAGGAAAATATTGCCCGGATGCACACGGGTAGCCGGGATTTCCGGTTTTAAAGGAGGAACACTATGGAACAGGCACCGAGAGGTACAAGATTGCATATAGGGATTTTTGGGCGGCGAAACGCAGGGAAATCCTCGTTTATCAATGCACTGACGGAGCAGGACGTGGCTATTGTGTCGGAGGTGTTAGGCACAACGGCAGACCCGGTGTATAAGAATATGGAAATCCGTGGCGTAGGTCCCTGCGTGCTCATTGATACTGCCGGGTTTGACGATATCGGCACGCTTGGACGCCAACGGGTAGAGAAAACGGAAAAGGCACTTGATAAGACAGATATTGCCATTTTGGTTTTTACCGGCGTATTCAGTGAGGAAGATGCGGCATGGGCAGACAAATGCAGAACGCGGAAAATACCTGTTTTACCCGTTTTGAACAAGACCGACATTGGGGAGACGGAAGGTGCGGCAGAAGCGGCGGAGGCGGCGTGCGGACGCAGTGTGTTACGGGTAAGTGCCACAGAAAAAATAGGCTTTGAAGCCGTGCGGCAGGCACTTCTTCCGTTCGGAACGGAGGAAAGAAGCATTACGGGACGTGTTGCAAAGGAGGGGGACCACGTGATGCTTGTCATGCCCCAGGACGAGTCGGCACCAAAGGGAAGGCTGATTCTTCCACAGGTACAAACCATACGGGAGCTTTTGGACAGAGGCTGTATCATCACAGCGGTCACCCCGGAAACCATGGTATCGGCATTGGAAAAATGTGCCGTGCCGCCGGATTTGATTATTACCGATTCCCAAGCTTTTCAAACGGTATACAAAAACACCCCGTCCGGCGTACCGCTGACCTCTTTTTCCGTTCTTCTGGCAGATGTCAAGGGGGATGCGAAGGTCTTCCTGGAGGGTGCGGCAACCATTGACGGCCTGCAGGCAGGGGACAGGGTGCTGATTGCCGAGGCCTGTACCCATGCACCTGCCACGGAGGACATCGGCCGGGTAAAAATCCCGGCACTCTTGCGGAAAAGGGTGGGCGAAGGGCTTCGGGTTGATGTGGTGAGCGGTGATGATTTCCCAAAGGATTTATCTCCTTATCGGCTGATTATCCACTGTGGGGCTTGTATGTTTAACCGACGCCATGTTCTTTCTCGGATTTCGGCTGCCGTAGCGGCGGGCGTGCCCATCACCAATTACGGAATGACCATTGCAAAGCTGACGGGGATTTTGGACAAGGTTGTCATTCCCGGCAGAATGGAAGCAAAATAAAAAACATGGGTGGCAAAAAACCAAACAACTTGACGGCTTGAAAATAGTGTGTTATACTGTAAGCATAAGGGGTGAGTATATGAAGAAATTTTCTGTTTTACGTAGCGGTGTAGCATTTTTGTGTTGTCTTCTTTGTTTGTATGGTGGGGACGTTTCGGTGAGCGCCTTTGCCGAAACATCTTTTGTATGCGAAAGCGTAGCTTTTCAGGATGGATTCCTGGAGAGTGCAGACAAAGTGGTGATGTTGTCCGAAACTGGTGACGAGGCGGCAGCAAAAGCTAAGCTGGTTGCGGCAATCGGAAATATGGATATTTCTGTAAATATATTCGACTGCATGATACCGGTGGAGAATATGAACCGGCTCATCAATGAAGTTGCCAACGAAAACCCTGCGTTTTATTATTTGGACATAAATAACACATACTATACAGGATACCAGGGGAAAGTAAAGATAATTAACCTTTCTGATGCTTACCGGTTTTCTAAAGCAGAAATTCAGAATAAAAATGATAGAATTGCGGCAGAGATAAGCCGGATTTTGACTAAAGTGGACCGGGTAAATATGAGCAAAGCGGAGCAGGCACTGGTGGTGCACGATTGGTTTGTGCTTCATTACGAATACGATACCCCTGCGGCAGACGCAACACAGGATTCTGTTCCGGATAATGAAACAGTTCGACAGGCCTTCCGGATAGATGGGCTTTTCCTCAACAAAAAAGCGGTTTGTCAAGGCTATACACTGGGGTATATGTATGTCCTGCAAAAGCTTGGCATTCAGTCGTGCTTTGTACCCAGCAATGCTATGAATCATGCATGGAACATGGTGGAAATTGATAATGCATGGTACCATGTGGATGTGACCTGGGATGATCCGGATATGTTCGGCCATGTATATCACGAAAATTTTCTGCGAAGTGACACAGAATTTTATACAGAGACCGGGCATTACGGCTGGACCATTGTGCAGGAGGCACCGGATGAATACCCTGGATTATTCTGGGAGGACGTTGTCTCGGAGATGATTTATCATGAAGGAAAATGGTATTATCGAAATGGGGGAAAAATTGTCAGCAGCACGTTCACCGGAACAGAGACTGTGATGAAGGAAGTGCCGGAGCACTGGCCGGTGCCGGGTGTGTCGGGGGCGTTTTATACAAAGCCTATTTTTACCATTGGTTTTTGGAATGGGTGCATCTACTATAACACACCTACGCAAATCAAGAAAATAGGGATTGATGGGACGGGAGATGTAGTTGTTCTGACACCGGAACTGGATGAAAGATATATTTACGGTTTAATGGTGGACGGAAACTTACTTCGCTACAGAGTGGCTGAGGATGTCTATGCAGAGGAAGAAGATATATGTGCGGTAGAACTTCATTTCACGGCAACGCTGGAGGGAGATACAGTCAGAATTATCAATCTGGGAAGTATTCCCATAGGGCATCACTTTTTTATAGCGGTTTATCGGGAAAATGAACTTCTTTCTCTGGACGTCTGTCCGGTGCAGGCAGACCAGATGGAATATTTTTCCGCCCCTGAAGACTTTGCCGATGGAGATAAAATACGCATTTTTGCCTGGGACGGCATGAAAGCATCCGGGGCGTTTGTAGAGATAGAAAAGAATTCATAAATCAGAGTGCCCGTGACGAGCTTCGCCACGGGCACTTTCATCATCTGATATTCCAGGTTGTGGGTGTACTTATTTTAGCAGTTCTGCACACAGAAGCGTAATCCCCGTTTTGGGCTCCACCATGCCAAGCTTCATTTTATAATCGGTTTCTTTTATTGCATGGATGGCCCGGTCCAGCCGTCGGCTGTCTGTTTTCCCGGCGGTTTCCACTGCTTTTTTAGCGAGGAATGCCGAGGGGAGATGCAGGGCGTCTACAATGGCAGGATACGGAACCTTGTCGTCCAGAAGTGCCCTGGCGTGGGCCACAGACAGGAAGTTAGAGGCAATAACAGTAAGGATGCGAATGGGATCGGTCTGCATTTCCCAGAGTGCAGAGAGGGCGGCAAAGGCTCCTTCTTGATTCTTCGCAAGCAGTGCATCCGTCAGCATGTATTCCTTTGTCATGAAGGAACGCACGAGAAGGGCTTCCACGTCCTCTTTTTTAATTTCCGACCGGTCTGCGGTAAAGGCGATGAGCTTCTCTAAATTCCCCAAAATACCATGCATATCCACACCGGCGGCATCTATGAAAACCTCCAGCGTATCCGCCTTCATAGTTTTTCCGTTTTGCTTTAGGATTTTCAGCACCCACACACGGAGATCGGCTCGTGTTCGGTAGGCAAATTCCACGGAAAGACCAATTTTCAAAAACGCCTTGTAAACAGCACTACGCTTATCAAACTTATCTTCAGCAGCTACAAGGTATGCATAGGAGGGCCAATCGGCAAACATCGCTTGGAGCTGGTCTTTGCCTGCGGCACCGGGGGTAAATATACCGGTATCTTTCAGAAGAACCAGCTTTTTTTCCGCCATCATCGGTGGCGTCTGGAGTGCCGTAATCAGTGTGTCGGGCGAAACGCTCCCTTCAAACACGGTGTAGTTGAAGGTCTCCATTGCCCCATCCACCACGGCATTTTTTAAAAGACCGATGTAATGGTTTTTAAGATACTGCTCCTCCCCGAAAAAGTGGAAGCAGGGGGAGAGTTGACCGGTTTTCAGTTGCTCCTTTAAGGTCTGATAACTCATGACGTACTCCTATTAGTTTTGAATGAAAAATCCGCAACGTGTGCGGATTTTGCATTATTTCATCAAAAGATTATGCTGTGTAAGTAGATGCGGAAGTACTGCCGCCGTGACCTGTCCAGTTGGTGTGGAAGAATTCGCCTCTTTCCTTGTCGAGACGCTCGTAGGTGTGTGCACCGAAGTAGTCACGCTGTGCCTGCAGAAGGTTTGCCGGCAGCTTTTCGCAGCGATAACCGTCATAGTAGGAAAGAGCGGTGCTCATGGCGGGTACGGGGATACCGTTTGTCATAGCAGCCGCACAAACACGACGCCAGCCGGCCTGTGCCTTGTCGATGATCTCTTTAAAGTAGGGATCCAGAAGCAGGTTGGTGAGTTCCGGATTCTTATCAAATGCATCCTTGATTTTGCCAAGGAATACGCTGCGGATGATACAGCCGCCACGCCACATCAAAGCGATGCCGCCGTAGTTGAGATTCCAGCCATAGGTCTTGGCTGCAGCACGCATGAGGGTATAGCCCTGTGCGTAGGAAACAATCTTTGCGGCAAAGAGTGCGTTGCGAATGTCATCGATAAATGCCTTCTTGTCACCTTCAAACTTCGGTGTGGGACCTGTCAGAACCTTAGAGGCGGCTACACGCTCGTCCTTGATAGCAGACAGGCAACGTGCAAATACAGCTTCACCAATGAGGGTAAGCGGTACACCTTCGTCAAGAGCCGCAATGCCGGTCCATTTGCCGGTACCCTTCTGACCTGCAGTGTCAAGAATCTTGTCTACGATGGGAGAACCGTCCTCATCCTTGAAAGAAAGGATATCACGGGTGATTTCAATCAGATAGCTGTCAAGCTCGGCCTTGTTCCATTCTGCGAAAATTTCATGCATTTCATCAGCGGACATACCGAGGTAATCACGCATGAGCTGGTATGCTTCACAAATCAGCTGCATATCGCCATATTCGATGCCGTTATGCACCATTTTTACAAAGTGACCCGCACCGCCTTCGCCAACCCAGTCACAGCAGGGGCTGCCGTCTTCAACCTTGGCACAGATGCCCTGGAAAATCGGCTTTACATATTCCCAAGCTGCGGGAGATCCGCCGGGCATCATGCTGGGACCCTTAAGAGCGCCTTCTTCACCGCCGGATACACCTGTACCCACATAGAGAAGACCTTTGCTTTCTACATATTCAGAGCGGCGAATGGTGTCCGGGAAATGGGAGTTACCGCCGTCAATAATAATGTCGCCTTCCTCAAGAAAAGGAATAACCTGTTCGATAATGTTGTCAACAGCCTGACCTGCTTTTACCATCAGCATAACCTTGCGGGGCTTTGCCAGGTTATCTGCAAGTTCTTCAAGAGAGTATGTGCCGATGATGTTTTTGCCGGCTGCACGGCCTTCCACGAAATTTTTGACCTTGTCAGCTGTACGGTTATATACTGCCACAGTAAAGCCCTTGCTTTCCATGTTCATAACCAGGTTTTCACCCATAACGGCAAGACCGATAAGACCGATGTCTGCTTTTTTCATAATTGTTCATCCTTTCCAGTACATATATTTGCTTGCATTATATCATATATCCGGATGGACTGTCAATCTTTTTTGCAGGATTTATACCATATTCACTGTTTTGCAAGAATGGTATGGGAATTTGCAAAGTTTCGGGTGCTTTTTTTCGATTTTATGGCATGACCTTGATTTTTTTGCGATTTGTATTATAATAGGTTCGGTGAAACCGAGACACAATAAATTGCCTGCGGCGTGGACAAAGATTAGCAATACACGCAAAAGAAGGAGAATGTTTCATGAGACTGCCAACAAAAAAATAAAAGAGTTATCACATGGGGCGGTGAGAACTGCGGAAGAACAGGGGAAAATCAGCTTTCATAGGTTTACAGAAGAACAACAGCTTCTTTATAAAAATGCAGGTGACGAGGCGATTTATTTAAAAACTTTTACACCGGCAGGTGTAAGATTGGTTTTCAAAACCAACAGCACTTCATTGTTTTTAAAAGTGAATGTTCCGTTTATTACCACAAGAAGCTACTTTTCCGTTGATGTATGTTTAAACGGACAAATGATTGGAAACATAAATAATTATGCTGATATGGATGTGTCGGCCGATTACACAGTTGGTTCTTATCCAATAGGTGACTTTGAAGGAAGATTTGACCTGGGGGCCGGTGAAAAAATTGTTACTATACATCTTCCATGGTCTGTGCCCCTGGAAATTGAAGAGCTTTCTATTGATGATGATTCCTTTGTCAAAGCAATATCCGTAGACAAAAAAATGCTTATTTTCGGCGATTCTATAACACAGGGTTATGATGCGCTGCATCCGTCAAAGCATTATACCGTTATGCTGGCTGATTATCTGATGGCGGATGGATATAATAAGGCTGTGGGAGGGGAAAAGTTTATTCCCGACCTGGCTCGCACGGCTGAAGATTTTGTTCCTGATTATATACTTGTTGCTTATGGGACAAATGATTGGTTTTATGGTGAACGCGAGAGCTTTAGGGACAATTGCCGGAAATTTTATGAGACATTAAGTCGGAAATATCCTATGGCAAAAATATTTGCACTTACGCCTATATGGCGGACAGATTACAAGGATCAACATAATTGCGGAAACTTTTCTTCTGTTGCTGATTTTATTGAAGAAGTCACAGCAAAGCTTGACAATGTTTACTGTCTGTGCGGGTTTGATCTTGTACCACATCAAGAAAATATGTATGGTGATTGGGGACTCCACCCGAATGATGACGGGTTTATACAGTATGCAAACAATTTGTATAATAAAATAAGTGACATAATATAAAATGTGAATCTACAAAGTTATAAAAAAATTCCTCCCGACTTGACACGAGTCCATAAAGACTGTATACTATATTTGGAAGGTTGTTTCGCAAAAATGACGCGGCATATATACAGGCGGATTAGCTTTCCAACTATGAAAAAAGTGAGGCGTGAAGGCATGAAACGAGAAAATTATATTTCGTGGGATGAATATTTTATGGGTGTTGCTCTTTTGGCGGCCATGCGCTCCAAAGACCCCAACACACAGGTGGGTGCCTGTATTGTAGATGCTGAAAATCGGATTGTGTCCACAGGGTATAACGGTTTTCCCAGCGGCTGCTCCGATGATGAATTTCCTTGGGAACGGGAAGGAAGCTTCGGCGAGACGAAGTACCCCTTTGTGGTACATGCAGAACTGAATGCCATTTTAAATGCGCATGGAAAAAAAATAGCAGGTGCAAAGGTGTATGTAGCCCTTTTCCCCTGCAACGAATGTGCCAAGGCAATTATCCAGAGCGGCATCAAGGAAGTTATCTACCTTTCTGATAAATATGCGGAAACGGACGGCACCCTGGCCTCCAAAAGGATGCTGAAGGCGGCAGGCGTCAAGCTGACCCGTCTTGTGCCGACTTGCAGTGCACTGACAGTGGATTTTTCCGTACAGTAGTAAGATTATGTATGCAGCCCCCATTTTCCGGGTATACTGGAAAAGAAAGGGGCTGTTTTTTATGCAAATAAACCGATATATTAACGGAAAAAAAACACAGAATATGCCACAGAAGGTGGAAAATGAGGCGGTGAAGGAGGTCATTGCCGAGGTAGAGAGACGGATTCGCACTACGGAGCAAAGTGGATAATATGGAAAGACGGGAAAAAAGGGCGGCTGTGTATATCCGCGTTTCTACAGAGAGTCAGCGAGACGAAGGCTATTCCATAGATGCCCAGAAGGAGCTTCTGGAAGCTTACTGCATCTCCCGTGAGCTCAAAGCACGGGAGTTTTATATTGACGGCGGTTTTTCCGGCAGTAACATCGAACGGCCTGCTATGGCGAAGCTGATATCGGATATCCGTCGGGGTGAAATTTCGCACGTAATCGTCTATAAGCTGGACCGTTTATCCCGAAGCCAGAAGGACACTTTATATTTAATAGAAGATATATTTAATCCTGCCGGTGTCGTTTTTATTTCCATGAACGAAAATATGGACACCTCAACGCCTATAGGGCGTGCCATGCTGGGTATCATGTCCGCTTTTGCACAGCTGGAGAGGGAAACCATACGGGAGAGAACACGTATGGGGATGCAGGAGAGGGTCAAAAACGGCTATTGGCCAGGCGGCGGCAAAATTCCCTTCGGATACGATTATGATAAAACGAAGGGGATTTTAGTACCAAATGCGGATGCGGAAACGGTACAGAAAGCATACGAGCTGTATCTGGCAGGCTATTCCACTGACCGGATTGCGGAAATGTTGGGGCTGAGGTATGAACATCTGGCACTCCAGATTCTGAAACGGAAAACAAACGCCGGTTACATTGTTTATAACGGAGTCGAATATAAAGGAAGGCATGAGCCGATTATCAGCCTGGAAACGTACGAAAAAACCATGGCGGCAATGCAGGAAAGGTCACGACGGCCGATTTCCGGCGGCGGTTATCTTTTGACGGGGCTACTTGTCTGCGGTAAGTGTGGGGCGAAGATGCGGTACCAGAAATGGGGCAAAACAGATTGTAAAATCGTTTGCTACTCATCGGATAAATCCAAGCGTCATTTGATCCGGGACCCTAACTGTGACAATAAGAGACACAGTGCATGGGAAATAGAAGATATTGTACTGAAGGACTTATTTGCACTTCGTGTACAGGGAACAAAAACGTCCGGCGAGAAAGCAGAGAGTGTTTTGGAAATGCTAAGGGGACAGGAGAACGGAGCAAAAGCAAAGCTTCGGCGACTGTATGACTTATATGGTGACAGTGGAGATGAAATGCTCCTGGAAACCATTTCGGCACAGAAAAAAACGCTGGCGGCATTAAGCCGACGGCTTTCAGAGGAAGAGGATATTCAGAAAAAAGCAGATGAAATCCGGAAGACAAGGAAGGAAATCGAAAAAATCCGAGAGAGCTGGCCGCTTTTTTCTGTAGAGGAGAAGAAAAAGGTGATCAGAAGCTGTGTGGAGAAAATTGTGATTACGGACGATGTGGTAGATGTGTATTATACATTTGACGTTTAATGCTTACGATGAAAACGTACTTTGGAATGGGAAATCTGCACGGGTGCTTGAGACAAAAAAGTAAATTTATCGCTGGATTTATAAAAATTGAAGCATGAAAAAGCCCGAAAAATCGACATTTTTAAAAAGTGGACGAAAAAAATAAAAAAATTTCGGAAAAAAGCTTGACATTTTCTTTCGAGCGTGGTAAACTATTAAAGCTGTCGCCGCAAGGCGGATGGATTGAAAACTTTTTTAAAAAAGTTCTTGACAAATCCAAATTGCTGTGATACAATAAAGCTCCGCCGCGGGAAGCGGCACCGGACTTTGAAAATTAGATAGCGTAAAAGGGCTCAAGAAGAAATT
>SVJY01000037.1 GCA_015068765.1 Oscillospiraceae bacterium
TATACATATAACAAGTTTCCTATCCGCCCCTTAAATTGGAAGTCTCCTGCCGACTATATTAGGTCCTTCCTTAAAACGGGAGAAATTTTTTGAAGAATTTTGTAACACATCATTGACAAACCTACATTTCATTTTATGTCCCCCACCGATAAACTATGCAAAAAAAGGATGCCGCATTAAAGAGCATCCTTTCTTCTTTTATTTGATTTTTAAAACCTCTGATGCGGCGTGCATCACAGCCAGCTTTCCGCTCTCATAAGTAAGGCCGCCTTGCATATAGGCGACAAAAGGCGGACGAATCGGGCCGTCTGCACTAATTTCGATGGAAGACCCCTGGGTAAACGCTCCGGCCGCCATGATAACCTCATTCTGATAACCGGGCATTGCCCAAGGCTCCGGGCTGACAAAAGAGTCAATAGGTGAAGCTGCTTGCAATCCCCGACAAAAAGCAATTACACGATTTGGCGTACCAAAGCGGATCGCCTGAATAATGTCATTACGTACATCCCCCGGCTTCGGACAAACATCAAAGCCGAGCCTTTCCATGAGCGCACCGCAAAAAACGGCACATTTAATTGCCTGGGAAACAATATGCGGTGCCATAAAAAATCCAAAATACAAATCCTTCATCACACCAAAATTCGCACCGCCTTCAAGACCAAGCCCCGGTGCGGTCAACCTGTCTGCCGCAAGACGAACACAGTCCGCCTTTCCTGCAATATAGCCACCGGAAGGTGCAACACCCCCGCCGGGATTCTTGATGAGAGAGCCGGCAAACAAATCAGCAAAGGCAGGTTCCGCAGTGTCAACAAACTCGCCGTAGCAATTATCCACCAAAACAAGCACATCTTTCCGCCGTTCCCGTACAAAATCAGCAAGCTTCGCCATTTCGGGAACAGAAAGACTTTCTCTCCAAGCATAACCCTTGGAGCGTGTTAAAAATACTGCTCGTATCTTTTGATTCTCCAGTGCTTTTTCAATGGCAGGATAATCAAAAGTATCATTTTTCAGGTCGACCTTTTCATAGCCGATTCCAAATTCTTTCAGTGAACCGCCACTGTCGCCACAAATCACATCCGTTAGTGTATCATAGGGATCACCTGTGACGGACAGAAGCACATCGCCGGGACGAAGAACCGCAAATAGCATCACAGTAAGCGTATGTGTACCGGAGATAAAATGGGGGCGGACAAATGCCGCTTCCGTGCCGAACACATCTGCAAAGACCAAATCAAGCGTGTCCCGACCCAAATCGTCATATCCATACCCGGATGTGGGATTGAAATGGGCACTGCTGATTTTATGCTTTCTGAAGCTGGAAAGAACTTTTGTTTGGTTTTCGCTTTCCCTTTTTTCTATCGCTTCAAAAAGAGGACGGATTTCTGTTTCAATTTCGCCGCAGATTTTTAAAATCCGCGTATCAATTCCAAATTCTGTTAAAAGAGACATATTGTTTCTCTCTTTCTTTTGCTTATTGGTTATACCCTAAGGAAAATGCTTTTCGATTAATTTCCAAGAACTTTGGAGGAACGGTACGTTCAATAGCGGAAAGCCATTCGCTCTCCGAAATATCTGTATGGGCCGCCAAAACACCGATGAGCACAACGTTGACTGCCTTTTCGCTACCGGCCTCGCGGGCAAGAGATAATGCATCCACCGCCGTCAAATCCACACCCATCGCTTCAATTTTCCCAATAATATCAGCAGGATATTCCATTTTTCCCGTAATAACAGGCATAGGGTCGGTACACTGGGTGTTCATAAGCAATTTACCGCCTTTTTTCAGATACGGCAGGTACCGATAGGCTTCCAGTTCTTCAAAAGCAAGAACAATGTCCGCCTCCCCTTCTTCAATAATGGGGGAATAAATTTTTTCTCCGTATTTCACATAGGTAACGACGCTTCCGCCACGTTGTGCCATGCCGTGCACCTCGGACACCTTTACATCATATCCGCCGTCCTGTGCCACTCGACCTAAAATTCTGCTTGCAAGGAGTGTACCTTGTCCGCCAACACCGGCTATCAGTATATTCATCTTGCTTCCTCCTTTACAAGTGCACCAAATTTACATACATTCATACACAGTCCACAGCCGTTACAGAGTGTGGGATCAATAACAATTCCATTTCTGTAACTGATAGCAGGACATCCTATCTTCATACACATTTTACAGTTTTTACATTTTTCAGCATCCACAGATACCTTACCCGTATACTTTACACTTTTCAAAAGTGCACAGGGACGCTGTGCGATAATGACAGAAGGCTCTTCAGCCATAACCTCTTCCTTGACCACTTTTTCAAAAGCATCCACGTCAAAGGGGTCAGCTATAACCACACGGTCGATACCGATAGCACGACAAAGCGCCTCCAAGTCCACCTGCTTTGTGGGCTCGCCTTTCAGTGTGAAGCCTGTGGTGGGATTTTGCTGGTGGCCGGTCATGCCGGTAATGGAATTATCCAAAATAATAGTGGTAGATGTGCCCTTATTATATACAACGTTTATAAGACCCGTAATACCCGAATGCATAAAGGTACTGTCGCCGATAATTGCTACAGTTTTGGGGTCACGCCCTGCCGCCATTTCCATGCCGTGTGCCATGCCGATACCGGCACCCATACACACGCAGGTGTCGATGCTCTCCAGCGGAGCCAGGGCCCCTAAGGTATAGCAACCAATATCACCGGTTACGCGAAGCCCCAACTTTTTCAGCACATAATGCATACCGCGGTGGGGACAGCCGGGGCAAAGAACCGGCGGACGAACCGGAACAGGTTCATTCGCTTTCACTGTTTCTACTTTTTCTGTTCCAAGAATTTTTTCCCGGATCAAAGCGGCAGTTATCTCTCCTTTGATTGGCATAACTGACTTGCCTTCCACCGCAATACCAAGGCGTCTCACATGGTTTTCGATAAACGGGTCCAGTTCCTCAATCACATACAGCTTTTCTACGTTGGCGGCAAAATCGCGGATCAGCTTTTCCGGAAGCGGAAATACCATCCCAAGCTTTAAAAAGCTTGCATTCGGCAGTGCTTCCTTTGCATAGAAATAGCCAGTGCCTGCTGTGATAATGCCAATTTTTTTATCATTATATTCAATTTTGTTCAGTTTGGTTGTTTCTGCAAACGAAGCCGCATTTTGGAGACGCTCCTCCACAGCCACATGTCTGCCGCGTGCCATTGCCGGCATCATGACATACTTCATGACATCCTTTGTGTAAGGCTTATTTTCCACCTCAACGCGGTCCGAAAGCTCCACAAGACTCTGGGAATGTGCAATACGTGTGGAAAGCCGCAAAAGAACAGGAGAATCGAACTGCTCACTCAAGGAAAAAGCTTCCTTCATGAACGTCTTACATTCTGCACTGTCAGAGGGCTCAAGCATCAACACCTTTGCCGCTTCGGCATAGTGCCGGCTGTCCTGCTCATTCTGGGAACTATGCATCCCCGGGTCATCTGCTACGCAGATAACAAGGCCGCCGTTTACGCCCGTATATCCAACTGTAAAAAGCGGGTCTGCCGCCACATTCAGCCCTACGTGCTTCATGCAGGCACAGCTACGTGCCCCGGCAATACTTGCACCGATTGCCACCTCAAGGGCCACCTTTTCATTCGGTGCCCATTCTGTATAGATTTCATCATACTTTGCAGCATTTTCCGTAATCTCCGTACTCGGTGTGCCCGGATAGGAGGAAAAAACCTTTGCCCCTGCTTCATAAGCACCGCGGGCGATTGCTGCATTGCCAAGCAATAATTCTTTCATGCTCTCATTCTCCTTTGTTTTTAACACTCTTTTTTGTAAAAAGACTTATAAGCGGCGTTACAATAACAGAAACCGCCATCGCCGTAACGCCGTAGATTGCCGCATTACCGATTGCCACCGAAAAGCCGTCCGTAAGGGTTGTGATCAGCGTCAACGTGCCAACAACAACGGTGCCGGACAAAAGACCGCACCATGCTCCCGCTTTCGTAATCCATTTTGCACAGACGCTCCATATAAAAGGTCCGATAAAACAGCCTGCAACCACGCCCCATGAAAAGGACATAATGTTTACTATAATGGAGATATTGCCCACTGCAAACAGGAACGAAAGAAGGATAAACAAAAGGCACAGTATCCTTGTCAATATCATTTGTTTTTTCTTATCGTATGTCGGCCGAAAAACCGGCAACAAATCCACGCTTATGGCAGAGGAGCTGCTGAGAACGATGGACGAAAGGGTCGACATCGAGGCCGACAAGAGCAGTAACAACATCACTGCCAAAATACCCGTTGTAAAGATATTGGTATCGCCCAGTGCCGTCAAAAGTGTGTTGGGGACAACATAGTCATATCCGCCGGCGGGAAGTTGATTGTTTAGGAAAATCCTACCCAGTGCACCGGTAAAGTAGGCACCGACACCGATGAGGAGACAGAATGCCGTTGCCACCACCGTGGCGATTTTAATCGAATGTTCGTTCTTAATTGCATAGTATTTACTGACCATCTGCGGAAGACCCAGCGTACCAAAGCTGGTCAGAAGTATATTAAAAAGCAGTGCCTTCCATTTACTGCCGCCAAATGGGGCAAGAAGATTCACCCCGTCCTCTTCTCCGTATGCACGAAGCTTCTCTACTGCACCGCTAAGTCCTCCGACCGCATCATGCCGGAGTAAAATGACCATCATGCAGACAACGCCAAATATCATAATAAGTCCCTGCACAAAATCCGTACGAGAGGAGGCTACATAGCCACCCAACACCAGATATATGCTGGAAAGCACCGCAATAACAAGCATAATGGTCCAAACCGGAATGCCGGGGAAAATAACATTAAACATCGAGCCGAGGCCTTTGTATACAGCCGCCGAATACGGGACAAGGAAAATAAAAATGACCAGTGCGGCATACACCTTCATCGCAGTACTGCCGAACCGTTTTTCAAAAAATTCCGGCATTGTTTTTGCACCCAGTGTATGGGTTATGTTTCTTGTACGCTTTGCTAAAAGTATCCAAGATAAGAGACAGCCGAGTAAGGCATTACATACGCCAATCCATATACCCGAAAATCCAACATTCCATCCATTTTGTCCGGCATACCCAATAAAAATTACTGCCGAAAAATAACTTGTCCCATAAGAAAATGCCGTAAGCCACGGTCCGATTTTACGCCCACCCAGGAGAAACCCCTCCATGGATGACGCACGCTTTGTACTAAAAATGCCGATCCCAATCATTAGGGCCGCAAACAGCAAAAGCGCGATGCCTGTCACTACCTGTACGTGTCCTAAGTTTGCCATTTTTTCTACCGTCCTTCCATGCTACAAAAAATTCTATATATACCTCTTATACCGCCTGCAAACTGCCACCGTCTTCCCGAACGAAAGGCATACTCCGTTTGCCTGCTTTGAGGAATATAGCTACATTTCTTCGCCCTTCAGTCTTTCACTCTGGGCATTTGTAATCAATGCGTCAATCACCTCATCCATATCACCGTTTAAAAACGCGTCAATTTTATAAATGGTTAGACCTATGCGGTGATCGCTGATTCTACCTTGCGGAAAGTTATATGTGCGGATTCGCTCGCTTCTATCCCCTGTTCCCACCTGGCTTTTACGTTCCTGTGCAATAGAATCATGTTGCTGTTGCTGCATCAGGTCATAAATACGGGAACGAAGAATCTTCATACCCTTATCCTTATTTTTGTGCTGACTCTTTTCGTCCTGGCAGGAAACGACTATACCTGTAGGCAAATGTGTAATACGAACGGCCGAGTCCGTGGTGTTAACGCACTGACCGCCGGGTCCGCCTGCACGGAATACATCAATCTTCAAGTCGTTAGGATTAATTTCCACCTCAACCTCTTCCACCTCTGGAAGCACTGCCACTGTTACGGTAGAGGTATGAATCCTACCGCCGGATTCTGTTGCCGGCACACGCTGTACCCTGTGTACACCGCTTTCAAATTTCAAACGACTGTATGCCCCCTGCCCTTCAATCATAAAGGAAATTTCTTTAATGCCGCCAATATCGGTAATGTTAGAGCTTAAAACTTCAATTTTCCAACGTCTTGCTTCAGCATACATAGAATACATACGGTATAAATCCGAAGCAAAAAGAGCAGCCTCGTCACCACCGGCACCGCCGCGAATTTCCACAATAACGTTTTTATCGTCATTAGGGTCTTTGGGAAGAAGCAAGATTTTCAATTCTTCGGAAAGATGCTCGATTTCTGCCTTGGACTCTTCAATTTCCGACTGAAGCATTTCCTTAAAATCCTTGTCGGTTTCTGTTTCTAAAAGGAGCTCTGCTTCTGAAATCGTTTCCTTCGCCTTCTCATAAGCTCTGTATTTATCCACTATAGGCGTAATATCCGAATGCTCTTTACATAGCTTTCGCCATGTTTCCTGATCCGCAATTACAGCCGGGTCACTAATTTTTTGGCTCAATTCCTCATGCCGCGATGCAATAAAAGATAATTTCTCAAACATAGAATTCTCCATCCTAAATGAAATACTAAATTAGTATATCATATTAAAATAAATTTGTCAATCAAAAATTCCAGCATTCTAAGGCTTCTGTTTTATAGTGGCTGTCATCCGATCATGCATCGTTTACCAAAATACAAATATCTTCAAAATAGTCATGCCTTTAGGAGGTTTTCTTCCGCACGACTTACCTCTTTAACAGCCCAAACGTAATAGCCGCACCCGTCCTTTCACGACAGTAAAACAGAAAATCGCCATGGAACAAAGGGCTTTCCATGGCGATTTGCTTAAAAACAGTCAGTCTAAATAATTAAATGCTTTTCTAATCATACTCTATATCTTTCTATCTATTTATGGATACAGGACATCTACAGGTCTTCTGCATTTTAACCACCGCCGTGCTTAGACTTTCTTCTGCTGGCACTGCCGCAGTAAAATACACTTTTCTGCCCAACCCTTCATTTTTCCCCTCACCCAATTTATGGTAAGGCTCTATTTCCACGGCTTCAATGCTCTCATGGGCGTTTGCGAGTTTTACTATTCCGGCAAAATGATCCTCGGTATCATTTACGCCCGGAATAATAGGACACCTTAAAACAATTCGCTTTTTTAATCGGTTTAGAAGTTTTAGATTTTCCAGGATGCATGTATTATCGTTGCCAATATACTGTTTATGGCGTTTTTTGTCCGTAAGCTTATAGTCATACAGATATAAATCGCAAACCTCCGCAGATTTTAGTATGTTTTCTTTTGAAGTGTGCCCGCAGGTTTCTATTGCCGTATGTACACCGTTTTCTTTACAGCGTTTCAGAATTTCAAACGTGAATTGCGGTTGTGAAAAAGGTTCTCCCCCGGATATGGTCACACCGCCTTCGGAGTTCTCATAAAACATCTTGTCCTTTAAAACTTCATTCACAACTTCCTTGACCGTATACATCTTTCCGACGATTTCCAAGGCATCGGCAGGACAAGCTGTGGTGCAGCTTTCACAAAGCGTACATCGTTCAAAATCAAACTGATGTTTTTGCCCTAAAAAGGTATGGCATTGCTTAGGACAAACCAAAGCACATTTTCCGCAATGCAGACATTTTGACGTTCGACAAATAATCTCTCTTTCAAAATTCTGCGACTCAGGGTTATGACACCATGCACACCGGAGAACGCATCCCTTTAAGAAAACAACCGTTCTTATGCCGGGTCCGTCATGAATACAAAACCTTTGAATATTAAACACATTACCAAACATGTTTTACCTGTAAGACTCCTTATAAATAGTCATTTTATCCGTATCGGCAAGGTAGCTTGATATCCCCCTAAAACGTACAATGCCTTTTATAAGGATATAATCGTTCTGTTTATAATATTTTCCTTTAATGCATCCGATAAATTTACAAAATAATCACTGTAACCACCAACACGCACGATCAAATTTTTATGGTTTTCCGGGTGCAATAATGCATCTTGTAGCTCTGCCGCATCCAAGACATTTGACGTCAACTGCTGTCCACCGTTTTTAAAATATGTTTTCACAATTGCCTTAAAAGCAGCTTGCCCTTTTGGGGAATTAAACATTTGCTTATCAAATTTCATCTGCATCACAAACCCACTTTTCGCAAGGCTCTGATCATAGTGCATAACAGATTTCAGCAGTGCTGTGGGCCCATGGACATCCTTTCCCGGAACAGAGCCAATGCTGTCGGCAATATTCACGTCTCCCTTATGCCGACCACTTGCAGATGCACCACAGGAACTTCCGTACCGTCCTGTTCTTTGGAAGGTGCTTAGTCCTCCGCCGTAAGTACCGTTCTCGCTGTCTCTGAACGTTTTATACTTCATAAGCTCTGTGAAATAATGCCTTTGAATGTCTGCACACAGCGTATCCACTTCTTCTATGTCATTACCGAATTTCAGAGGCGACGAACTAAAATCGTTGTACATTTCTTCATACCCTTCGTAATCCTTTTCCAGGGCATCCACTACCTGTTCCATGGTGTACTTTCGTGTATCAAAAACGAAATGCTTAATGTTTATTAAAGAGTCCGCCGTATCAGCAAGTGCTTCTGTAAGAATTTGTCCATAATTATACAGCGGTCCGCCGCTTTTATAGTCTTTTCCTTTTTCAAGGCACCCTTCTATAAGCATAGAGCGTAAAGGATTCGGCGCATTTTCCGAAAAAGCCCTCTGACTGCGATTTGAAAGGCTCGTCGCAGTTTTTACTGCATGCTCAACCTGCTTTTTATATAAAGCGAAAAGTTCATCAAAGCTTTTCACTTTTTTGGCGTCGCCGGTTCTTGGGCCGCAGACCTTATCTGTAATTAGGCATTTCCCGTTATGAAGTGCATATTCCAAGCATTTGAGAAGACATATTTCTCCATCTTCGAGTCCCATATGGGATTTACCTTGAATATCAATCTGATTACATCCGTTCATCGCGTAAAGGTGTGAATCATGTGGTGGTATCCCAAGTGCCTCCAGTGCAGGACAAACCACCTCATCATTATAAAGTACCGGCATCCCAATCCCCGTTCCGATCACGGAAACTGCAAGATCTATTAGGTCCTCCGGCGTGTTGCGGTGACACCGCATGGTCAGATTCGGCGTGTTATACTTATACTTTTTTGCTGTTCGCAAAATGGCATAGGAAAGTGTGTTGGTTTTATCGTTCCAATTTTCATCACTTCCGCTTATGCATAGATTCCAGGTTCTCGTCCTGTGAAACTCCTGCCAAAGTCCCTCTAAAATTTCATTATCTTCTTCTGAATCGGTGAAGTACTGTCCCATATATTGGTCGAAAGTGCCGGGCGTATCTCTGCCATCCAGATAGAAAATAAGTGCAAAGGACTGGCACGCAGTCATAAAGTCCGTTGCCGGCTTTTGGGGCACAATGCCAAGCGCGTTATAAATCCTTTGATAAATACGTGCATTTTCAGGGTCGGATTGAATCAATTCCGCACTAAGCGCACGGAATCTTTTTCCCAGCACATCAACTGCATCTAAAATCAAGAGGGATGCATCATACCACTCTCCGGCTTCCGGATGCTCTTTTTTGTGACAGAGCACCTTTTCCCTGAGTTTTTCCGTCCCGAGTGCTACGAACATGCCATAATTCGGGTTTGCATGTCCGCCCCACGTTCCGCCCCACAGCGTATTATTCGCCATAAGGTCCAGTTCGTTTTGCGAGCATGTTTTCTTGAAAATATCATATGTGACTTTATTTTTAAAATATTCAAGGTATTCGGCAAGCTGTTCTTTATATTCCGGATATTTTTCCATCTCATCCCGAATAAAATAATCCTTACATTGCATACCGCAACCGCAATCATAAATAATTCCCATACAATTGACGATAGAGCCGGCATGTGCTCTGTCAAGGGATGCAAGGCATGTTTTGGGACGAATATCCAGCGGAACATTTTCGCATAACGAATAAAGACCACTTGCAATCCGCATACTGATATTATCACTCTTACAATGCATATACCCGTATGCAAACGGTTCCAGCTGTTTTAAAGTCAGTTTGGTCATAATCAAGCACTTCCTTTTTCGGAGTCATACTTCCCGCCTGCATAGGAAATGGTATATTTTTGACAATTCGCAACATCAAAGAAGCGAACAATAGCACCATTACCGGAACAACCGTATACATAGATAGAATCATCTGTTCCGCAGCTGATGCCTTGGATATATCCACGGATTCCGAGTGCATCAAAGCCTTTTTTAGCACTCACTGTATTGATAACGGTATCCGTTTTCGTATCGATAACGGAAATAGAATCGTCCTGATCATTAGATGCTATAATATATCTTTCATCCATCGTCATAGTAAGACCGCAGGAGCCGCGACCCGTTTCGATTTCTTTAATGATTTCAGCCTTTTCCACATCGATTACGCAAAGATGAGAAGGGGCTTGGGGATTATGACAAGCCGTATAGGCTTTGGTTCTCTCTTTATTCATTACAAGATCATCACCACAATAGAGTCGTTCATCCTTGTCAATGAAAATTTCAAATGAAAAATCGTTCTCTACATCAAACTTATACATAACAGACTGCGTCCAGCCGCTACAAATATAATAACGGTTATCTTTGGTGAAGTTTCCCTTACCGCCAATTTCGCAGCGATATTTCCCGTCCGGAATGACCTGTATTCTTTTATAGAGATGAATTTTATTCATGTCCGTTATGTCTTTGATAATCAGAACGCCGCCTGCCTGATCGTGTGCAAGGAGCGTATTTCCGTCCGGCAGGGCATTCACCGCATAGAGATATTCCAATTTCAAAACCTTTTCCACGGTAAGGCTCTCTTGCGAAATGCAATATAAGCCGTCATGACAGGCAATGTACAAGAACCGATTGTCCGCTGAAGTTGCATGGCAATCAGGATTCGGTCCCACGGAAATTTCCTTAACAAAATCTAACGTTTCCAAATCATATACGCAAACGCTTTCCGTTCCATGTGTGAATTCATATTTATCAGGAATGCCGAAAAAGCGGTTCGGTCTTAAGGGTTCAAAATGTTTATTCATAATTGCTGCTCCTTTTTGATAATGTAAAAACTAAACAGATAACTACGGGTGGCAGACACATCCTACGGCGTCTATGTCTGCCATCCGTGAATTGTAGTTTATTAGCGGTAAACTATAACCATTTCCACATTTGTATTTGATTTATATACAAAAACGCGGTCATCGACTTTGACTTCCTGCGGTGCAATTTCCTCAAACTTATTTTTCGCCCTATTGTAAAGCAAGACTTTCACGAAATTGCCTGCTGACTGCGTAAAGATGTATGCACGCTTGTAGTTTGGCGTCATAATAACACCATCTTTAACCACCTTTTCAACGGTTCCGAATGCACGTGTATTCGGATAATAGTTATCAAACTCCGTTGTTGTGCGTCCGGTTGCAAGCTCAGTGCTAATCGGCGTTTCTGCACGGAAAAGTACACCCACGCCGTTTACGGTTCCATTATCCAGCTTACTGTAACTAATTACATCTCCGGGTTTTAATTTATCTGGAGAAATGGTTTTTTTAAGCGTTCTTTGTCCGCCTACAATGTCCACTTCGCTTTCAAGTGCTACATCCGTAATAACCTCTGCACCAAAGTAGACCGCAAAATCATCTTCCACATAAAGCATATCTTCTACACCCGTGTTGGTAATAACCGCTATCGCTTTTTGCGGTACACCATCAGCATTCAACGCTTGTCTGATATCCTTTACAACCGCAAGACCGCTGCCGCCTTTTTCATAGGCGGGTGCCTTCTGCACAAGCACGGAAACAACATAATCCTCATCTACATCATAAAAATCAGTAAAGAAGTAATTGGTAGAGTGGGTAAGCGCCGTATGATCATATACAGCATAATCCTTTGGATTATCGGAGGCCACCTCGGGTACTTTAAACAGGATTGTTTTTTCCTCAACTCTGTAAAGCGAGCCCAAAAGCCGTCCACCTCCCGGATAACCTCTGAGTGCGAAGGGACCGCCTTCTACCGAATCAGTCGTTTTAACATCAAGGGAAAATGCCGACAACCGGTCTGCCTCCGAAGCACCAATACAATTTTTTGCGGTTTTGAGTGCGGTAATTTGTCCTGAATCGTTTGTTTCGTATATTACAAGCTGACTTATGGAATTACTGCCTAGGGTAAGCTCGGGAGCCGTCAAAAGCACTTCACTATCAACTCTTCCCTCGTCATTATAATTCACCATATCGGTCGTTTCAAAGACCTTCATTTCGTTATCCGTGGTGAAAATCTTAAGCTGCACGTTGCCGTCTAAGCCTTTGTCCTTTGAAATTGTGATAAAATAACCGTATGTAATATCACCGACCGAATCATCCTTAATTACGATTTTATCCATAAAGTCGAGATAGAAGATTTCGGTTTTTCCTAAAACGGGGGTAACGGATGAAAACGCTGAGATTTTATGTATGGTGTCGTTTAGCCGAACGGTATCTGTTCCTTTTTCCGTAACCTCGCCTTCTACCTTTTTGTTACTATGAACAGCCTTAATAAAATTTGTATTTTCAGCGACGGACACTATGCTCCATTCTGCCAGTGCATCAAGTCCTATGGATGCACCGCTCGCGTCAACGAGAAGGGTCTTAACTGTTTTATCTTCCGTATCCAGAATTTTAAAGGAGCCATCCTTAAAATATACCTTATTTTCCTTTGCGATAACCTTATCGACAACATAATTGTTAAAATACCAAACGAAGATTACATCTGCCGCATTGCCGTTATTGCAAATCAGTGATATTGTACCGTTAATGTTTTGCAAATCGTCCTTTGTCCATCCGGTTTTTACCTTGCCGTTATAAACAAGTGTTGCACCACCGATTTCGATTTTCCTCGTCTCCTCAGCTTCATCCTCGTATTCAAGCGTTGCTTCGTTCGTCTTGGGAGAAACTGATTCCCCATAAATCTCTATGATTGCAACCGATTTTTTCGCCGTAATGTCCACGATTTCCTTTTCCTCGGTGTTTCTTGCATAAAGAATAACCTCTTGCCCTACAAAGTCAGCAGCATGGGTATTGCCGATCTCGAAAAGAATATCTCCCATAGCCACCTGCGTTTCAGAAAGCTTCGGCCCGTTTTCAAGCTTTGTATAATAATTACCTGTAAGCTTTCCTTTATACTTTTGAATGTTAAAATATTCGGAAAGCAGCGTACAATTTTCTAAAGCCTTCAATTCTCCCGAAGCATCCTCACCGTAGGATGCCGGGCGCACAAGGTCAATCCCGAGTGCATTATGAATCAGCTTTGCCAGTGCACCGGGCTGGACCGGGGCTTCTCCGTCGGGCGTTGTACCGTCCAAAAGATCAATACGGGACGCTACGGAAAGATAACCCGCCGGGTATGCGCCGCTGCTTTCTGCATGGGGAGCATATCCTAAGATCGAAACAAGAATTTTTATAGTCTGGTTATACGTCAGCGAATTTTCGGGGACAAAGCGATCCGCAGTTACACCGCTCATGAACCCTTGCTTAAACATGGATTCAATGTAGCCTGCAAATTCACTCTCCGCCGGGACATCCGAAAAGGGCGTTTCTCCCGTCTTTAAATCTGCCGTAACCCCTTGGGTTTTAACAAAAAGCTTTGCACTCTCGCCACGACTTACTTTACCGGTAGGCTGAAGTTCCTCTTCCAAAATACCGAGGTTCTTAAGAAAAGCAATCGATTCTGTCCAAGCTTTAAGCTGTGCCTCTGTAGGTGCTGTGGCAGTCACGGTAGTATCCGGAATCGGCTCTTGTTCGGGTTCCGTATTTGGCGATTCTGTAGGCTGCGGGAGCAAAACGTCGCTTTCCGTCATCTTAATTCTGTTCATGATAACGGCAGCTTCCGCTCTTGTGGTGTTTCCAAAAGGATTAACATTGCCGTTATCATCGCCCTTAATGATTCCGGTCCCCGCCATCATACGCACTGCGTCCTGTGCATAATCGGCGATCATATCTTTATCTCCGAAAGCATCCAAAGCCGCAGCGTTATCTTCCATCTTCTTTTTGGCAATTTGCATGCCGCGGAAGCAAATGGTCATAAGGTCCTGTCTTGAAATTTCAGAAAGCGGGTTGTAATTGATCCCGTCAACACCCTTTAAAATGCCGAGTGCTCGGCCGATAGCCAGTTCTTTGGCATAATAAGCATTCGGGTCCACATCCGCGAAGTTTTCTGTTGCCACGCTCGTAAGTCCCAGTGTTCTTATAAGGAACATGGCAAAATCTGCTCTTGTAATGTTCTGACCGGGACCAAACAGATTTTCTCCGACGGAATTGATAATGGCATCAGCATACAATGCTTCAATATCCGCCTTTGCCCAATCATAACCATCAATATCTGTAAAGGGGCTTTGCTTCAGAAGTGATGTATCTATCGTTATATCGGGCGTTATTTTAAACAGTGCCACCGACTGGTCCGCAAGTTCCACGGAAAGGCTGTCTGTTCCGCTCGGAATTTCCGCAGGTCCGCCTACGAGCTCAATCTGCTTTGCACGGAACGATACCAGCCCGTTTGCACTCTTTAAAGGCACTGTAATGGTCTTCTTTTCTATGGACTTATTGTGTACAATCATGTATACAACTTTACCGTCCGTCCAGGTACTCCAATAATCGCCCTCGGCAATATCCTCGCCGCGATATTCGTTGAGCTTCTCATACGTATTGTTTACGAAAATATCAAACAGTACGGGCACTTCGTTTTTATTGAACTTACAGAACGGTTCCCATAGATCAAGCTCATAAAGCGGTGTCACAACGTCACCCGTATCATGACCGATTGCATCTAAAATGGAATAATATCCGATACCCTTCGTTCCGCCTTCAAAGGCTCTGTAAACACTGCCACGGAAACCCTTTTCGGTTTGCATTACGCCGTTTTGCTTATACGTATCGGCAAGATACTGATGATGAATTTCGCCCTTATGATGCTCATTTACTTCGTGCAGTCTGAGAGAAACACTGCGGTTATCCTCCTTTGCGTATGCATCATTCGTGAAAATATCACTGTATTTAGGCGATAAAAATGACATATCCGTAATATTAATCGGATGCATGGAATCAATGGAGCGGATCGTTGTGTAGGATTTTTCCATCCATTCCCGCATTTCTGGCGAATCCGACTGTGAAAAAGGCTCATCCATCACAGCCCACGCAAAAATACGGGGGTCATCCTTATAGTATTCCACAACTGCTTTTGTGAATTCAATATTATCCGGGTGTGCCGCCGGTTTCATGTTCTTATACAGAACAAAAAGAGCTTTCATCCCGTTTTCGTCCAAAATATCCAGAATCCGGTCACATTCTTTAAAATGCTCCTCTGAATGTCCTCCTATACCAAACTGGACTACATTAATGCTGCTCTCAGCCACCTTATCCCATGTAAAGTCTTTTACGTGATATGCCATTATGGGGTTAAAGGGCTCTCCGTTTATGCGAATAATTCCGTCGTCGCCGAGCATGGTAGGACGGTCAAACACATATACGTTCTGTGTATAGGTAACTTCCTCGCCACCCCATCTTGCAGTCGCATACACGGTATAGGGCTTTTGCTTTTCGGTCAGAAGCCCGATATCGTATGTAAATACAGCCTGTAAATCGGTAAAGGGTGTGTTCATCTGCGTGCAAAGAACCTTGTCGCCGTCGCGAAGCTCAAAGTCTACTCTACCCTCCGTTTCGACAGGCTTTCCGACGAAGAAGCTTGCAAGGCTCACGGTTGCAGAGCCTACCTTTTCATGGGGGTAATGGAAAACATCGCCAATCTCAAAGGCATACTTTTCGGGATCCCCTGCATATTTAACCTCAACATCATCAAACCATGCCGTGCCGTTAGCATACATCATGCGGCAATATAACACGGCAAGGATTGTGCCCTCCGGCACCGTAAAATATGATTTTCGTTGAATCCAGAGATTATTTGTTGAATCCGGCCACTTATCCGAAAAGTGTTCACCGCAGCCCGTGGTAGCAGAAATCTCTTCTGCACTATAGAATTCAAGTTTAAATAACAGTCCCGCGCCCATGCCGGGTGCTTCAATATCCGAATTTGTCCAAGCCGAAACCTCATAAGTAGCACCGGGGGTAAGTCCTTTGATTTCCGTACGGACCCAAGGATTTCCTCCTGTCTGTGTAGAAATTTTAGCTGAAGAATCACCGCTGTGCTTCTTTGTTTGGTCAACCTCGGCATAGGGCTTGCCGTCGAGTGTAAAGCACGCCCAGCCGTCTGCAAAGCCGTCGTCCGCTATCGTTTCAAAGCCGGGATTGTAGACTAAATTTTCACCGTCTGCCGGCTCGTCTGCCTGTACAGAAGCAAAGGGCACTGCAGAAAAGATAAAAAGGAGTGCAAGTAAGCCCGCAATGTGTTTTTTCATAGTTTTTACCTCCTATATTTTCACTGCCGGATACCGACAGTAGAATGCTGCTTATGTTAATAAACTCGTTAAAATGCTTTTAATATCCGGTTCATAATGACCGCCGCCTCGGCTCTTGTGGTGTTACCGAGCGGATTTATATTCCCGTTCGGTTCCCCCTTGACAATACCGGCATTTGCCATAGCACAAATCGCCTCGCTCGCGTAGTCCCGGATCGCATCTTTATCCGGGAATCTGTCAAGTACTGCCATATCCGCTTTTGTTTCCTTTCCGGCAATCTGCAATCCGCGGTAGCAAATCGTCATCATATCCTGCCGTGTAATTTCGGCATAAGGGCTGAATTTCTTCTCGTCCACACCCTTTAAAATACCGAGTGCCCGTCCTATGGCGATTTCTTTCGCGAAATATGCATCCGAATCCACGTCCGCAAAGCTCTCGCCGGGTTCCCCGGTAAGTCCTAATGTGCGAATCAGGAACATGGCAAAATCTCCACGTGTTATATTTCTGCCAGGGCCGAAACGATCCTCTCCGATGGTGTTTACAATGCCGAGGCTCGCCAATACGCGAATGTCCTCTGCCGCCCAGTCATACCCCGTAAGGTCTTTAAAGTTCTTCGTTTCAAGCTTTGAAAGGTCGATGGGAACGTGCGGTGTCAGTTTATAGAGTGCTACATCAAGCGGCTCCATGACTACGGAAAGGTCATTTACCGATGCCGGGGCCTCTGCCGTACCGCCAATTCTTTCTATGGTACATTCTCCGATGGAAGCAAGACCGTTGGCACTATCTGAAGAAGGAGAAATCGTCTGCTTCACTTTCGTTTTATTATGCACGATCAGGTAGACAACATTTCCGTCCGTCCATGTTCCCCAATACGGACCGTTTTCCGCTTTTCCGCCTTCGTATTCATTGAATAAGGAATAGCGCTTCTGTACGTATATATCGTACAAAACAGGAACTTCTTTATTATTTAAATCGGAAAAGCCCTTCCATGAAAAGCCGTTTTCAAGCTCTAAATCATATAGTGCTGTCTTCCCCGATCCGTCGCTTTTGGAAACTGCATCGGAAACCGAGAAATAACCGATGCCCTTTACGCCTGCTTCAAATGCTCTGTAAATATAGCCGCGGACAGTTTTTGTGCTTGGAATTCCATTCTCGTCATTCCCAAAAGTAAAGGTTCGTCCGATATACTGTACATGACACTCTCCCCGTGCTTCCGAGGTGATATTCGTAATAAAATCGTAGATGCTTTGATTATCCTCCGTCATGGAATAAAAATCAATTGAATGAACATCACAGTATTTCGGGGACCGAGTATTTACGTCTGTCAGGTGCACGGGATGCATGGAGTCAATGTTTCGGACGAGCGTATAGGAATCCTCCATCAGCTTCATCATTTCCGGAGATTCGTAAGATGAAAAAGGCTCATCCATCACAGCCCACGCATAAATACGGGGGTCGTCCTTGAAGCGATTTACATACGCCTTTGCGTATTCGATGTTATCGGGATGTGCCGCAGGCTTCATATTCTTATATAAAACAAAGAGTGCTTTCATGCCGTTTTCATCAAGAATATCCAAAACGCGGTCACATTCTTTAAGATGTGCTTCTGAATGTCCCCCTGCACCAAACTGTACTACATTGATGCCGCTCGGTGCTACCGTATCCCATGTAAAATCCTCAATATGATAGCCCATAACGGGACTGAAGACCTCGCCACCTATGCGAATCACGCCGTCATCACCTATGATTGTGGGACGGTCGTACACATACACGTTCTGCGAAAAGGTTTCTTCTTCACCGTTCCATTTTGCTGTAGCATGAATGGTATATGGTTTTTTCTTTTCTTTTAAAAGGCTGATAT
>SVJY01000038.1 GCA_015068765.1 Oscillospiraceae bacterium
GTAATAATCTTTCCGTTAATCTTGAAGAAGATGTTCATCGCACCCACTTCTTCGATGTACTTTCTTTCCACGCCGTCCAGCCACAGTACCTGCGAATAACCGTCATTGTGTGCCTTCACCTGTCCGGCGAGGCTAACTGCATAGTTGCCGCCGGTTTTGGCAAAGCCCATGCCACCACGGACTGCACGAACGTATTCATCCTCGATCCAGATGCCTACCGGTGCAAGACCGGATTTATAGTAGGCACCACTGGGGGAAAGAATAACCATAAATTTATATGTTGTGGAAGGTGCAACGCCCAAAAATTCATCGGTTGCAATGATGAAGGGGCGAATGTAGAGCGAAGTACCGGGCGCTGTGGGAATCCAGTCACGGTCCACATCTACCACTGCTTTAATGGCTTCTACAAAATATTCTTCCGGCAATTCCGGAATACAAAGTCTCTCATTGGTAGCGTTTGTACGCTTCGCGTTCATATCCGGACGGAACAGATATACCTTTCCGTCAGCTCCGTTATAAGCCTTCAGGCCCTCAAACATTTCCTGTCCATAGTGGAAAACCATAGCAGACGGAGCCAGAGACAGATTCTGATAGGGAACGATTCTTGCATCATGCCAGCCCTTTCCCTCCGTATAATCCATAATAAACATATGGTCGGTGAAGATTTTACCGAAGCCCAGATTATTCTGATCGGGTTTTGCCTTCGGTGACGTTGTTTTCGTAATTGAAATATTCATCGCAAACATCCTCCATTTCATTTATTTTTTTATTATACACCTATCAAAATGAAAAATCCAGTATTTTTTGAAAAAAAAGGTATTTTTTTGATAAATCCAAAAAAAAGACGGCAGACGCCTTGTTGCGACTACCGTCATTCTGTTTCATCAAAAATAAATTATGCTTTGCCGTTGCAGCCCAGTACATTTACCAGCTTATGCTTTACGAGGCCTTTAATTGCTTCGCGAGCGGGCTTAAGGTACTGACGGGGGTCAAAGTGATCCGGATGTTCTGCAAAGTGCTTGCGAATGCTACCGGTCAGTGCAAGACGCAGGTCAGAGTCGATGTTGATTTTGCAAACGCTCATCGATGCGGCTTTTCTGAGCATGTCCTCGGGGATACCGATTGCATCGGGCATCTGACCGCCGTTTGCGTTAATCATTTCAACAAATTCCGGGATAACGGAAGAAGCACCGTGGAGAACAATCGGGAAGCCGGGCAATTTTTCACTTACCTTTTCCAGAATGTCAAAACGAAGCTGGGGCTTCTGACCGGGCTTGAACTTATAGGCACCGTGGCTTGTACCAATTGCGATAGCCAAAGAGTCAACACCTGTGCGTTCTACAAATTCAATAACTTCAGCGGGGTTTGTGTATGCAGCATCTTCAGCAGATACGTTAACTGCATCCTCGATACCTGCAAGACGGCCGAGCTCGCCTTCTACAACAACACCCTTATCATGTGCGTATTCAACAACCTGCTTTGTCAGCTTGATATTCTCTTCAAAGCTGAGGTGAGAACCATCAATCATAACGGAGGTGAAACCACCGTCGATACAGGACTTACAAAGCTCGAAGCTATCGCCATGATCCAGGTGAACACAGATCGGAAGGTCTGTTTCAATCAGAGCAGCTTCAATCAGCTTCATGAGATATGTGTGGTTTGCGTACTTACGTGCACCTGCGGAAACCTGCAGAATCAGGGGTGCATTTTCTTCCTTTGCAGCTTCAGTAATACCCTGAATGATTTCCATGTTGTTCACGTTGAAAGCACCGATAGCGTAGCCGCCGTCATATGCCTTCTGGAACATTTCTTTGCTTGTTACGAGTGGCATTAAAATCTCTCCTTTTTTCTTTTAGCTTTGCGAATTATTATACCATACTGCCTGTCGTAGGTCAAGATAAATTTTCAATTTTTTCAAAATTTATCTGTTGGTTTACAATATTTTTCCATTATTTTTTAGAAAAAAACTTGTAAAAGAGATAAAAGTGTGGTATACTACCCGTATAGAAAAAAAATGGAGGTGTAAAGTATGGCAAAACTGATATTCACAATTGTACATATAGTCGTTTCGGTTTGTCTGATCGCAGTAGTACTTTTGCAGAGTGGTAAGGATGCAGGCCTTTCCGGCACAATCGCCGGCGGCAACTCCGATAGCTTTTTTGGCAAAAACAGAGGCAGAACACTCAACGGTATTCTCGAAAAGGTAACCGCAATTCTGGCTGTACTGTTCGTCGTTCTCGCTATTGTGCTTGCAGTCGTATTCAAATAAGTGATTTAGGAACGAAGAAAACCGGGCTGTCGCATGTAAAGCGGAATGCAAGCATTCTGCGGTCTTTGCGACAGCCTCTATAATTTCGGGAGGTTTTGTTTGAATAGGAAGGAAAAGGTATACGCATTTCTCAGGTACCAAGCCACTGTGCCTCTTACTGAAGACGAAATTGCTGCTATGATTGGCGTTGTGCCACAGGACCGATACGAGCTGACGCTCATTTTGGAGACACTGACCCATGAAGGACAGCTTCTCTGCCACAAGGGTCGGTATTCGGTTCGGAAAACCGTTACCGACGAAGCAATGCTTTCCTCTATTTTAGAAAGCCACGGTTTTCCCCTCCAATTTCCGGAAGCAGTACTTCGAGCCGCCGACGCACTGCCATCCTCTGTGCAAGCTACGGATGGGCGGCGTGATTTACGTTCCCTATTAACTTTTACAATAGACGGGTCAGATGCTCGGGATTTTGACGATGCAATTTCCATTGAAGCCACAGAAGAAGGTTATCGGCTGTATGTACACATTGCAGACGTTGCACACTATGTCAAAAATAACGGTGTAATCGACCAGGAAGCATATGCCCGTGGTACAAGCTGTTATCTTCCAAATCGTGCTTTGCCCATGCTCCCTCCTTCCCTATCAAACGGCATTTGCAGTCTGAACCCGAACGCAGATCGTTATACACTTACAACCATTTTAGAGCTTAGCCCCTTGGGTGATGTCCTTTCATTTGAAATTACAGAGGCTGTGATCCGTTCCGATTTCCGCCTGGTGTATGAAAACGTAACTGCCATGCTGGAGACGGGACGTCCGGATAAAGGCATGGAGACCGTGTTTCCCGCCCTAAAACTTTTGGACGCACTCTCCGCACAGCTTTCCCTTCGCCGCCATGAAAAAGGTAGTATTGATTTTGGTGTACCTGAACCGAAAATTCTTTTTGATAAGACCGGGCAGGTTGCCGGCATTGACAAACGAATAGAGGGTCGGGCAGACCGTATGATTGAAAATTGCATGGTCCTTTGTAACCGTGTGGTTGCGGAATATATGTTCCATCTGGGTGCCCCCTTTGTTTACCGGGTGCATGAAGCACCCGACAGCGAGAAGCTGGAACGGTTATACGATGCACTTCATACCCTCTCGCTGTCCTTCCCCGGCAGGTTCTCCGGGAAAAAGGTGCAAGCGTTTCTGGAAAGCATATCGGAGAGCGACACCGCGGATATGGTGCGTGTTCTTCTTCTCCGCTCTATGATGAAAGCAAGATACAGTCACGAAAACATGGGGCACTACGGTCTGGCACTTCAATACTACTGTCATTTCACTTCTCCCATCCGTCGGTATCCGGATTTATTGTGTCACCGTGCGGTAAAAGCAATTTTACACGGCAAGGACCCGGCGAAGCTTGCCGGAAAAATCCGGCGAGGTGCCATTTTCTCCTCGGAACGGGAGGAAGCCGCCGCAGAAGCGGAACGGGAAGCAGTACGGTATCTGATGTGCCGTTTTATGGAGCCGTTTGTAGGGGAAGAATTCCATGCTGTGATTATCTCGGTTTTAGACTTTGGCTTTTTCGTCGCTCTCCCCAATCTGGTGGAAGGTCTTATACACGTCCGAGATTTAGGCGACGATTATTATATATTTAATGAGAAAGCCATGACGCTTACAGGGCGGCACACCGGTGCGCTGTACCGTCTGGGTGATAAAGTAGAGGTGCGGCTGTCCCGTGTAGACAGCACCCTTTCCCGTATTGATTTTGAACTTAAGGAGGTGCCAGCCGGTGGAAAAAATCATCGCACAGAATAAAAAGGCACGGCATGATTACTTTGTGGAGGAAACCTATGAGGCAGGAATTTCGCTTTCCGGCACAGAGGTGAAATCCATCCGAGGCGGCAACGTGTCGCTGAAGGATTCTTATGCTACGGTGCGTAACGGTGAAATATTCGTCCTCGGTATGCACGTCAGTCCTTATGAAAAGGGGAATATTTTCAACAAAGACCCCCTGCGTGAGCGGAAGCTCCTTCTCCACAAAAATGAAATCCGGCGGCTACACGCCTCTGTGATGCAACAAAGCTATGCTCTAATCCCTCTGGATTTACACTGGAGTGGCTCGAATGTGAAGCTATCTCTGGGGCTTTGTAAAGGTAAAAAGCTTTACGATAAGCGGGACACCGCCGCAAAGCGTGATGCCGCCCGGAACATAGATCGGGCGATGAAGGAGCAAGGCAGATGAAGGCAATTGTACACGCCGTTTTCCCTGATTCAGAAGCGGCAGAGGCCGGTATTGTTCCCGGCGATATTATTGAAAACATCAACGGACATGTGCCGGAGGACGAATTGGATTTCCGGTTTTATGCCTGTGACGATATTGTAACGCTTACCGTTTTAAAAAAGGACGGCAGTCGAGAGCAAATTGAATTTGAAGAGCCGGAAAATCCGGATCTTGGGATTCAGTTTTCGAGTGCACTCTTCGGCAATGCAAAGCGTTGCACCAATAACTGCATTTTCTGTTTTATTGACCAGCTACCCCCCGGCATGCGTGAAACTTTATATTTTAAGGATGACGATGCCCGTCTCTCCTTTCTGACCGGAAATTACATAACCCTTACAAATGTAAAGGACACGGATATTGATAAGGTGATCCGGATGCGGCTTGCGCCCATCAACATTTCTGTCCATACCACCGACCCGGCACTACGTTGTAAAATGCTGCATAACCGCCATGCCGGTAAGGCACTTCGGTATATACAGCGGCTTTATGACGGGGCACTGTACATGAACGGCCAGATTGTGCTGGTACCGGGGTATAACGACGGTGCGGCACTGGATAAAACCATCGGGGATTTGTCGCGATATGCACCGTATATGCAAAGCGTTTCCGTCGTGCCCGTTGGAATTACCCGGTACCGTGACGGTCTTCCCTCTCTGGATTCCTTTACAAAAGAAACTGCGGAGGCTGTTCTCCGTCAGATAACCAAATGGCAGGAAAGACTGCTTGCGGAAATTGGTACACGGTTTATTTACGCTTCCGATGAATTTTATCTTCTGGCAGGGTGGCCCATCCCCTCCGACGATGCATATGAAGGATACGCCCAGATCGAAAACGGCGTAGGACTTCTCCGCAGTATGGAGGACGAGTTTACAAAAGCCCTGGAGACGGCACCCTCTGCGGACCCGCGGCATGTTTCCTTGGTTACAGGGAAGGCAGCCTACGGTCTAATGCGAAAGCTTGCCCATCTTGCTATGGAAAAATGCCCCGAACTTCGGATTGACGTGCACTGTGTAATCAATACATTCTTTGGCGAAAAAATCACCGTGGCAGGACTTTTGACCGGGCAGGATATTGCCGCCCAGCTTACAGGGAAGGATTTAGGCGAGGTCGCCTATATTCCCTCCGCCATGCTTCGCCACGGTACGGATGTTTTTTTGGATGATATGACCGTCTCGCAGCTTTCCCAGACGCTTGGAACGCCGGTCTGTCCGGTGGAATGTGATGGGTTTACGCTATGGGATACATTACGAAAGGATGAACTGGCATGACAAAACCAATTCTGGCGGTCATCGGCCGCCCCAATGTGGGAAAATCCACGCTTTTCAATAAACTAATTGGTCAGCGTCTTTCCATCGTGGAGGACACGCCCGGCATTACCCGAGACCGCATTTATGCTGATGCGGAATGGTTTGGTCGGGTATTCTCTGTGGTGGATACGGGCGGCATTGAGCCGGCAGGCAAGGACGTGATTTTGCAGGAAATGCGGATGCAGGTGGAGCTTGCCATGGATACGGCGGATGTCATTCTGTTTATTACCAATCTGAAGGAGGGTGTGACGGCAAATGACATGGAAATTGCCACCATGCTCCAAAAATCCGGTAAGCCTACACTTTTAGTGGTAAATAAATGCGATTCTCCCGGCGAAGTACCGGTGGGCGTTTATGAATTTTATTCTCTTGGGATCGGTGACCCCTACCCCGTCTCCTCACTCCATGGCATGGGACTTGGCGATGTTATCGAAAAAGCCATTTCCTTATTCCCGGAAGAAACCGAAAGCGAGGAAGATGGTGACAATATCAAGGTTGCAATCGTAGGAAAGCCAAACGCCGGAAAAAGCTCCCTGGTTAACCATATCCTCGGCGAAAACCGCATGATTGTCAGTAATATTCCCGGCACGACACGGGATGCCATTGACAGCTATGTAGAACGTGACGGACAGGGCTTTACGCTGATTGACACCGCCGGTATGCGTCGCCACAGCCGGGTGGACGATACAGTGGAACGGTACAGCGTTATGCGTGCCCTGGCGGCGGTGGAACGATGCGATGTAGCCGTCATCGTCATTGACGCCTCCGCCGGCATTAGCGAGCAGGATGCCAAAATCGCCGGGTATGTCCACGAAGCAGGTAAGGCTTCTATTATTCTCATTAACAAATGGGATTTAATTGAAAAAGAAACAAAAACCATGCAGGTGTTCCAAAACAGCGTATATGATACGCTGAGCTTTATGACATACGCACCGAACCTCTTTATTTCTGCCAAAACGGGACAGCGAGTGGATAAGCTGTTCCCCATGATTCAATCCGTATTTCAGCAGAATTCCATGCGGATTTCTACCGGTGTTTTGAATGATATTCTGACGGATGCCACAGAAAAGGTACAACCCCCCTCCGATAAGGGTAAGCGGCTGAAAATCTACTACATGACACAGGCAAGCACCAATCCGCCAACGTTTATTCTTTTTGTCAATGACAAGGAGCTGGCACATTTCTCTTATATCCGGTATCTGGAAAACCGTATCCGGGAAACCTTCGGGCTGACGGGCACACCCGTCCGGTTTATTATCCGAGAACGGGGCGAAAACAGGGATTAGAAAGGATGGTAACGCAAATGGAAGTTCTATATTATGTTGCCAGTGCACTGGCAGGCTATCTTCTGGGAAGCATCAATTCGGCAGTGATTATCTCCCGTGCCAAGGGGAAGGACATTCGTACAGTGGGTAGTGGGAATGCCGGTGCCACCAATATACTTCGCACCTTCGGCAAGGGTGCTGCCGGGCTTGTTTTCCTGATTGATATTTTAAAGGGCGTTGCGGCAGTTTTGCTGGGAAGAGCTCTTGCCGGCGAATATGGTGGTTATCTGGCAGGCTTTCTGGCCGTTATTGGCCATAACTTTCCCTTGTACTTTGGGTTTAAAGGTGGCAAAGGGATCGTCACTTCGCTTGCCGTCATGGTTACGGTAGCACCTACCGAAGCACTCACAGCCATGGTGATTGCCGTTGTGATTATCTATGTAACACGGTATGTCTCCCTCGGCTCTATTGTCGGTTCCTTCTTTTTTGCGGTTCTAGCCATTTTACGGCAGGATGATCTTTGGTTCTGCATATTTGCGATCGCCACAGCTCTCCTTGCCATTTTACGACATATAGGCAACATCAAGCGGTTATGCACCGGAACAGAAAGGAGAATTGGGAAATGAAAATTTCAGTTATTGGTTCAGGCGGCTGGGGCACAGCGATCAGTGCGTTGCTTTGTCGAAACGGTCATGCCGTTACACTTTGGTCCTGGAAACAGGAAGAAAGCGACGCCATTGCATCCCATAAAGAAAACAAGGAGTTTCTACCCGGAATTTCTTTACCCGAAGGGATTACATACACGGCCGATTTAGAAAAAGCGGTTTTTGCAGAAATGGTTGTCATTGCTACGCCCTCTGCTGTTCTTCCCAAAACGGTACAATCTCTCGCCGCTCTTTTGCCTGCCGGGATTCCCATTGTGAATCTCACAAAGGGACTGAGTGCAGATACGAACGAACGCTTCAGCGAGGTTATCCGGCGGCTTTGTCCCCATAACCCTGTGGTGATTCTCACCGGACCGTCCCATGCCGAGGAAGTGGGACGGCAAATCCCCACCACCGTAGTGGCGGCTTCGGAAAATACGGAAGCTGCCGCTCTCGTACAGGATGTGTTCATGTCCCCCTGCTTCCGCGTGTACACAACGCAGGATGTCATCGGAGCAGAGCTGGGCGGAGCTTTAAAAAACGTTATTGCTCTTTGTGCAGGCATTATGGATGGTCTCGGCTTTGGCGATAATACGAAGGCCGCTTTAATGACAAGAGGGCTTGCTGAAATGTCCCGTCTCGGCATGACAATGGGTGCAAATCCCGCGACCTTTGCCGGTTTATCCGGAATCGGTGACCTAATTGTAACCTGCACCAGTATGCATAGCCGTAACCGCCGTGCCGGCATCTTAATCGGACAAGGCAAAAGCGTGCGGGAAGCTCTGGACGAGGTGCACACTGTGGTAGAAGGCGTCTATGCGGCAGAAAGTGCCTATAAGCTCGCCACAAAACACCATGTGGAAATGCCCATTGTAGCGGCGGCATACCGGGTCCTTTTTGAAAACGCTTCGCCCCGTGAGGAAGTTCTGACACTCATGCGGCGGGAGAAGAAAAAAGAATCAGAAATAATATAATATTTTTATAGGCAACAACTTTTGTTCCGGTAGAACAATAATTTTTATTATCTTGATAAGGAGATGTTTATGTATGCGAACAGGTGATATTTCAATCAGCACCGAAAATATTTTCCCCATTATAAAAAAATGGCTCTACTCTGACTGTGACATTTTTCTGCGAGAACTTGTCTCTAACGGTTGTGATGCTATTACCAAATTGAAAAAGCTTTTCGCGGTTGGCGAAGCTACCGTAGAGGCCGATGAGGCCTTTTCCGTGGACATTGTACTGGACAAAGCGTCCAAGACGCTGACAGTTTCCGACAACGGTATCGGTATGACGGAAGAAGAGGTTGTCAAATACATCACACAGATTGCTTTTTCCGGTGCAGAAGAGTTCATCCAGCAATATAAAGAAAAAAGCGAAGGCGATGCCGGTATCATCGGTCACTTCGGCCTCGGCTTTTACTCAGCGTTTATGGTTGCCGACAGAGTAGATATTCACACAAAATCCTACAAAGCTGATGCATCCGGGGTATTCTGGAGCTGCGACGGCGGCATGAACTATGAAATTTCTGAAGATGCAAAAGAAAATCGTGGTACGGATATTGTTCTGCATATTGGCGAAGAGCACGCAGAATTTTTGGAAGCGGCACGTCTTAGGGAAATCCTGCATAAATACTGTGCCTTCCTCCCCTACCCCATTTATTTTTCTGAAAAGGAAGAGGAAAAGCCAACGGAAAGCATCAACGATACGGCACCCCTTTGGCTTAAAAACCCATCAGAATGCACGGATGAGGAATATAAGGCTTTTTATAAGAAGGTATTTTTAGACTTTAACGACCCGCTTTTCTACATTCATCTGAATGTAGAGTACCCCTTCCGCCTGCAGGGCATTCTCTACTTTCCTAAACGCACAAACGCCTACGAGCCCATGGAGGGGCAGATTAAGCTGTACAACAATCAGGTGTTTATTGCCGATAATATCAAAGAGGTAATCCCTGAGTTCCTACTGCTTTTAAAGGGCTGTATTGACTGCCCGGACCTGCCGCTGAATGTATCGCGTAGTTTTTTGCAAAACGATGGCTATGTGAAGAAGGTTTCAGCCCACATCACGAAAAAAGTAGCGGATAAGCTGACCGCCTTATATAATACAGAACGTGAGCATTTTAACAGCTATTGGGAGGATATCAATCCCTTTATCAAATACGGTTGTCTCCGGGACGAGAAGTTCTATGACCGGGTCAAAGATATTCTGATTTTCAAAACAGCAGACGAACGGTTTGTTTCTCTGACAGAATATCTGGATGATGCCAAGGCACACGGTCATGAAAACGAGGTGTATTACGCCACAGAGCCGGAAATGCAGGGACAATATATCGCCATGTTCCAAAGCCGTGGCATTCAGCCGGTCCTTTTGCCGGCGGTAATTGACGGTGCTTTCATCTCCATGGTGGAAGCGAAAAATGAAGGCGTAAAGTTTTTGCGGATTGACGCCGCCGTTTCCGATGCCTTAAGGGACAAAACCGAAGGCGACAACGAGGCGTTTGTTACCCGTTTTAAAGAAGCCATCGGCGATGAGAAGCTGAAAATCGAAGCGGCAACTCTCCGTGCCGAGGATATGCCGGCTGTGCTTACTGTTAGCGAGCAGTCACGTCGTATGCAGGAAATGACGAGAATGTACGGCGGTATGTCACCGGATCTGTTTCCCACTGAGGAAACGCTCGTTCTTAATCTGGCAAGCCCGGTTATGCAAAAGCTTGCCGCCGAGGAAGATGCCGAAAGAGCAAAATCCATGTGCCTGCAGATTTATGATATAGCGCGTCTGGCACAGCGACCTTTAGATAAAGAAGCACTTTCTGCATTTATTGCACGAAGTGCCCATATTATGGAACAGGCACTTGATAACCGTGCCTAAACCCTTGCTAAAGAAAGGCCGATATGCGGATTTCGGCCTTCTTTAAATATTATTAAAAGGTGATAATAAATGAACAGACTTTTCGGAACAGACGGTGTGCGAGGCATCGCCGGTAGTGAACTTACGCCAATTTTGGCGTTTCAGCTTGGCCGGGCAGGGGCTTATGTCCTCGCACAGAAAATGAAAAAGCCCCGTATTTTAGTAGGCACAGACACACGTCTTTCCTGCGATATGCTGGAGAGTGCATTGGTTTCCGGTATTTTGTCAACAGGTGCCGAGGCCGTTCGTCTCGGCGTACTCCCCACTCCTGCCGTGGCACACATCACCCGTATGCGGCGTGCATCCGCCGGTGTTGTGATTTCTGCATCTCATAATCCCGCCAAATATAACGGCATCAAATTTTTCAGTAGTGACGGGTATAAACTGCCGGACGAGGTGGAGGATGAAATTCAGTCTGTTTTGGAAGCGGACAGTGTTCCCGTTTTTGAAAACGAAGACATTGGCAGAATTTACCCGGATAGCGATGCCGCCGCAGAATATGCCGCCCATGTGACGAGCACAGTGAAAACGGATTTTAAGGGACTGCGGATTGCCGTGGACTGTGCTTACGGTGCAAACTCCGCCATCGCACCGGATATATTCCGGCACCTAGGGGCACAGGTTTCGTCCCTCTTCTGTACACCGAACGGGCTGAATATCAATGCCGCCTGCGGTTCTACCCATATGGAAGCTTTGTCGAATTTTGTCAGAAAAGGGCAGTTTGACATTGGCGTCAGTTTTGACGGCGATGGCGACCGGGTGCTTCTGACCGATGCGAAAGGAAATGTAATCGACGGTGACCGGATTATGGCTGTTTTGGCGATTGCCCGGGAAAAGGAAGGACAACTGCCTACCCACACCCTTGTGGCAACCGTCATGAGTAATATGGGGCTTGAAATCGCCTGTCGTAAACACGGTATCACACTTCTCCGCACAGGGGTGGGTGACCGATATGTATTAGAGGAAATGCAAAAGAATGGGCATATTTTGGGCGGTGAACAGTCCGGACACATTATTTGTGCTGAATACGCTACCACAGGTGACGGTCTCATTTCTGCCCTGCAATTTATAGAGATTATGCAAAAAACCGGTCAACGTGCAGCAGAGCTCGCCGCCGTTATGCAACCGATGCCGCAGGTTCTGCGGAACGTAAAAGTACCAAACCATATAAAATATACATTAACTGCCAAAACAGAGATTGCCCGGGAAATATGCCGTATTGAGGAAGCCCTGCAGGGAAAGGGACGCCTTTTGATCCGTCCTTCCGGCACAGAGCCACAGGTGCGGATTATGCTGGAGGGCGAGGATCTCTCTTTCCTTGAAACGGAAGCGGATGGTCTCGCCGCACGTCTTGCCGCTTTGGTGCAGAAAGAATAAATAAGGAGGTCTACGATGACCCGTGCAGACGCATTACTGAAAAAACTAAATGAAATCGGTGCGGAAAGTGCTGTACTCCGTGCCCCGGCTTCCCTCTTGTACATCACCGGTTTTTCCGGTGGTGAAGGGACGGTGGTTTTGACCGGGGAACGCCGCTGTCTTCTTGTTGATTCCCGGTATACATTACAGGCCGCAGCAGAATCCCCTGACTTTGAGATTTTACCCTACGATGTAAGCCTTTCCCAGATTCTGGAGAAATCAAAATCGGTGGCATATGAGGACGATTTCCTGTCCGTCAGTGCGTTTTCCCGACTGGAAACTTCTGTTCCCGGAAAGACATGGATAAATCTTGGGGACGCCCTTCTCCACCTTCGGAAATCAAAGGACTTCGGAGAACTTTCTGCTATAACAGCGGCTGTAAAGCTTGCAGATGCCGCCTTTGCCTACGCTGTACAGCGGATTCGTCCGGGTATGCGTGAATTTGAGGTTGCCGCCCTTTTAGAGGGATATATGCGGCGGGAAGCCGGTGCTCTCCCTTCCTTTCCTACCGTTTGTGTCAGCGGTGTCCGCAGTGCACTGCCCCACGGTGCGGCAAGTGAAAAGGTGCTCGGAAAAGGCGAATTTCTCACAATGGATTTTGGCTGTCTTCTCGATGGCTACTGTTCGGATATCACACGTACAGTTGTGATTGGCTCTGCCTCTGACCGGCAGAAGGAAATCTATAATATTGTACTGTACGCACAGTCACTCGCAGAAAACGCCGCCCACGGCGGTATGGATGCAGCAGAGCTTGACAGTATTGCACGCGGCAGTATAGAAAGCTTTGGCTATGGCGAATATTTCGGGCACGCACTGGGACACGGTGTTGGTCTTGAAATCCATGAATACCCCACTGTATCCCCCCGTTCTAATCATAAAATCGAATCCGGTGATGTATTTACGGTGGAACCGGGCATCTATATTCCGGATTTTGGCGGGGTTCGCATTGAGGATATGCTCTACGCCACACCTGATAGCTACGCTGTTTTAACCAAAACCTCGAAAAAACTGTTGGAAATCCTTTAGAAAGAGGAATCGGCATGAACACCTATTATCCCGTACCGCTACATATGCATTCTGTCTGGGAACGGAATGCCAGCATGGAAGGTCATTTTTATAATGCACAAAAGCTGGGCATTCGTCATATGTATCTGACAGATCACGACGTCCGCATGGGGCGGCGCGCTAACCACATTGATTCCTTTGATTTTACAAAAGGACAGCTTCGCATCGAGGAACCGTCTCCCGACCCACGCCGCCCCCGTTGGCACGGATTTATCGTCCGGGAAGAGGACGCCGGTACGTCTGCTACCGTGGAAAACGGTTCTCTTTGTCTGCAGGCAGAATCCGCTTCTCCCGACTGGTCAACCGTCCGTGTTACCTTTGACACTTCGCAAAAAAGGCACGAATGGGCTCTTTTAGGGGAGGTGCTTCTCGCTCTCTCCATGAAGATATCCCCAACAAACGCGGATATTCGTATTCTTATTGACGTGGAGCTTTCCCAACGACCTCCCGCATTTCTGCACGGACATATTCTGTATGTATTCGGAAACTGTGACGGTCTTGCCTCCTCTTATGCCACCGTTATTCCCATGCAGGATAAGGAAGGCTTCGCTTCCTATGCCTTTCCCCTTCTCCGTGATGCGGCACCGGTAGGCGGTGGTGACAATGTGCTTCGCACCGTTTCTTTCTCTGTTTCTGTCCGAAACGGAAAAGCCGCTACTCTTTTTGTAAACCATCTTGCCTTCCGCTACGGCCTTTCCTATGAGGCAGGCCGGCAGGCACAACAGCAGCTGGCAAATACGCTGGGTAAAAAATACGGGGTTACACCTTTTGTTACTTCAGAAATCACGGCCGCCGGACCACATAAAATCTGCTTTTCCACCAAGGTTCCCATTATTGACTACGCCGCCCGTGATTACAAGGTAACCGATGAAGAAGCCATGGAGCATGTACGTGCATACGGTGGCATTTATGCCAGAAATCATCCTTTTGAAAGTGTGAAGGATGCATATGCCGCGGCCGGCTCCCCCGAAGAAAAAGCGGTACTGTTAGATGGCGTAATCGAAAAGATAACCGAAAAGCGTGCCTGGCATGCCGCCATGCTGGAGGTCGGCTTTCCGGAGGGACGGGAAGGGATTTCCCTTGCCGATCATCTTCGCCTTTGGGATGCACTTTCTGCCGCCGGTGTTTTTATCACCGGATACGGTGACAGCGACAACCACACGAACGACACCGCCTGGTTTGACGGGAATAATTTTGTTGCTTATATCGGTGCTGACGCACCGGATGAGGAAGGGTTTCTTCATGCCATGCGTGCCGGAAATCTGTACACCGGCGACCCGGTATACCTGCAGAAAATCGGTGTTTCCTTCGGCGGCAGTGATGGTCGCCCCATGGGACAGGTTTATACTGCTCCTACCCGTGCGGTCCTCTCTCTTACAAATCTGCCGGATGACTGTCGAATCGTCTGGACTGCAAACGGCCAAACCGTACAGGAGGAAGTGTGTCGCAAAGCCTACAATGCGTCCATTCCCCTTCCCGAAGACAAGCCCGTAAACTTTGTCCGTGTCGCCCTTTATAAGGCAGACCGCTGTATTTTACTGACGAATCCCATTTACTACGTGCGGGATAACCGCATAAAACAAACGATTCCTGCTGAAAGGAGTGTTTCATATGTATAAAAAGCTTGTCTCCTTTTTTCATTTTTTTACATTACCTGCCGAGCTCCAAAACCGCCACGGCGATCTTCTCCTGCATATCGGTGATATTCCCATATGGGAATTCCCCTATATGAAACGGCTTATCCGGAAAGTCAAGCCGGACATACTCGTACATACCGGTGATCTTGTGGATAATTTAAAAGTCAGCCGTATACCCGGGGATATCCCTGCCTATAAAAAACATGCGGCATCACTCATCGCCCATATGGAAAAATATGCGAAGGAAGTTTATATTGTACCCGGCAACAATGATTTAGAAGCGTTCCTTTCTGCAACAGTCACAAAATCCAAAATCATTCCCGCAAACACCTGCATGGAAATCCGAGGAATTCCCTTCTTGCTTTGCCACCGGGTTCTCGACATTGACGGAGAGGCAAAATTCTACCTGTACGGCCACGGCCCCACTGGTGATACCCATCCCTTTGCAGAAAACGGAAGGGACGGAAAATATTACTCTAATGTTTTCTTCGCCCCTGCTTTTATAGATTTACACACAGAAAAAATCAGCCGTTTACCGGCGTTTAAAAGGAGATAACCGAAAAAATGAAACTGTATGTTACAAGACACGGTCAGGTTACGCCTAAAGTTTTTGAAGGCAGTGTAGATTTTCCCACCGGCGATATTCCCCTGTCAGAAACCGGACAGACACAGGCCGCCTGTCTCGGCCATAAGCTCCGAAGCATTGGCTTTTCCGGGCGAATCATTTCATCACCGTACCGCCGCACGATGATGACGGCTTCTCTTGCGGCAGACAAACGCGATGCCCCCATTTTCCCTGACGGTGCTCTTAGAGAAATGTTTTTTTCTGACGAAGCGGGCGAAGCCTTTTCCGGCATGACTATCGAAGAACTCCGCAGGCTTTTCCCTCATATTGCCCCCGACGCCTTGCTTCCTTATCCCTGGTGGACCACAAAAAAGGATACCCTTCCCGGACTAATACAACGGCTTTCTTCTTTTTGGGAACCTATTCTTTCGTCCGCTCTTCCCGAAGTTTTGGTAGTGGGACACGGTGCATCCGTTTTCGGCTCTATGGCCTTTTTTAGTGAGAGGTATGGCTTCGGATTTCCCAAAGAGCCGGAGGAGCTGGGCGATTTTCTTGCCACACGAAACCTAAACTGCAATTTGTCCTGCATCGAAATTGATGCCAATGGCCACCTGCGGTCTGCACGTTTATTTGCAACCGATCACCTGCCCGATTCTTTGCTTACTTCCAATTCAAATCCGAAGCCCAGACCGGCAGAAATCTGTTTCTGAGAAAAAAACATTTTTCTTCCCGTCCTTTTCGGTTTTTGTAACTCATTTTTCTGTAATAATACACTTTTGCAAAAATATTTTCTGTTTATTTTGTTATAATCAAAAATTTCAGAAAATATTTTTTATTTTTATATTTTTTCAGAAAAATTTTTGTTGCATTTTCTTCTATTTTAGGGTATACTATATTGTAAATGAAAAAAGGAGATGCCATATGAATCAAATACTTCAAATTTTGGAAAAAAACAGTCACATTACGCCGGCACAAATCGCCGTAATGCTGGGACGGGATGTTGACGATGTGAAAAAAGAAATTGCAATGCTGGAAGAGGAAGGCGTTATTGTCGGATATAAGACGCTGGTTGACTGGGATAAAACAGAATCCGAACGGGTAACTGCCTTCATCGAGCTTCGGGTAACGCCACAACGCGGCGAAGGCTTCGATAAGATTGCCGAACGGATTTATCAATATGAGCAGGTCAAGACGGTATGGCTCATGTCCGGTAGTTTTGATATCGGTCTGATTTGCGAAGGCAAAACCATGAAGGAGGTCGCCCTTTTTGTGGCGGAAAAGCTGGCTCCCATGCCTTCTGTTGTCAGCACCGGTACACATTTTGTACTGAAGACGTATAAGGATTCCGGTGTGGTTTACGATAAACCTGTACGGGACGAAAGAAGCGTGATTACATTATGATAGACATTCAGAAGTTATTAAACCCCACTGCCTTTCAGATTCCGCCTTCCGGTATTCGCAAATTTTTTGACATTGTTGCCGAACGGAAGGACGCCATTTCTCTCGGCGTTGGCGAACCGGATTTTGTTACGCCGTGGCACATTCGCGATGCAGGCATTTATTCACTGGAAAAGGGGCATACATATTACACCTCCAACGCCGGTATGCTTCCGCTTCGTGAATCCGTATGCCGTTATCTCTCCCGCCGCTTTTCCCTTTCTTATAATCCGAAAAACGAAACGCTGATTACTGTTGGCGGAAGCGAAGCGATTGATCTTGCCGTCCGCAGTCTTATAACAGCCGGCGATGAGGTACTGGTTCCCGAGCCCAGTTTTGTCTGCTATACGCCCTGCGTTACGCTTGCCGGCGGAAAGGCTGTTCCTGTTATTACACGGGCGGAAGACGATTTTCGTCTCACTGCCGACTGCCTTCGGGAAGCAATCACCCCACGGACTAAGCTGCTTGTGTTTCCGTTTCCTAACAATCCCACCGGCGGCATAATGGAAAAAAAGGATTTGGAAGAAATTGCCGCTGTTTTACGCGATACGAACATACTGGTTTTAAGTGATGAAATTTATGGCGAGCTTACCTACGGTTTGGCACACACCTCCATTGCATCCATCGAAGGTATGCAAGAACGTACCGTCCTGGTCAGTGGCTTTTCTAAAGCCTACGCCATGACCGGTTGGCGGCTTGGGTATGCCTGCGGTCCGGCACCGCTCATTCAGCTTATGACCAAAATACACCAGTATGCAATTATGTCCACGCCAACTGTCAGCCAGTACGCCGCAATCGAAGCCCTGGAAAATGGTGACGACGATATTGCCGCTATGCGTGAAGAATATGACCACCGCCGCAGGCTTATGGTGGACGGCTTCCGAAACATGGGGCTTTCCTGCTTTGAGCCGCGTGGTGCCTTTTATGTCTTCCCTTCTATCCGAGAAACCGGCCTTTCCTCTACAGAATTTGCAGAGAAGCTACTGGAGGAAGAAAATGTGGCAGTCGTTCCCGGCAACGCCTTTGGCGAAAGCGGAGAAGGCTTTATCCGATGCTCTTATGCATACTCCGTAAAAAATATTACGGAAGCACTAAACCGTATCGCACGGTTTGTACAGAAACATTTGAAATAAATTTCATCTCCCCCATCCGAGAAGCAGTCAAAGGTCCTGACTGCTTCTTTTTTTCTGTAAATTTAGTTATATGTTGATGCGTTTTTCTTTTTCCAAAAATAAAATAAATTTTTTTCCAAAATGTAGGTTTGTCAATGATGTGTTACAAAATTCTTCAAAAAATTTCTCCCGTTTTAAGGAAGGACCTAATATAGTCGGCAGGAGACTTCCAATTTAAGGGACGGATAGGAAACTTGTTATATGT
>SVJY01000039.1 GCA_015068765.1 Oscillospiraceae bacterium
TTCCCGGCCAGTATCCGTAAGCGGTGCATCGAAATGACCTGCAAAGTATTTTTCTGTGTTTGCTTCACTTTGCCCATGGCGGACAAAAATTATTGTCGTCTGCATATAAACATCCTTTTATATCGTTAGTATCCGTCCACCGTCTCCGGCATCCGTCACATAAAAAGACGGTGCGTATCCAATGGCCTTTGTGTACTTTTCGCCAACATTCTTCATGAATTCTTCTACATTTTCGTTTTCTACAAGGCTCACGGTACAGCCGCCAAAACCTGCCCCCGTCATTCTGGAACCGAGACATCCGTTCTCGTTTTGGGCGGCTTCTGTCAGGGCGTCCAGCTCAGGCCCCGTAACTTCGTATAAATCACGCAGTGAGGCGTGAGATTCGTTCATAAGTTGTCCAAAACGGCTGACATCGCTATTTTTGAGTGCAAGGACCGACTGTTTTACTCTTTCGCATTCTTCTACAACATGGTGGGCACGTTTTAGTGCCACGGGATTTTTGATTGCACCGGAAAACGCGGCGAAATCGCGCGGAGTAAGAACCCCAAGATGAGAAAGTGTAGGTGTGACTTTCCGTAAATCCGTAAGTGCTTCTTCGCATTCGGCCCTTCTCTCGTTATATTTACTTGTCACAAGACTTCTTTTCTTATTTGTATTAGAAATGACGATACGGATAGAGCCTAAAGAGAGCGGAACGGTTTCAAAGGATAAATCCTTACAGTCAAGGAAGATTGCGTGATCCTTTTTTCCCATTGCAGACGCAAACTGATCCATAATACCGCAGTTTACGCCAACATAATTATTTTCGGCACGCTGTCCGATAACAGCCATATCACGCATATCAGGCATACGTCCCGTAGCAAGATAATACATGCATAATGCAGAGGCAACTTCTATTGCTGCTGAAGAAGACAGACCGCCGCCGTGCGGTGTGGTGTCATGGTAGAGAAGATCACAGCCCGGTACTAAAATACCGGTTTTCATTAGTTCGGAAGCAACACCAAGCTGATAATTACCCCAAGGCAGGTCCTTGTAAGCATCGATTGTATTTAGGTCAGCTTCTACTAAAACATCAAGATCTGTGGCACGCATCCGGATAATCGTATCGTTCCGTTTTCTTGCGACAATGGTTGTACCCAGTGTTATTGCGGCAGGAAAAACAAATCCGCCATTATAGTCCGTATGTTCTCCGATCAGATTTACACGGCCGGGGGAGGCGAACGCCATAACAGTACCGCCTTCGCCGAAATAACTGTAAAATTGATTTTTTAAAGTCTTTAAATCCATATTAGGTCTCCTTTTTCATAAATTTTGCATAGGCCTCACGAAGCTCCTCTGCCCGTTCTTCCGGTGCAGTGGGATTACAGTGTGCCCAAGCACCGGTTTCGCTGGAAGCATTGAATTTCTGCTTGTCTGCCGCACGCATGGGTGGGAAAAATTGAATATGGAAGTGAAAATCTTCCTGGTCATCGAGGTTAATTGGTGCGTTATGCATACACATCATATACGGAAAAGCAAAATCGAAAAGGGAATCCAGCATACCAACGGTTTGCTTAATGGTTTGTCCGAGTAAAAACCGTTCATTTTCTGTAAGGTCAGTAATATACCGGATACAAGATTTCGGAGCAATATAAATACCGTAAGGATATTCGGAGAAGAAGGGGAGAAAGACGGTAAAAGCCTCGTTTTCAAAAATAATCCTTTTTTCAAATCGCTTTTCTTCTTCCAACATATCACACAGTAGACAGTTTCCTGTGTTTTGTCGATGTAGTCGGAAGGATTCCTTCTCCAGTTCCAGTTTTTTCGGTAAGAAGGGATATCCGTAAATCTGCCCGTGCGGATGGGGCATGGATACGCCCACAACTTCACCGCGATTTTCAAATATGAATATATATTTGATTTTCTCGTCTTGCCGTAGTGCAGTAAAACGTTGACACCATAAATTAACGAGTTTATTCATATGGGCATCAGATAGAGAAGGTAATGTTTCTGTATGGTTTTTAGAATACAGAATAACCTCACATTTTCCGTAAGCGTCCTGTGTTTTGTATACGCCGCCATCCACCGCATCGGGCGCGGGAGGGTCTAAACGCAAAGCAGGAAAATCGTTATCATATTTCAACACTTCAAAGTCGTCCGGCACTTTCCCGGAGCCGGGACAAAAAGGGCACCAATCCTTTGGCATATTGGGACGTGCCTGTCGGTGGGAAGCGATCATAACCCAGTCTCTTGTCAAAGGATTATACCGTAATTCTGCCATTCTCTCACTCTTTTCTTTTTTTCTTAAATTATATCGAAAACATGTGGCAAAGTCTATGACGAAAAGTGGGCGGAATATAGAAAAATGTGTGTTTTTATTCGTCGTGAAGCGTACTACCGCCGATAAATTCTCTTAGGATGGAGGTGCCGGGGACGAGGCTTTGGGAAACGGAGACAAAATGACCCAGAAACTCTAATAGCCTTTCCACTGTTTCCCGGTGTTCTTCATAGGATAATGCTTCGTATAAAAGTTGTTCAGCCATTTCTTTATACACTGCAAATTCATAACTGAGTGCAGTGTTGAAAATAACATCCGCCGTTTCCTCATATGGAAAAATGTTTTTAATTTCACCTTTTTGTACATCACTCCACATAGACAGCGTTCCGGCAGCATCGGTGCTTCTGAACTGACTGTCACGGATAATGCGCCGAATCAGCCTTGTATCTGTTGGGGAGATTGGATTATACCGGTCAAAACATAAAACGGTTAATGCACTGCAATAAATTCGGTACAGATTAGCAGTGGGAATACCGCGAGTCAGTTTTTCATTTAGTGCATGAATACCCTCCACTAATAAAACTGAATTTTCCGTAAGTTTAACGTTTCGGCCTTCCTTTGCTCGTTCTGCAGTCGTAAAATCAAATCGGGGAACAGAAACAGTTTCTCCGGCAATTAGTGACCGAAGCTGAAGTGCAAAAAGAGAATAATCAATTGCATCAATGTCCTCATAATTTGGTTTACCGTTTTCATCTACCGGCGTCTTGGAACGGCCCAGATAATAATCGTCAAGAGAAATCATCTGCGGACTTAGACCAAGGGCACGAAGATGAAGCATCAGTCGATTTGCCGTTGTTGTTTTTCCGGAGGAAGACGGACCGGAAATCAGAATAACCTTACAGGTCAGTATATTACGCTTTATTGTATCAGCTATTTCAGACAGCTTCTTTTCATGCATGATTTCTGAAATATTAATGCATGAATTGATTTGTCCTCCAAGTATCGTCCGGTTTAAGTCATACACATTTTCGATTCCAATTACCTCACTCCAGGCCCGATATTCTGATATGGTATCCAAAATCTTGCGTCCAAAATGGAAGGGAGGAATTTCTCCACCTGTGCTTGGGTGAGGATAACGGAGCAAAAATCCGGCATCAAAAGAAAGCAGTTCATAAGAAGAAAGGTATCCGGCATGGGGAAAAACCTTTCCGTATACGCTGTAATATCGATCCATAATGGGCAAAAGCGTCAACGTTTTCTTGGCAGAATAAGAAAGATGATCTGCAGAGGCAATATCACCGCTTTTTCGCAGAAGTGTAATAGCGGCCTCTTTTGGTAATGTCTGCGGTGAAAACGGAAATTTCTCAGCAATCAATCGATCCATATGCATTCGCAAAGTCTGAAGATCTGCTTCCGTCGGCATTATGCCAGGAATTTCGCAGTATGTGGAACGATTTACAGACTGGTGCACATGCAACACCTTATCGGGAAACACACGTGCACAGGCGGAGAAAAGAACAAATAAAAGACTTTGTCGATACATTCTGTATTGTTCTTCCGTGTAGATAATTTGCATTCTACGGCCTCCTTATACTTTGATCTTATAAAATTCTTCCTTTCTTTTCAGTACTGTCTCAAAATCGCGTGTATACCCGTCATCGTGTTTGAAATTAAATACGCGCACCACCTTATCCGGCAAAAGTAGACGGCTCACGCCACCGGCACCAAGGGCAAAGATGTGGGCACAGTCCGTCATTGTGACAGTATTGTAGAAGGATGCAGTACCGGGCATGGAATATCCTACGTTTTCCAGATTGCCTACCGTGGCTTTTTGGCGATACATATAGTAGGGTTTCAGCCCTCTTTGCGTGGCTTCCCGGTATGTATAAGAGAGCATTTCAGTTACCGCAGGCACGTTGGAAAATAAGTTGCCGCTCTGCCGGAACGCAGATGCCCTTTTAATGTATAATGTATGCAAGGTGAGGCTTTCGGGTGCCAATGAAAGAACAGCATCAAGCGTGTAGCGAAACATGGGAAAATCTTCGCCGGGCAGACCGGCAATAAGATCAGTATTGATGTTCGTAAAACCTATATCACGTGCCATAGCAAACGCATCAAAAAATTCTTGCGCGGAATGGCGACGCCCAATGCGTCTTAAAGTTTCGTCGTGCAATGTTTGTGGATTAATACTGATGCGGTTTGTTCCGTATCGTTTTAAAATTTGTAGCTTTTCCGGTGTTACTGTGTCGGGTCTTCCGGCCTCCGTGGTAAATTCCATGGTATCATATATGGGCAGATAAGTACAAATTCCATAATGAAGTTTTTCCAAAAGGGTAGGAGAGAGGCTCGTTGGCGTGCCACCGCCGATATAAACAGCACGCAGGGAAAGCCCCAGGTCTCGAATGATTTCACCGGTACGCTTAATTTCTAAAAGCAGAAGCCGAATATATTCCTCGTGGGTTGCAACTGCACCTGTGCCGGAAATAAAGGAGCAGTATGCACAGCGTGTTGGGCAGAACGGTATACCTATATATACACATACATCGTTACGGTTTTGGGGGTGATTCATCTCCTCCAAGGCAACGGAAACGGCCAAATCAATTTTTTCTGCATCTACAAGGTATACTTCCTGCAAAATATGGCGAATTTCATGTTCGTTTTTTCCTTCTTCCAAAAGCATACGAATAAGCTTTGTGGGACGGACACCCGTTAGGATACCCCAAGGAGTCGGAAGAGAGGAAAGAGGACGAAGTGCAAAAAAAGCACTTCGTTTTACAAGGTTACCAAGCTCCCTTTTAGAGAGAGTCCTATTATCCGTACTTTCCGTGTGAAGAGATTCCTGTCCCAACACATTGGCTCTGGTTGTTACGAAAATTTTATCATCCGATTCATAAAGTGTACTTGTTATTTGCACAGTTTCATGATCGGGAAAGAAAAGCAGAACGATTTGTTCTGCTTCATAATCCATTGTGTGTCCATCAGTCTGTATCTGCAATTATTCCCACTCCCAGTTAAATTTTGCGAACGGATTGGTACGGCGTTCAGTGCCAATGGTGGTTGCTCCCTCGTGTCCGGGAAAAACCCGAATAGATTCATCCAGGGAAAGAAGACGCCGTACACTTTCTTTCATTGTATTTTTATTCTCTCGCTCAAATCGCCCTATAGATCCACGAAACAGTGTATCACCGCTGATGAGGGTGTCCCCGGAAAGAAAACAAGAGCTCCCCGGTGTATGACCGGGCGTGTGCAGCACCGAAAATGTCGCATTTCCCACGGCAAAGGTGTCGCCATCCTTCAATAGTCGATCTGCCTGACATCCCGTGTAGGGGAACCCGAAGCGAGTTGCATGACTTGTTTCCGCATTTGTAAGCATTGGTGCATCCAAATAATGTATAAAAATCGGTATAGAAAAATACATCTTTAGTTTTCCGGCGGCACCTGTATGGTCGAAATGTCCGTGCGTTAAAGGTATTACCCGGGGAATAAACCCATTATTTTCAATCAATTCAATGATTGAATCTGCATCACCGCCCGGGTCAACAATGGCAATGTCATTATTATCCTTGATAAAATAACAGTTTGTACCTAAAGGCGGTACACATAAAACCTGTAATTCCATTATGCCTCCTATTGGTGTAACCTTATAATATTAAATACGCCCGGAACAGTATACAGTCGCTTTATAACAGAGGTGAGCTCTGCGGCGTTCTCGATTTCTACAGTGAGATTGATAACGGCCATTTTATTTTTCAAAGAACGGGAATTCAGCGCCGCGATACCGATTTTAAAGTCAGAAATTGCATTGGTGATATCTGCAAGAAGACCTTTTCTGTCTGTGGATTCAATCTGGATATCGGATAGGTATGAGCCTTTCTGGTTTTCCGTCCAATAGCAGGAAATAATTCTTTTTTTGTCCTCTTCGGAAAGACCCTCAGGACGTACATTTACACAGTCTGTTCTGTGCACAGAAACGCCGCGTCCTTTTGTAATATATCCAACGATATCATCCCCAGGCAAAGGCATACAGCATTTTGAAATTCTGACGAGACAGTTGTTGATGCCGTGTACCGTGATGCTGGAGCCACCGCTGGTGCGTTTGAGAGGTGCAAGGGCAGTTTTAATCTCCTCTTCTTTGGCAACCTCACGGCTGTATTCCTTCAAACGGGTTACGATTTTTGCCGCCGTAATGCTACCATAACCGATGGCGGCATACATGTCGTCGGTGTTTGCAAAACTGTAGCGACGCAGACACTGGTCAATATTCTCTTTCTGAAACAGCTGGGTCATGGAATAGCCTTGGCGTTTTAATTCACGCTCAACGGCTTCCTTACCCTTTATTATGTTCTCCTCACGCATTTCCTTTTTGAGCCACGCATTGATTTTACTGCGAGCCTGATTGGTTTTGCATATTTTCAGCCAATCCCGGCTGGGACCATGCACGGAAGAAGAGGTGAGAATTTCAACGATATCACCGGTCTGCAGTTGATAATCCAGCGATACAATCTTAGAATTGACTTTTGCACCCATCATTTTGCTACCGACTGCACTGTGAATTGCAAAGGCAAAGTCAATAGGCGTAGAGCCGGTAGGAAGGTTTATGACGTCACCGCGAGGGGTAAAGGTAAACACCTCATCGCCAAAAAGGTCAATCTTTAGTGTTCGCATAAATTCTTCTTCATCTGTTAAATCCTTCTGAATCTCCAGAAGCTGACGTACCCAGGCAAATTTTGCATCGGCTGAATCCTTGCTCTGTTCGGAATTGACACCTTCTTTATATTTCCAGTGTGCCGCAATACCGTGTTCGGCAGTGCGATGCATTTCAAAGGTGCGAATCTGAATTTCACAGGGACTACCTTCCGGCCCCATAACGGTTGTGTGAAGAGACTGATACATATTGGGCTTTGGCATGGCAATATAATCCTTAAACCGTCCGGGAATAGGGACATACAGTTCGTGAACCATACCGAGCACAGTGTAACAGTCGCTGACCGTTTCTACGATAATACGAACGGCAAATAAGTCATAGATTTCATCAATAGACTTATTTTGTGTATACATTTTTTTGAATATACTATAGAAACTTTTGGCCCGACCCTCAAGTTTATATTGGATACCTAAATCGGCAAGACGTTTTGCCAGTGCACCTTTTATGGCTTCGATGTAAGCATCACGCTCATTTTTCTTTTGATTGATGCTTTCCACAATTTCGTAATAGGCAACAGAGTCCAGATGACGAAGCGAAAGATCCTCAAGCTCCCACTTGATTTTGGATATACCGAGACGGTGAGCGAGGGGAGCATATACCTCCAGCGTTTCGCGAGCTTTGATAAGCCTTTTTTCCGGCGGCATATTTTTAAGCGTCCGCATATTATGAAGGCGGTCGGCTAATTTAATCAGAATAACACGAATATCCTTTGCCATGGCAAGAAACATCTTACGAAGACTCTCAATTTGCTGTTCCGCCTTATCATGAAACCGGATTTTGTCAAGCTTAGTAACACCCTCAACCAAAAGAGCGATATCTTCGCCAAAGTCCTTTTTTATATCCTCAAAGGTGATGGGGGTGTCTTCGATAATATCATGGAGAAGTCCGGCGGCAATCGCTTCTATATCCAGCTCCATATCCGCCAATATACCTGCAACGGCCAAAGGATGAATGATATATGGCTCTCCTGATTCACGTCGCTGCGTTTTATGCATATCGCAAGCTAAGGCATAAGCTTTCTCCAATAAGGATAAATCCGCATCCGACTGATACTTTAGTATTTTTTCTTTGATTTCATCGTAAGAATGTGCATGCATGGTTTCCATCTGTTTGCTCCTAATTTTTCACACGAATATCCTGCATAATAATCTGTGGGGTTGTTACACCGCCATATGTATTTAGATGCAGTTCTCCGGCGATATCTACTGTATCTCCACGGTTCAGCTGATTTGCAAGATCCCCTTTGCCGAAAGCAACGCAATCCACTGCTGCACCGTTTTTGAAAAGACGAAGAAATAAATGCCTTTCGTCTTTTGATGTACGTACTGATGATAACGTGACGCCGGAAATAAGAAAAACGGGCTTTGGGTTTCCAGCACCGTAGGGTTCCAATGTTTCTAATTGGTGTGCCACCTGCAATAATGGGAGAGATATGTCAAGCGGTGCATCTATATCCAGAGACGGTATACGGTCCTCGGGAGTCAGTACACTTTCAGCATATGCATTAAGTGCAGCAGAAAGTTCTTCGATATTTTCTACACTTATGGTAAGACCGGCGGCGAGTGCGTGACCGCCATATCGGTCCAGCAAGCTGTCTGCAGAGCGAAGTGCCTCGTAAAGATTGAGGCCGGGAATGGAGCGGCCTGAGCCTTTCCCTATTTTCCCGTCAGTAGAAATAAGAAAAGTGCTTTTATAATATTGCTCAGCAATTTTGGAAGCTGTTATACCGATAATGCCGTGGTGCCATCCACTATGTGCTAAAACAATAACCTGTTTGTCACTATAGTCTCCGTCTTCAATGGCGGCAATGGCTTCCTCGTATATAACATCGCCAAGAGCTTTTCGTGCAGTGTTTTGTGCATCCAGCTCGGCGGCGATTTCTGACGCTTCATCGATTGAATCCGTCTGCAATAGACGAACAGCCGGCAGACAGTTTCCCATTCTTCCTGCGGCATTAAGACGTGGTGCAACGCCGAAGCTGATTTGGTAGGAGGTTAGCTGTGCCGCCTCAATCCCTGCACTTTCCAGTAGTGCAGAAAAACCGATGGAAGGCATTTTTCGCATTTTGCGAAGCCCTAATGCTGTTATGATTCGGTTTTCTCCGTTTAAGGAAACCACATCAGCAATGGTGGCAAGAGCGGCAGTGTCGCAGAAATCGGTCACCGCTTTTTTGGTATCTCCGCATAAAGCACAAAGAAGCTTAAATGCGACGCCGGCACCGGCCAAGGCTTTGAAAGGATAGTTACAATCCGGTCGTTTTGGATTGATAACAGCGATGGCACAGGGAAGTACTTCGCCAACGGAATGGTGATCCGTTATAATCACATCCATACCTAAGGAATTCGCAAGATCGGTTTCCTCGATTGCGGTGATTCCTGTGTCGACAGTAATCAGTAGTGACGTGCCGTTTTCTGCAATATTCCGAATAGCGTCTGCATTAAGGCCGTAACCTTCTTTTTCTCGATCCGGAATATAGAAATCAGCAGTGACTCCTTCTTGTTTAAAGTAGGAAAGCAGCATGGAAACGGAAGAAATTCCGTCCACATCGTAATCACCGTAAACGCATATTTTTTCATTGTTTCGGATAGCTTCTTGTATTCTGTTTACGGCTTTATCCATGTCCTGTAGCAGAAAGGGGTCATAAAGGTATTGCATACCGCCCTTTATATAGCTTGCTGCTTCTTGCGGCTTGACATCCCGTACCGCCAAAAGTAACGCTAAAAGCGGAGAAACCGTAGCGGCACTTTCGATAGCAGCAACGGTTTTCGGGTCAATATTTTTATATAGCAGGTTCCATCTCTTGTTCAATTTCGCACCTTCAATTTTCATTTGTTCTGTATAGTTTATCACATAAGTAAGAAAAAAACAATATTTTTTTGCAAATTATACGTTAAAAATTGCATTTTACGTTCAAGAAGAATTTTTACAAAAGAAAAAAGCATCATCCGATAAGGTTTACAGTAATTAAGAAAATTCCACTTTACAAAAAGAAGCACACATGATATAATATATAAAACATAAAAACATTTGGAGGAAAAACTATGCCCATTCGTATACCGGATGCATTGCCTGCCGCAGGCATCCTGCAAAGTGAAAATATTTTTGTCATGACGGAGAAACGAGCATCGAGCCAGGATATCCGTCCACTTAAGATTGCCGTATTTAACTTAATGCCTACGAAGATTGCAACGGAAACACAGCTTATCCGTGCTCTGTCTAATTCCCCCTTGCAGGTAGAGCTTGTACTTTTGCATACAGAAACCCATCAGTCCAAAAACACACCTGAGGAGCATTTGTCTTCATTCTATAAAACTTTTTCCGATGTGAAGCACAAAAAGTTTGACGGATTGATTATAACGGGTGCCCCGGTAGAGCTGATGGAATTTGAAGAAGTGGATTACTGGGAAGAGCTCTGCACTGTTATGGAGTGGTCAAAAACTAATGTTACCAGTACGCTGCATATTTGCTGGGCATCGCAGGCAGGTATGTATTATCACTATGGAATTCAAAAGCATCCTATTCCGGAGAAGATGTTCGGCGTGTTCCGCCATGATGTTATTTCGCCTAAAGCCCCCTTAATGCGTGGCTTTGATGATATATTTTATGCTCCCCATTCTCGGCATACAGAAGTGCGTGTAGAAGATATCTGTGCTGTCCCGGAGCTTGAAATTATGGCGACCAGTGAAGAAGCCGGCGTTTATCTTGTTGCATCGAAAGATGGGAAAAATGTTTTTGTCACCGGTCACTCGGAATATGATCCGGAAACCTTACATAATGAATATATGCGGGATATAAACAAAGGACTTTCTATCGCAAAACCGAAAAACTATTATAAGGACGATGATCCGAAAAAATCACCGGTCGTCCGTTGGCGGTCCCATTCACATCTTTTATTTGTGAATTGGCTGAATTATTATGTGTACCAGATTACGCCCTACGATTGGGATGCGGAAGAGAAAACACTATGAAAATAAATCCTCGAATCATTTTTCGCCATTGTTATTCGCTTTTAGATACGGTAACGCCATGTTATACTGATTGCGGTATTCGTTGCGGTGCCGCTTGCTGTGCAGACAGCGATTCGGGTACGGGGATGTATCTTTATCCCGGAGAGGAATGTATGTTTTCTCCAAAGCCGAAATGGGTCACGATTGAACCCTCTGGGTTTTATTATCTGGGACGGGAAGCGTCTATTCTGTCCTGTCCCGGACAATGCGACAGAGAACTTCGGCCTTTAGCCTGTCGTATTTTTCCTCTTGCACCGTATAAGAAACCGGGTGAAAAGCTGAAAATAATCTATGATCCACGTGCTACCGCTATGTGCCCCCTTACACCGGACGATCTTACCGACGCATTTTGTGACGCAGTTACACGGGCGATGCACGTAATTGTGAAAACAAAAGAGGGCTGTGCTTTCATTGAGGCACAGTCTAAGCTTATAGATGAATATGTTCGTTTATATTTATAAGGAGAAACTATGTTTTTGATTGCAGGGCTCGGAAATCCGGGTCAAAAATATGAAAATACACGCCATAATGTAGGATTTAAAACCATTGACTATCTTGCACAAAGTTGGAACATTCCGGTTAAGAAAATCCGTTTTAAAGCGTTGATAGGTGAGGGCGTCGTAGGTGGTGAAAAGGTGATTTTGGCAAAACCCTCTACTTTTATGAATGCCAGTGGTGAGAGTGTGAGCGAAATTGCCCGTTATTATAATCTTCCGCCGGGGAATATTATTATTGTACAGGATGATGTAGCTCTTCCCGTAGGCCGGCTTCGCATTCGCCAAAAAGGGAGTGATGGTGGACATAATGGTATAAAATCTATTATCTACCTTCTGGAAAGCGATCAATTTGTTCGCCTGAAGATCGGTGTAGGCAGTGCAGCAGATGATATGATTTCTCATGTTCTAGGCACATTTTCCAAGGAAGACGGTGTTGCTGTCAGCACTTGTATTAAAGTGGCAGACGAGATTATGGAAACGCTTATGCGGTACGGTGTGACAGAAGCTATGAATCGCTATAACGGATTTGGGAAAACGGAGGCAGAATGAAAGAGTTTTTTGCACCGCTCGGTGCACTTTCGGCGTTTAATGCATTAAGAGAAGCAGTCCGAAACGGAAAAGGTACAGCACATGTCGTTGGAGCGGCAGAGGCACAGAAGGCTCATATGATTGCAGCCCTTCTTCGGGAGACCGGAAAACAGGGTGTGGTAATCAGCTGGAGCGAAAGTGCCGCCCGCCTTTTGGCAGAAGAGCTGTCTTTTTTTTCGGATGCTGTGACCCTTTTACCGCAAGGTGATTTGATCGAAAAAATTGCAGAGAGCACTGGCTACACACTTCCAAGAGCGAGAGCGGCTGCCCTCTACCGTATTTTGGCGGGAGATACTGCCGTTATGAGTGTAGGGTGTCTTTTGGATTTTATTTTGCCTGCAAAAAAATATAAAACCATAACCATTTCTGTGGGAGAGGCTTTTACGAATTTTTCTGAAATTCTGGCTGAAATCGGTTACCGTCGTGTGCCAATGGTGGAAGGCCCCGGGCAGTTTAGTGTCCGCGGCGGCATCGTGGATTTATATCCGCCGACCGAGGAACAGCCGGTTCGTATTGAATTTTTCGATACAGAGGTGGATAGCATTCGTGTTTTTGATCTTTCAACCCAACAGTCGACGGGCACTCTTTCTTCTGTTACAATTATTCCTGCTGCGGCAGACGGTGACGATGGCGATATTCTGGACTATTTTGATGACAATGTTCTCTTTATTTTAGATGAACCCCAGCGTGTTTCAGAAGGAGCAGAAGCATATTCAACAAGCATACGAGAACGTGTAGCGTCACTTGTGATGCGTGGTAGTATTGTAAACCCAAAGGAAAAATACATTCACGATTATCAAAATTCTATTGATAAAATGATGAAGAAACAGCTAATAGGTTTTTCAGGCATGAGTCGTATTTGTCCGGATTTTAAACCTGATATCAATTTGCATATTGCCGGCATCACGCTTGCCTCCTATGCCGGTAAAATGCGTATATTAGCCGAAGATGTGGCACGGTGGAAGGAAAACGGCTTCTACATTTATATTCTTGCCGGAAACGCCAGCCGTGCCAAGGGTATATCTGAAGCACTGACAGAAGCTAAAATTCCTTCTGTATCACTCCAAAAAGGGGACACATTACCTCGAGGTACTGTAGGAATCTATTCGTTACCGCTTAATAAGGGTTTCATTTATTCCGATATAAAAACTGTTTTTATAAGCGGCAGTGATGTATTTGTAAAGCAAAACAAGAAAAAGTTTGCGGCTGTTGGCGGTGCGAAAGCACTCCGCAGTTTTGACGAGCTTTCCATCGGTGATTACGTAGTGCACAGAGTACACGGCATTGGTCAGTTTGTTGCCATGGATAAAATTGAAACGGACGGCGTGGAACGAGACTACTTAAAGCTTTCCTATAAAAATAACGATTTTTTATATGTTCCTGTTACACAGTTGAATCTTCTGTATAAATATTCACACGCCGGTGCAGATGCTCCTGCCCCCAGAGTTAGTCGTCTGGGGGGAGGCGATTGGCAAAAAACGAAAAATAACGTAAAGCATTCTGTTCGTGAGCTTGCCATAAAGCTGATTGACTTGTATGCGGCAAGAAGCCAGATAGAAGGTCATGCATTTCTTAAGGATACACCTTGGCAGATAGACTTTGAAAATGAATTTCCTTTTGACGAAACGCCGGATCAGTTGGCTTGTATTGCAGAAGTAAAAAAGGATATGGAGTCACCCAGGCCGATGGATCGACTTTTATGTGGCGATGTGGGCTACGGAAAAACAGAAGTGGCAATACGTGCAGCCTTTAAATGTATTATGGAAGGTTTACAGTGCATGTATCTTGTTCCTACCACTATTCTTGCGGCACAGCACTATAATCACTTCGTAAAACGAATGGAGAATTTTCCGGTACGCGTTGAAATGCTTTCCCGATTCCGTACAGCAGCACAGCAAAAAAAGATCATCGAAGGGCTGAAAAATGGGGAAGTAGATGTGGTAATCGGCACGCACCGTCTATTGGGAAACGATATTTCCTTTAAGCGTTTAGGACTTTTGATAATTGATGAGGAACAACGCTTTGGCGTTGGTCACAAAGAAAAAATCAAAGACATAAAAAAAGGTGTGGATGTACTCACACTGACAGCGACGCCCATCCCACGAACTTTGAATATGGCAATGACCGGTATCCGTGACATGAGCGTTCTTGCAAATCCACCGGAGGACCGGCAAGCAATTCAGACATATGTGTTTGAATATGACGCTGGCGTGGTGCAGGATGCTTTGGAAAGAGAGCTGGCCCGCGGTGGTCAGATTTACTATGTATATAACCGGGTGCAGGGAATACACCGTGTGGCAGATTCTATCCGAAAAATGGTTCCGACTGCTCGGATTGCAGTAGCACACGGGCGTATGAATGAAGATGAACTTGAGGTTGTAATGTCCGGCATGATGGATGGTGAGTATGATATTTTGGTCAGCACGACCATCATAGAATCCGGCATCGACATTCCGAACGTAAACACTCTGATCGTTGAAAATGCTGATCATATGGGCCTTGCACAGTTATATCAGCTTCGCGGCAGAGTGGGCCGATCGGATAAAGTTGCTTATGCTTATTTAACCTTTAAAAGAGACAAAGCTTTATCAGAAATTGCAGAAAAACGACTGCTTGCCATTAAAGAATTTACTGCACTTGGTTCGGGGTTCAAAATTGCACTTCGCGACCTTGAAATCCGTGGTGCAGGAAATCTGCTCGGACCTGAGCAACATGGCTTTATGGCGAGTGTCGGCTATGATATGTATGTCCGTCTTTTGGAGGAAGCGGTTTCTGAGATGCGTGGAGAAGAGCGTAAAACAGAAGCGGTTATTGACCTGATTATCGACGCAGGCATACCGGATGACTTTGTCGAAGATCCCCGCCTACGTCTGGAGGCATACCGAATGGTGGCAGACATAACAAGCGATGATGATGCGGAGGCTGTTATTGCCGTGTTGATAGATCGATACGGAGATCCGCCGCCCAGAGTGATGCGGCTGATCGATGTATCTCTTCTTAGAGTGTATGCCGGCGAAGCAGGCATAGGTGAGGTGACAGAAAGCGGCGGAAAAATTATCATCTATTTTGATAAAACACCTAATATGGAAAACTTAAGCCGTGTTATGGAAGAAAACCGCGGAAAACTCTTGTTTAACGCAGGGGAACGACCCTACATTGCACTGCGGGAAGGTTTTCTGAAAAATAAAAATGATACGGAAAAATTAAAAAAATTGTTAAAAGACTTGAAAATTTAACCGAAATGTAGTAATATATATAAATATGTAAATGATTTACTATGAAAAGGAGAATTTTACTATGAAACGAATGAGATTATTTGCAATGGCCATTATGATGGTGATGCTCCTGTCCGCTTGTAATGCCATCAATGTAACAGAGGTTGCCTCTGTTGGTGACACGTCTATGTTAAAGCCCGAATTTATGTATTATTTGCAGATGGGAAAGAATGAGGCGGCTACAAAAGCACAGAATCTAGGTCAAACCATTGCAACGGATGATGACTGGAATACCGTTATGATCGACGGTGTTTCGGCTGCACAGTATGCAAAGGATTCTGCTGTGAAAAGTGTTAAATCCATCATGGTTATGGAAGCGCTTGGGAAAGAGGCCGGTTATGCACTTACAGATGCAGATATAGCAGAATTCAACTCGCAGAGAGAACAATTAATCGAAGGTCTTGGCGGACGGTATGCCTATGAGCAGACTTTAGCAGAAATGGATATTCCTGCATCTGAACTGGATAACATTCTGGAAAGAAGCGTATATGCCAATGCTTATATGGCGAAGTATACAGAAGGCGATGTTGGCTTAGAGCCTACAGAAGAGGACATTCAAGCTAAGTATAATGAAGACTATGTATTCATTCGGCATATTCTGATTTCCAACCAGCCGCCTGTAGAAGATACAGAAATGCCCGCAGAAGAAGCTCCTCTCCTCGAAGATGATACAACAGGCGAAGCTGTGGAAGCGGAGGGAGAAGTTGTAGAAGAGCCCGTAGATTATGATGCACTTGCAAAGGCTGAAGCTGAGGATATCCTTTCAAAACTTGCTGCAGGTGGTAACTTTATCGCACTCATGAACGAATATTCTGATGACGGCAGAAACGAAGACGGTACACTTTCCAGTGACGGTTATATTATGACCGATAATGGACAGATGGTGCCCGAATTTGAAGAAGCGGCTATGAAGCTGGAAATTGGTGCCTATACCACAGAGCTTGTTGCGACCGATTATGGATATCATATTCTGATGCGCTATGAACTGCCCACAGAAGGAACAGATTATGATTCTGTTATTTCCACGATTGAATCTGAATTGACAGCAGACAAGCTGAACGCGTGGGTAGATGCACGTGCGGAAGAATTGGGCCTTACTTTCAATCAAAAATATATCGACAAACTGAAGATTAAGATGGAGGGATAATCTTGTCTGGACATTCTAAATGGAGCAACATTAAACATAAAAAAGAGAAAAGTGATGCACAACGTGCAAAAATTTTCACGAAAATCGGAAGAGAAATTGCTGTAATCGTTAAAGCAGGCGGGCCTGATCCGGAGGTTAACGGTAAACTGAAGGACGTTATTGCGAAAGCTCGGGCTAACAATATGCCGAATGAAAACGTGCAACGTTGTATCAAAAAGGCAGCGGGTGACCAAGGTGCTGACAACTACGAAGAAATCGTATATGAAGGATACGGCCCCAGCGGTGCGGCTGTTATTGTTGAAACGCTTACCGATAATCGAAACCGTACAGCGGCGGATATGCGACATTATTTTGATAAATATGGCGGTAATCTGGGACAGTCCGGTTGTGTAACCTTCATGTTTGATACACGGGGTGTTATTGTTGTAGAAGCTGAGGGCGTAGACGAGGAAACACTTATGATGGAAGCGTTGGATGCCGGTGCAGATGACTTTTCTCTGGAAGAAGATTTCTATGAGATCATCACAGCTCCCGAAAATTTCGGTGCAGTTCGCGAAGCAGTCGAAAATGGTGGTTATACTATTGCATCTGCAGAAATTGCACGTATTCCGCAGACAACTGTTACCCTTTCCGGCGAGGATGATTTAAAAAATATGATGAAGCTCATTGAGATGCTTGAGGATAACGATGACGTGCAGAATGTTTTTCATAACTGCGACCTTCCGGAAGAGGACGAATAAAAAACTAAACTACAAGAATACGGCGAGCTAAGAAACGCCCCAACAAAGGAGTATCAAAATGAATTTTTTAACAGGGAAAACAGCCATTATCACCGGTGCGGGTTTTGCGGCACTTTCTGATGGAAGATGTGGTTCGATCGGTTACGGTATTGCAACTGCCTACGCAAAAGAAGGCGCTAATCTTGTTATTACAGGTCGAAATGTGGCAAAGCTTGAAAAGGCGAAGGAAGAGCTTGAAAGACTTTATGGCATTAAGGTTCTTATTCTTTCTGCCGATATATGCGACGGTGCAGACAATGAAGCGATTGCAAAGAGCGTTGTAGATGCGGCGATTTCGGAGTTTGGAAGAATCGATGTTCTTATCAATAATGCACAGGCATCTGCATCCGGCGTGACTATTCAAGATCATACCACAGAGCAGTTCAACCTCGCCATTTATTCCGGACTTTATGCAACCTTCTATTATATGAAAGCATGTTATCCGTATCTTAAAGAGACGCAAGGCTCT
>SVJY01000040.1 GCA_015068765.1 Oscillospiraceae bacterium
TAGAGCCACAATCTAGCGCTCTAACCAACTGAGCTATACCCACCATATTGGCGCGCCTGAAGAGACTCGAACTCCTGGCCCACTGCTTAGAAGGCAGTTGCTCTATCCTGCTGAGCTACAGGCGCATTTAAAATGGAGCGGGTGATGGGAATCGAACCCACGCGATCAGCTTGGAAGGCTGAGATTCTACCATTGAACTACACCCGCACGAACCGACTTGATATAGTATAACAGAAATATACTGCTTTGTCAAGTACTTTCTTTCAAAAATAAGAAAAATTTTTATCAAAAGATTTTTTCATCCGCTTTTTTCGGTTTTTTAAGTATATTTTTAATCCCTCGCCTCTATACTATTTGTGAAAGAGGTGACCTATATGCACAAAAAAACAAAAACTTACATCATTTCTATTCTGATTCCCCTTTTCGTAGGCGGTTTATCTGCCCTCCTTACAAGAGGCAGCATGGAAGACTACGCCGTACTCAACCAGCCGCCCCTCTCTCCGCCCGGTTGGGTCTTCCCCGTTGTCTGGGCAATTTTGTACACGCTAATGGGTATCAGTACCGCCCGAATCTATCTTTCGGAAAGCTCTTTAAAAAGCGATGCACTACGTCTTTACGCAGTGCAGCTGATTGTAAACTTTTTCTGGACCATTCTGTTTTTTAATCTGGATGTACGGCTCTTTGCCCTTATCTGGCTGATTCTACTGGTGGCATTGGTGCTCCGGATGATTATCCTATTCCGCCGCATTGATGCACCGGCGGCATATCTCCAGATACCGTACTTCCTTTGGTTGCTGTTTGCAACCTATTTGAACGCCGGGGTATGGCTGTTAAACCGCTGATTTACAAAGCCGTTTTTTCTGCACCAGAAAATTCCGTGCACAAACGGTATCACAATCCAGCACAGACCCCTTACCCAGCACATGGGTGATTGTAGAATTAATAGAACGAATCAGGGCTTCGTCGATGTCCTCCATGGCAATACGGCGGAGCTCTTCTACGTTCGGTATGTTCCGTCCCGGTTCAATCATATCGGACAGATAAATAATCTTAGTTAAAGGCGGCATATCCTCATGTCCCGTGGTATGGTAATAAATTGCATCCAGAATTTCCGGGTCGGTGATACCAAACTCTGTTCTGGCAATATAGGCACCCAAATATGAGTGTACAAGACCCTTTTCTATGTAGCAAATGGGCTTTAGAGGGATACCGGCGGCTTCACACCGGGCAATTCCCTCTTCCTTGGGGATATTCTTCGCACAGTCATGCAATATACCGGCAATGCGTGCTTTTTCTTCACTTACGCCATAGCGTCTTGCCAAGAGCACCGCTGTATCCCGTACACCGATGGAATGTGCGTATCTTTTTTCGTCCACCATGCCCCGTAATTTCTCAAGTAGTTCCTGCTCCGTCATAATGTCCCCCTCGGTATAATCCGTTTTTTTCTATATAGTCTGCCACTGACCCGGGCAACAAGTTTTTTACATCTGTACCCGCAGCCAGTGCCGCACGTACTTCTGTAGAGGAAATCTGCACCTTCGGAATGGATACATACAGGGCGTCTTGCGGAGGCGGTGTACCTTCCCGAGTCACCACCACAAATTCTGCCGCCGCCCGGATTCGTTCCGGCATTTTCCATGTATGTAACAGTGCATACGCCTCATCCCCGATTAAAAAGTACAGCTTATCTGCCGGGAATACGCTTTTAAAGTGCTCCACCGTCAGATAGGAGTAGCTCGTCCCTTCTTTCTCCAGCTCATAGGCAGAAGCCGCAAAGCGTGCATCTGTTTCCATTGCAAGCTGCAACATGGAAAAGCGGTGCTTTCCCGCAACAAAACAGCCGTTCTTTTTATGGGGCGGAACATTGGCAGGAATAAAAATCACTTTATCCAGTGAAAGCCGCTGTGCCGCCTCCCGTGCCGCATGAAGATGTCCCAGATGAACCGGGTCAAACATTCCGCCGAACAGTCCAATCCGTTTCATGCCCTTCTCCTATTCCACAAAATCAAATTCCATATCCCCAAACACCACCGTATCACCCTCCTGCACGCCTTTTTCTCGCAGGGCGTCGATAATGCCGTGTGCCTTAATCGCCCGCTGGAAATAACGGACTGATTCATCTTCCCCGAAGTTAATGCCCCGAAGAAGGTTGTCCACATAGGGACCGGTAACCGCATACACTCCGTCATTGACCGTAATTTCGTATGCGTTATAATCAATTTCTTCCTCTTCAATTTCCTCTGCCTCATACACAGGAATGGGCGGAAGAACATCCAGCATTTCCGCCACGCAGTTTATGAGTGCATCCACACCTGCCCCTGTAGCGGCACTGATGGGAAAATATTTATAGCCGGATTCCACTGCGAATTTTTCAAAGGCGGTTGCCAGTTCGCCGGGGATATCCGTTTTGTTACCTGCGATCAACGTAGGGCGAAGCAAAAGTTCAGGGTTATAAAGCTCCAGCTCGCGGCAAATCGCCTCGAAATCCTCCATGGGGTCCCGCCCTTCGGTACCGGATGCGTCCACCACATGAATCAAAATACGCGTGCGTTCGATGTGACGTAAAAATTCATGACCAAGTCCCGCACCTGTGTGTGCCCCTTCGATGAGACCGGGCACATCCGCGATGACAAAGGATTTATCATGAACAGAAACTACGCCAAGATTGGGTGTAAGCGTCGTAAAATGATAGTTTGCAATTTTCGGACGTGCGGAGCTGACACGGGAAATCAGTGTGGATTTTCCTACGTTCGGAAAGCCCACAAGTGCTACGTCTGCCAGGAGTTTCAGTTCCAGAACAATTTCCCTCTCCTGCCCAAGCTGACCCGGCTTTGCTATCTTCGGTGCCTGCCGCACGGGCGTTGCAAAATGCACATTCCCCCAGCCGCCGTTGCCGCCTTTTGCCGCTATAAAGGTTTTATTCTCTCCGGTCATATCCGCCAAAATCTTGCCGGTTGCGGCGTCCCGAATCAGCGTTCCCTCCGGTACACGGACAATGCTGTCCTCTCCTGCCTTTCCGCTACATCTGCCGGCACGTCCATCCTGACCGTTTTGGGCACTGTATGTTTTACGGTAGCGGAAATCCATCAGCGTTGTCAGCTTATTATCCGCCACAAAAACCACGTTGCCGCCCCTGCCGCCATCGCCGCCGTCCGGTCCGCCGGCAGGAACATATTTCTCCCGGTGGAAGGAAACAAGGCCATTGCCGCCCTTGCCTGCCCGCACCGTAATTAAAGCTGTATCTACAAACATATGCTCTCCTTCAAAATAACAAAAAATCGCAGACATAGTTATATCTGCGATTTTGTTGCCTTACTGTACAGGGTAAACGCTGACCTTTTTCTTATCCTTACCCATACGTTCAAACTTAACCTTGCCGGAAACGAGTGCAAAAAGCGTATCGTCACCGCCGCGGCCTACGTTTGTACCGGGATGGATTTTTGTGCCACGCTGTCTGACCAGAATGTTACCGGCCGGAACAACCTGTCCGTCTGCACGCTTGACGCCGAGACGTTTACTTTCACTGTCACGACCGTTCTTCGTGCTACCCATACCCTTTTTATGTGCGAATAACTGAATATTGAGCGCAAACATTGGGATTACACCTCCATTACTTTTACGAACTCTTGATACTGCTCAGAAAGTGCCTGCAAAAATGCAACCATGCTTTCCAGAAGTAAATCCGCCTTTTCTCTTTCCTGCCCGGAAAGGGGCGGAACGTTGCAGGACACAAATCCATCCCGACTTTCATATTCGACCGGAAGACCTGCAATATCGGTCAATCCGTTCACTGTGCTCCAAACGACTGCCGAAACAGAAGCACATACAATGTCTTCCCCTGCTTCACCGTAGCCGCTGTGTCCGCACACGGTAAAAGCCGTTATTTTATTTGCCGTCCTTTTGATTTCTACCTTTGTCATTAGCCATTGATCTTTTCAATCTGAACCTTTGTGTACGGCTGACGATGGCCCTGTCTTCTTCTGTAACCCTTTTTAGGCTTATACTTGAAGATCAGTACCTTCTTGGCCTTGCCGTTCTTCAGTACCTTTGCGGTAACGGAAGCACCCTCCACAAGGGGAGCACCGTACTTGAAGCCGGCTTCGCCGCCTACTGCAAGCACTTCATCAAACTTTACAGAAGCACCTTCTTCTGCTTCCAGCTTTTCGATGTATACAACGTCACCTTCGGAAACGCTGTACTGCTTGCCGCCTGTCTTAATAATTGCGTACATTCTCAATACACCTCCTATAATACGGACTCGCTATCTGGGGTAAGCGGACACGCTTTTAAAACCCGTTCTATGCGGTTACAGCTTATGATACCATATTTTTATCAGCTTGTCAACTCTTTTTATATATTTTTTGAACTTTTTTGCATAACCGAGCTTTCCCGTACAAAATAAGCTGACAGTTTCTATTGTTATTCTACTATACCGTCCAGAATCCCGCAAAGTGTATTATACGCCAAAGTAAACGTACCTTCGCCGCCTTCCGGCAGGCCCTTCATCAAATCGTCCGTCTCCAAGTCCTCTAACCCCTTGAACGTGCCGAGATGCGGTTCAAGGCTCAAAAATCCGCTGTATCCGTTTTTCCGCAGTGCACTGAGGATATACGTGAAATTACCGTCACCCATGCCGGCAGGCACTACGGCTCTGTCTGAATAGCGAGCATCTTTAATGTGCATATATCGGATATACGGCACAAGCATATCAAACGCTGCCTTTGTATCTTCGCCGCACTGCACAAAGTTGGCCGGATCAAAAACGGCTCCAAAATGCTCATCCGCCAGGTTTTCCATAATATCCAGGCAACGCTTTGCCGTATCGCCGTAAATTTCCTTTTCATTTTCATGAAGCAGAACAACATCCTCTTCTTTGGCATAAGCAATCATTTCCCGAAGCCGACGGAATACCTCTTCCCGCTCACAAGCTGTCCATTCTTCCCCCTCGTGGTAGAAGCTGAAAATACGTATGTACCGACAATCCAGAAGCTTTGCCGTCCGTACTACTCTTTGGAAAAGTGCAAAATGCGGTGCAAAATCCTCTGTGATTTTAATTTTTCCGATGGGCGAACCGATAGACGAGGCACGAATCCCTGCCGCCGCCATTTTTTCTTTGAGGGCAAGCACCTGGTCGTCATCCAACGCAGAAATGTTATTCCCGTCTACACCTCTGGGTTCAAAATAAGAAATACCCAGCTTATTCAAAACAGAAAACTGTACATCAATTTCCTTGGAGATTTCATCGGAAAACCCGCTGATTTTAGTGTATTGCATCATGTTACCTTCTTTCTTTTTTGTTTTAGTATATCATAAATCATAAAAAAACAAAATAGCAAAAAGTGGGGTTTTCTTTGCATAAAGTGCGGTTTGTATATAAAAACCATGGAAAACGTGGCTGTCAGCCGAAACCGACAACCACGTTTACTTTACCTGTGCACAATTCTATACATCAAAACAGCCGCTTCCGCACGGGTTGTATTTCCCAAGGGATTTACAGTCCCGTCCGCATTGCCTTTGACAAGGCCGGAAGCCACCATGGCACCCACGTGCGTCTTTGCATAGTCAGCAATCAAGGGAGCGTCCGAAAATGCCGCAAGGTCTGCACTGCCCGAAAGCTGCATACCACGGGAAATAATGGTCATCATATCCTGTCGTGTGACCGTTGCATCCGGATTATATTTATTGTCGCCGATGCCGTTGAGAATACCGCAAGCCTTCCCAATATGGATTTCTTTTGCATAGTGATGGTCTGCCGGTACATCGGCAAACGCCTCTGTTTCCTCTGTAGTAAGGCCGAGGGCACGCACGAAGAATGCCGCAAGCTCTGCACGGGTTATGGCATCGCCGGGTGCATAGGACCATTCGTTTCTTCCGTCTATAATACCGAGATCGTCCAGATAGGCAATCTGTTGCCGTGCCCAGTTATACGATTCCAGATCCTCAAAGGCACTGGCACGGAGACCGGAAAAGTCTACCCCTTCCGTGGGTGTTATTTTATAGAGTAGCGCTTCTACGCCGTTTAACGTCATTTCCAGCGTACCGTTCCCGCTAATGGTCTGCGGCTCCCGTCCGGCGATAATCTCAGCCGTATAGGCACCGATGCACACATCGCCTGCAAAGCTGGCAAGCGGAATGGAAACGGGTGCATTCTGCCCATCCACCAGACCTAACACAACCATATATACGCTTCCGTCAACCACCCACGAGGCATACCAGTACGTTTCTGTCCGCTGGGCGTTGAAGGCCGGTGTTGCATCCCGGACAAAGTGATCGTATGTGATTGCTTTTTCCTTTTCACCAAAGCTTTGCAGGGCATTCCAGAGAAGTCCGCCATCTCGGGCATCCCATATTGCTACGTCTTCTCCCTCCTTACCCACATCCGAATCGCTGATAGAATAATATCCGATAGCAGATGCACCGGCAATCAGTGCCTGGTAGTTATTGTTTCGTCCATCCTCAGGGGTAGGCCATCTTCCATGGGTAGTGTAATACGCTTCCAGAAGGGCGTACACAGGCTTTTCATAGCCGACAGCCGCCCGGGCACTGTCCGAACGGATAGAAGCACTTTGCACTGAAGCGGCACTGTACGGGTCGATACAAAGAATATCAACGTATTTAGCCGCCTCACTATAATAGTTTTCCATAGCTTCCATCGTCATAATCGGGCGTTTTTTGTCCAGACTGCGGATGAGACGGTAGGAGTTTTCCATTACCTTTTCCGGATTGCTGAGCTGGAGGAATACTTCGTCCATTACGCCGTAACCAAAGAGTGCCGGGTGGTTTTGCACACGTGGATCACTGAGAATCTCGATTGTGCGGTCAATGTTGGTCTCATCCCCTGCCGGTTTCATCCCATAGTACAGAGCAATAAAGCCCATAATGCCTGCTTCCTCCGCCGCATCCAGTCTTTCAACGGCCTGTTCTGCATTACTGAAGGAGCCCATCTGTACCAGATTAATCCCTGCCGTTGCTACCTTTTTATAATGCTCCGGACGCACATGGTAGGCATAAATGGGATAAAAGGGCTCGGTCCCGTTTTTCATATATACGCCGTCTTTTCCAAGATATTCGGGACGGGGGTATTTATATATATTCTGGGTCTGTATATCTGCCAAGGTGCCATCCGGATAATACATAGTCGCTTTCAGGCAGTAGGGATGCTCTTTCTTTGTCAATCGGGATAAATCAAAAAACGTTTTGCTGACACCGCCGCTTGCGGCAACGCCTTTGTTTTCCCAGACAACTGTCTTGCCGTCATACAGCTGAAAATCCACCCTTCCTGCCGCAAGATCAGGGAAATAGGCAAGGTTTGCCTTTGCAGTGAAGGTAGCTTTCGTTATATCCTCATAAAAGAAGATTTGTTCCGTGTCCAGCTTCATGGCAGAAGGGGGTTGAACCATGCAAATATTAATATCGTCCAGATATACCTCTGCATCCTCGCTTCCGCTTTGCAAAAGACGTGCCAGCACCGTCATTTCCGCCGCATTCACCGGCGGATAAAACTTAATCGAGGCTTCATGCCACTGTCCATCGTAAACATACTGTTCCGCCCGGGCATGGAGACCACCGGAAGAGCCTGCACCGGGCAAGCTTCTGTCTGACCAGTATTCCAGCTTCACAACCGGAACTGCCGCACTGCCCTTCGTAATTTTATAGAGGAAGGAAACCTGGTACTCCGAGCCGCCTGTGATATAAACATCCTGTTGATAATAGGGGTTTTTGAGCCCATCCTCCTCGGTAATAGCCAAGCGGAGTGCATCGCCGCCGTTCGGGTCTTCCCCTTTTGCAACGCTGCCGAAGGAAGCAAATTTCTCCTGCAGTATCCAATTTTCAAAGGAAATGCCGTCATTTTTTTCAAAAGTATGGTTTGCCATAATGGTTTCCGGCTGTCCCGGGAAGGGGGCATCCTTTTTATATTTTTCGCCATAGGTTTTTTCTACAGACTGTCCTTCCGCCGCCTCTTCCTCAAGCATTGCACGAAAATCCACGCCATAACCCATGTTCCCGGTGAGCTTTCCGAGAATCTGCACATCATCCCAATGCACCTCGCCTCCGCCGATCAAGCGAAGCATGACGATGAGCCGTGCCGTTTCCTCGGGCACTGTAAAGGTGTATTCTACCTTTTCCCATTTTCCTTCTGCTGTTTCAATCCTTTCCTTCAACGTGTCCACCGTCTGAAAAGAGTTGCCCGACGGCGTCTGGTACTGTATGTTTACAGAAGCATACCCTGCCGTCCCGGGCATTTTTCGTGTGTATGCAGAAAAGGTGTAGGTCTCCCCTGCGATAACATTCGGAACAGTTTGTGCCACATATATGGAAGTGGTTTCGCCAAAGAAACGGAGAAAATTATTACCCTCCGGTGTTTCTGCTTTCGCCGTCATCGCTTCGGAATATGCCTTACCGCCGGAAAGATTCCAATCCTTGGGGAGGCCCGTGGAAGCAACCGTTTCAAATCCACCGTTTAGAACTATATTGTACGTCCCATTTCCTATAGCCGACAGATTCGTGGTCTGGTTTTCAGAAACCTCTGCCTGCGGATATGCATTATCTATAGGTGCAGTGAGCACTTCCTGTTCCTTATCTTCAGAAACAGCCGATGCTTCGCCGGTGCCTTTCTCGCCCAGAATCTGCACGTCATCCCACCAGCACTCGCCCACTTCATTTAAGCGAACTAAAAGAATGACGCGAGTGGCATCCGCCGGTGCTTTTGCAGTATATTTTACCGTTTCCCAAAGGCCGTTACGCCGGGTTGAAAATACAGCACTGTGATTATCCAGTGTTTCATAGGAACCTTTTCCGTCCGGTTTCTGCCACGTAAGTTTGATGGACGGACCGTGAGAAAAATTATTCTTGGTTTTCAGTTCTGCCGTAAACGTGTACTCTGTTCCGCCAACCACATTTCCCATATTGGAAACATAAATATTTGTGCCGGTATGGGTAAAATGAATTGCATTTTTACCGTCTGCTACATCTTTCGTGACAATTTCAAAGCCGTCCCCTACCGTAGCACCGCTCAGGCCCCAGTCTGCCGCCTTGCCTTCACTGACTTCTTCAAAGCTGCCGTTTTTCAGTATATTCTCTGCGGCGGATGCTGTCACCGGAAGAACGGTGAATAAAACACAAAGCAGCATCAGAAGTGCCCCTACTTTTTTTCTTTTCATCCTTTTCGTCTCTCCTTTCGGCTTTATAAAAATATCAAAATATTTCATACTCATGATACAATAAAAAATATGTTAAGTCAACAGATATCTTTCTGTTTTTTTGTTTTTCTACAGTTATTTTTATCCATGCAAGCATAAAAAAATAACCGGGGTTTTCCGGTTATTTTTTCACTCAAGCGATGCAAGGGCTTCCATGAGCTTGTGAATCGCTTTTTTCTCAATACGGCTGACATAAGAACGAGAAATGCCGAGGACTTTTGCGATTTCCTTCTGCGTTCCCTCTTCATAGCCGGCCAGACCGTACCGCATGGCGATTACCTTTTTTTCGCGAGGACGGAGGCAGCTTCGCATGGCTTCATAGAGTTTTCGCACCCGATATTTTAGGTCGAGCTTTTCTGTTATGTCTTCGTCTGTACTGTCCAGAATGTCCAAAAGGCTTACTTCATTTCCTTCCCGATCAAACCCGATAGGCTCCTGAATGGAAACCTCGTTCTGGAGCTTTTTATTGGCACGAAGTACCATCAGCACCTCGTTTTCGATACATCTGGCCGCATAGGTAGCAATCCGTATTTTCTTTTCGCTGTTATATGTATTCACCGCCTTAATCAGCCCGATTGTCCCGATGGATATAAGGTCATCCCCGTCCACACCGCTGGACTGGTATTTTTTTACTACATGTGCCACCAGACGCATATTATGCTCAATCAGGATGTTCCGTGCTTCCTCGTCCCCGTTCTCCCACCGCCGCACCTGTTCGTCTTCTTCCGCCTGGGAAAGCGGTCTTGGAAACGTACTCGGTTGACTGACATAGGACACCATGCAAACATTCTGAAATAACAGCCCCAAAATATACATCCACACTTTCTTTGCCCCTCCATCCATATACAAAATATAATTTATTGTATGCGAAGGGAGCGACCCTTGTGCGTGTCCGTAAAAGAAAAAAGGGCGACAAAAAAAGAATGGAACCGACCCCCCAAAGGTTAGACCTAAAATCTAACAGCCGAGACGACGGTTCCATTATTATTGCACGACCTCTTTTTATTCTGCCATAAATACGGTCTTTATATTTTTCCTTGCCTTAGCATCAGCAAATGCCTTATCGGCTTCCTCTACCTTGTATCCGGTTGCCATTGCCACCAGCATTTTCTGCACGTCCGGATTCTTCCGCAGGAATTCCACATACGCTTCCACATCGCAGAAAGTATACTGGGAAGAGCCGAGAATTTGCAATGCCTTAAAGGTAATGACCTGCGGCTGAATTTCAATACCGCCGCTGGCGGAATACTGTCCCGGTACAATGTAGACGCCCCGGTTTCTGAGTATTTCCATTGCAAGCGGGATAGCCTTTGGACTGCCTGAGCCTTCAAATACAACATCAGCACCAAGTCCGCCGGAAATCTCACGAATCAGCTCTGCTATCTTCTCTTCACCGTCCCCTAAAAGGCTTACTGTGTGGGTAGCACCCATTTCCTTTGCAAGAGTCTCTTTCTTTTCGTCAAATGGTCTGGCGGAAATAACCACGATGTTTTTGATGCCCATTTTAGAAAGATAAATGGTCGCAAAGTTTGCCACCGGACCAAATCCCTGCACCACTGCCACCTTCGCATTTTCGACATGGCAGTTTGCCTTTTCTGCAAGTGCAAAGCCATGAATCGCCGTAGGACCGGGACATGCACACACGGCAGCCGCGACAGGGTCTACATCCTGTGGCAGCTTAATCAGATTTTCCACCGGTGCAAAGCTGTATTCCCCGTATCCGCCATGAAAATGCGGTGCCTCTTCCGGATTTCCACCGTTTGTAACGGCCATGTTTACACAGTTCGCATCATCGCCCGCCTTACATAACACACATTCGCCACAAGGACAGGCAATATCGGAAATTACTGCATCGCCTTCGCTTATGCCATACTTTTTGGCATCTGCTTCAGAAATTGCATCCACCCTGCCTACAAATTCATGACCGATAATCTTCGGCGGTTCAATACCGAGTTTTCCGTTATGAAAGTGTACGTCCGTGCCGCACACACCACTGGCAATAAGCCGCATTCTTGCCTGGCCCGCCTTCGGCTCCACAACGGGAAATTCTCGAATTTCAAAGGCCTTGTTTGCCCCCATAAAAAGGGCTGCTTTTGCTGTCTTCATTTTTTACTCTCCTTTTTTCAAGCATTGCTATGCTCGGTTCTTTTTAAAATATCTTTTTGAATATCTTTGCGGAGTGTTGTGTAAAATGCACTGAAGCCTGAAACTCTTGTGACAAGCGTAGCGTATTTCTCCGGATTTTCCATCGCATCCTCCAGTATCTCTCTCGAGATGGAATTAATCTGTATTTCCTGTCCGCCCCGTGCAAAATACACCTGTATAAGCTTTTTAATTTTATCCCGGTTTTCCTTATTGGAAAACAGAACGGGACTAAACTTCTGGTTCAGCACTGTCCCCACGGCCGCAAGGGTATAATCCGGCTTTGAAACAGATAAAATCGTTGAGGTTACACCGGAAAAATCCTTTCCGTACATTGGAGAAGCCGCATCGGAAATCGGTTCTTTATTCTTGCGTCCGTCAGGGGTGGCCGCAATCTCAAGTCCTGCAGGAATGTTGCTTACATTCGATGCAATTCCCAATACATATCTGCCGCCGTCAGGGGTACGATATTTTTCAAATACCCGGTAATGCACTTCCACAAACCAGCGGGCATATTTATCTACAAATTCATCGTTATTTCCGTATTTCGGTGCTTTCAAAAGTAATTGCCGCAGTGACGCATAGCCTTCAAAATCCTGCCTGAGTGCCTGACACAAATTTGCAAGGGTTACCGCTTTATCGATAAAGACCACCTTTTCAATCGCCGCCAGTGAATCTGCCATCGTGGCAATCCCCATACATCCGATACCGTGAGCAGACGGATATAATGCTCCGCCCATGTTGATATCCAGACCGCGGTCTATACAGTCTCGGCAATAGCAGGAAAGATAGGGCTGCGTATACCGTTTTGCATTAATGCCCTGATTGGCATTTTCAAAAAGAGCTACATATTCTGCCGCACCGAATACCATCTGTGCTTCCACCGCATCCAGTAGCTTTTCCATGGAATCTAACGTCTCAACCGCACCCGTTTTCGGTCCAAGCTGTGTTCCCGTCTGCAGGCATCGCCCGTTTCCTAAGGCAAGCTCTAAGAATTTCGGCGAGTTATATCGGCCGTCCGTCCATGGTGGTTGTTTTCCCGTCATAAAGGTCTCAATACAGCCTACCATAGAATAATCGTTACAGTCCGCCTCATCGTATCCACATTTCCGAAGTGCGGCAATATTCACATCGTCATTCATCAGTGCCGGATAACCGAGCCCCGTTCCGATTAGCGAAATACAGCTATCCCAAAAATCCTCCGGTATCTCTCCGTGCATACGAGCTGAAAGATTCGGGCCGGAAATATTGCAGGCCCGCACAGCCTCCACTACCAGATAGGACAGGTCGTTTACCGCACTTTTTCCGTCCCGTGTTCTGCCTGCAACGGCAATGTTTACCACATCACTGCCATGGCAAATCGGTTCATCCGGAAGCAGACGGCGTTCCTGAATTTTATACAGCATATGGGCAAGAAGATCTGTAGCCTCTTCTTTTGTCAGCCGCCCCTCCTCCCTATCCCTTTGGTAAAACGGATACAAATACTGGTCAAGCCGTCCCAGTGCCATTGCAAACCGTCCTTCATAGCAAAAGCTTACGTGTATCAACCAAACAAGCTGTACGGCCTCTTGGAAGGTCTCCGGTGCTTCCAGTGCGATTTTTCGGCAAACCTCCGCCGCCTTCAAAAGGGTGTTTCTTCGGTCTGCATCCTTCATTTCCGCCGCTTTTTCTTTTGCCGCATCACCATATCCACGAACCATGTCAGAAAAACCCTGCATGGCAATATAGGCACTTTGCAAAAATTCTGTTTTTTCCGCATCCGCCCGGTGCTTTTTCATGGACGCTTCGATTTTTTTCAGTATACCGCCGATCCCAATCGAAAGAGGTGTTTCATAGTCCGGTGCATAATGATCGAAATTTGTTTGGAACCCCCTTCTTCCGTAGCTGTTGGCAATTCTTTTTGCGTTGGCTCGTTCCCCCTCTGCATAAGCATCCCTCGGTGCATGTAGGCCTTGCATCGAGCCTAAAATTTTATCATTTTCGTACACATGCTTTCGGTGTTCCCGAAACAGCGTCGCCGTCGCATAGCCTCTGCAAAGCACCAATCCTTCCCCAAAATGGTTGCGATAGCCTTCTGCCAAAATCAGGTCGCTGATGCTTACATAATTACTTAAATCCTTTGCCGCCATTTCTTCCTTTAAATTGTTTAGCATTTCTTCCCCCCCTTTACAAATTAAAAAAAACAAACAAGCCTTTCCGATAATAAAAGATACTCCATTTGTCCTTTATTATGCATTGCAGTTTCATCATAGCAAATAAACATCACAAAGAAAACATACAGATTTGACAAGAGTGGATATTTTTGATATAATATTTAAAAACAGGAAGGGTTCTATGTATGAAGTTTTATAAAATTGTATTTCATGCCATTCCGCAAATTATCTTTGCCCATAGCTACCGAACTGCAAATTATGATTTAACCATCAAGCGACCGGAAGGACATATGGAAATAACCTATATAAAAGAAGGTGCGGCGGAACGAATTGACAGTAAAGGTCAGCACATCCCGCTCCCGGCCCCATCCATTTCCACCCATATTTTCAGCAATGAACGAATATACTGTCGAAGCACTGCACCGCTTCATGTGCATTACACCGTTGCACTACAGGGGGACTGGAGTGTCTATCCGCATTCGACGGACGAAATTCTCTCCTGTATGCAATCCGGCTTCCTACCTTCTGAAAAACATCCGCTTTGCGTGCTTTTGCCAGTGGTGACCGATGATATTAAAACCACTTCCACCCTATCGCCTTGTTTTCAGGAGATAATTTCTACCCATGCAGGCTACAGTCCCTTCCGTACTGTTTCCTGCCTGGAACAGGTGTTCCGCATCTTTTCGGTTTTGACGGATTGGAGTATTTCTCAGGCTGTCCGCAGTGGCCAGGGCATCCTTTCCCCCTCCAACCTCACCTACTGTCGCCGTGCAGTCGAGTATATGCAAACGGCACTGCACCGCCAGTTTACAGTGGCGGAACTTGCCAATGAGTTACAAATCTCTCCTGCACATCTCAGCCGTATATTTAAAGCTGTTACCGATTGCAGCCCCATAGAATATATGAACCGGCTGAAAATCCACCATGCCCGTCAGCTCCTGGAAACGCAGGATATTCCCATAAGGGAGGTGGCGGCACAAATCGGCATCACAGATGAAAAATATTTTTTACGCCTCTTTAAAAAATACACCGGCATGACTACCGGTGCATTCAAAAAAGCCCTGTAAAACAGAGCATAATAGGCGAACTCAGGCTTAATCAAGAACCAAAAAAGCGAACCGACCCCCAAAGGTTAGACCTAAAATCTAACAGCCGGGCGGTCGGTTCATTTTTCATGGCCTTTATTTTTTATATGCCAAACAGTGTAGTCTGGCTGATTTGCGGCAGATCGTTTAGCACGCCGCTTTTCATCATGATTTCTACAACAGCTTTATTGGCACCGCTCCGCTGTACAAGGTCATCCACCGATAGGAACGGTCCTGCCTTTCTCGCTTCGGCAATGCTGTGGGCGGCGGCCGCTCCAAGCCCCTGCATACTGGTGAGGGGTGGCAGAATTCTGCCGTCTACCTCCCGGAACTTATCGGCTGCCGACTCGTATAAATCAATGGGACAGAAGGAGAAGCCGCGGGCATACATTTCATCACACACTTCTAAAATAGACAGAACGTTCTTGTCCTTCTGGGTCTTATTTTCCAGTGCGGAAAGCTCCTTCATTTTTTCTTTGACCACTGTGTGTCCGTTTGCCATCAGCGTATAGTCAAAGTCGTCGGCACGGACACTGTAATATGCCATGTAAAACGCCAATGGATAGTGTACCTTGCAATATGCAATACGAAACGCCATCGTTACATAGGCGGCCGCGTGTGCTTTAGGGAACATATACTGAATTTTATTGCAGGAATCAATGTACCAGGCGGGTACATCGTGTGCACGCATTTCTTCCTCCCAGTCCGGTTTAAGCCCCTTGCCCTTACGGACTGCCTCCATAACGGTAAAGGAAAGCTTCGGGGCTACGCCCTTGGTAATAAGATACAGCATGATATCGTCACGGGTACAAATACAACCCGAAAGGCTCGCCGTCCCACTTTTAACAATATCCTGTGCATTCCCGAGCCACACATCCGTCCCGTGGGACAGACCGCTTATTCGTATAAGGTCCGAAAAGGTTTTTGGCTTTGTATCCACAAGCATCTGGCGTACAAAGCCTGTACCGAATTCGGGGATGGCAAGCGTTCCCACCGTGCTCTTTATATCTTCCTTTAGTTTTAGTGCCTCTTTACCTGTGAAAAGGCTCATGGTCTCTTTATCGTCCAATGGAATCTTTTTTGCATCCAGTCCCGTCAAATCCTCCAGCATACGGATAACCGTCGGATCGTCATGTCCCAGAATATCCAGCTTCAACAGGTTTTCGTCGATGGAATGATAATCAAAATGCGTTGTTTTTACATCGCTGTCGCTTTTATCCGCCGGGTGCTGTACGGGGCAGAACTCGTTAATATCCCGTCCTTTTGGAAGGACAACGATACCGCCCGGATGCTGTCCGGTGGTACGTTTTACACCGGTACAACCTAGGGTAAGTCTGTCCAGCTCCGCCTTGCGGAGGGTTTTTCCCCGCTCTTCAAAATATTTTCGCACATGACCGTATGCCGTTTTCTCTGCCAGTGTACCGATTGTGCCTGCTTTATATACGTTTTCTGCTCCGAACAGGACCTCGGTATACTTATGGGCAATCCCTTGGTAGTCCCCGGAGAAATTCAGGTCTATATCCGGTGCTTTATCTCCATCAAAGCCCAGGAAGGTTTCAAAGGGAATATCGTGTCCGTCCTTATACAGGGGTGTACCGCATTTCGGACAGCTTTTATCCGGCAGGTCACAGCCGGAGATTGCCTCGCCCTCTTTAAACTCGCTGTATTTGCATTCGGGGCATACATAGTGGGGCGGCAGAGCGTTAATTTCAGTAATATCGGATAAAAATGCCACAAAAGAAGATCCTACCGAACCACGGGAGCCTACCAGATAGCCGTCCTCGTTGGATTTTTTTACCAGCTTGTGGGCGATCAGATACATAACAGCAAAACCGTTACTGATAATGCTGTCCAGCTCTTTATCCATGCGTTTTTGCACAATTTCAGGGAGGGGCGACCCGTAAATCCGTTCCGCCTTTTCCTTGCTCATCCGCATAATATCCGTATCAGACCCTTCAATTTCCGGCGGACATTTCTCTTTGGGCACAGGGGGTATACTTTCAATCATTTCCGCTATGGCGTTCGGATTTTCAATAACTACCTTCCGTGCCAGCTCATCGCCCAGATAGCCGAATTCCTCCAGCATCTCGTTGGTCGTTCTGAAGTACAGCGGCGCCTGATTGTCCGCATCGTCAAACCCCTTTGCTGCCATGAGAATCCGACGGAACACCTCGTCCTCTTTGTTGAGAAAATGCACGTCCCCTGTGGCAACCACAGGCTTGCCGAGTTTATCCCCCAGTGCGATAATACGGCGGTTATACTCTCGAAGCTGTTCCTCGTCCGCCGTGCCGTTTGCAACCATAAACCGATTATTGCCGAGTGGCTGGATCTCCAGATAATCATAAAAACCCGCGATCTTCATAAGATTGGCTTCGCTTTCGTCCGCCACCATAGCACGGAACAGCTCGCCTGCCTCACAGGCAGACCCTACTAAAAGGCCCTCCCGATGCCGCACCAGCTCGCTTTTGGGGATACGGGGTGTCTTATAGAAATAATCCATGTGGGATTTTGTAATCAGCGTGTAGAGATTAAAAAGTCCCTTGCGGTTTTGTGCCAGAAGAATCATATGATGAGAGGGCAAGGTATTGACATCT
>SVJY01000002.1 GCA_015068765.1 Oscillospiraceae bacterium
CACGAAAGAATACAACTAAAAACAAAACTGACCCCGTATGAATTACGAAGTCAGCTTGTTGCTTAAAACTTATTTGAACTACAACAATGTCTTTTTTGTACTGTCTGCACAAAATGGTGCAGTTCACCAATCGTTCAGCCTTTTTGTGTTCCTATCGATATCAGTCACTCTTTTTCAGGGGACCGGCTACCAATCTTATAGCCGCACCAGATGATGGCCACTAAAGCGCAAACGGCTATCAAAAGCCAGAATACGGCAGTCCATCCATAATGCTCGGCAACATATCCCAGCCCATAAGAACTTATGGTGCTTCCCACATAACAAAATCCATTCAGAATACCAGCGTAAAATCCGGAATTCACCTTGCCACGCATAAAAATCGGGAAAACACTTGTAATCAGGCTATTGAGGCTGGATGCAAAGAAATTGACAACCACAAGACACACAAGCATCAGAATTGCCAGCTTGGCACTGAGACAGCCGATGATAATGCCGGTTAAAACTGCCATCAATGCAAAAACAACACAGCAGTGGGTGGCATAATCAGGAATTCTTCTATGAAGACGGAGCGCATTTACGTTTCCAAATACAGCAACAATGGGAAGGAACAGGGTCAATAAAATAGAAATGGAATCCGTTATGGAAAATTCCTCTTTCAGGATTGTGGGAACCCAGGTGGTCAGACCGTCTTTAATCAGATTGACGCCCACACCGCAAAAGCACAATACGCCTACCAATAACAGGAATTTTTTTCTGCTGAAGGATTCGCCTTCTTCGTCGGAAGGGGTTTCTTCTATAGAAGCAATCCGGGATTCCTGCTCCTGTTCCGCCTTGGATTTATGCAATGCGCTTCTGTATGTAAACAGCCAGATGACGGCCACTGCAGCGCCAACAATACCAGGGATGTAAAACGCAAGCCAGAAATTGTTGAAAACAGAAAACAAGGAGCTTAAGCCGTAAATAACGAGTGTTCCGGCGGCAACGGTTGTTCCCATAATCACACTGGAGCGCTCCAGGTCTTTTTCGGGGAGAGCATAGGAAAGAAGTCCCACCAGTGTGGGCCAGAGCATGGAAAGCACAAACCCGTTAATCATCCACAGCCATTTTACAATGGCAAAGTTTAATAGAAAAGGAATGATGAAATTGATGCCGGCGGAAATGGCGAGACTGGCAAAAATCACCCACTTTGCATTGTATTTCTTGCAAAGAAGTCCATTTACCACCTGACCGATACCGTAAGAAAAAAAGAAAAAGGTGGGAACAAGCCCCGCTTCCGGCTTACTGATGTTGTAAAAACGCATAATATGCGTAATATTTGCCGAATAATTCACCTTGCCAAGATAGGAGACGGCATAAACAAGCCAGCACATATATATGATAAAGGTAGCGCCACTTTTTTTCGTTTTCATTTGTCATATATCCTTCCTACAAATAAGAAGAAGCGTAACTTTATATCAAAATTACGCTTCTGCTTTGGTGCGCCATCAGGGACTCGAACCCGGGACCCACTGATTAAGAGTCAGTTGCTCTACCAGCTGAGCTAATGGCGCATGTCTTAGCGACTTAGATATGATACCACATTCCGTTTTTTTTGTCAAGACTTTTTTTAAAAATTTTTTGTTTTTTATCAAAATGACGTCTTCGGTGAAGTGATTATCGCAGAAAACCGCCCTTTTTCGTCCGCGATCAAACGGAGAAGGATTCTAAATCGTGTGCCACCATAACAAGGTAGGGTAGGGAAACAAAATTCTGAAGATACAAATCTTCGCCGTTTCCGATCCAGAGCTCATGCACATGGTTTAGAATAAGCTTTGCAATATCCGCCTTACGGAGAATGGGCAGGGCAAGGGATGGTTTATAGTGGGTGCCTTCGCAGATGCATACATCCAGATGCCCTATATTTTGCGGAAAATCGGAAAAATCAGGAGACAAATCGCCGGTGAAAAGTATCCGCTTCCCTTCTGCCTCTGTCAAGTAGGCAAAGGACGGGGCACCGCCGGACATATGTCGGGTGGGAATGGCGGTGACGGAGATGCTTTCATCCTGAAAGACGAGACCTGTCCGGGTGGCATGGTAATGCACAAGACCTTCACCACTGTTTACATGGGTGGCGGCAAGCCAATTCCGGAAGGGTGCGATGGCGGCTTCCTCTGCAAAATAAAAATCGGTATGCTGGTCGTCTTTGGGATACTTATGCAGTGCCTTCACAAGGGCGGAGAGGCCGCTTGTGTGGTCATCGTGCATATGGGTAATAAAAACACCGCGAAGCGTTTCAAAGGGGATACCGGCACGGAACATTTGTGCACTTGCCGGCTCGCCTGCATCAATCAGATAGCAGCGGTTGCCGATTTCCAGCAAGGTAGAGGAAACAAACCGTCCCGGCGTATGATTGCCGTGGCTGGTTCCTAAGGTGATAATACGCATTTTCTCATCTCCTAAACTGTCAGTATTGCACGACAGGGTGCACAGCTTGTTTTTTCTGCTTTCAGCGGCAGTGCCGTTAGCCGTCCGCCGTCAGCAGGACATTTTTCCAGGTTGATGACCGGGGCCAGCATCAGAATGTCGGCGGCATAAAAAGCATCAAAAAAACCTTGGGGCTTTTCAAGATTATCCCACCGCGGGAAATCACTGCCCAAAATGGAGGGCTTTTTCGCAATAAGAGCGTTCATGGCTTCCTTTGTAAAATAAGGAGAAGCGGCAAGATAGTCACTGTCAAACCACTTTTTTCCGTAGTCACAGCTTACCAGTACTGCTTCACCCGGACGGATAGCATGATAGGCGGGGCAATCACGGAGCAAGGACGGGGTAATCGCCATGCCGGCACCCAAAAAGGGGAGATGCAAAACCTTTGTAGGGACATCGCAAATCCGGTCGAGGTCTACCGTAAGCAGCGGATACGATTTTTCGCCCAGCACATGGGCAGGGGTTTCTAAATATGTACCTGTCTGAGAGTGAAGACCGTCAAAAATTTCACAGCCCACATAGCCTTCCACCCACGAAACAGGCGGAAGCGGACGGATAGAAAGCCGGGGGAAGGGTGGAGCATAGTTCCACATTCCCGTGTAGAGTGTTCCGGTTAAATCAATCCTCATATCCGCATCAGCATCTCGGCAAGGCGACGGAGCGTATCCTCCATGTTTCCGCAGTAATCGGAAACGGAAATATATCCGTCATAGCTTCGGGCAAGGAGCAGAGAGAGACATTCCTTAACTTCGCTGTTTCCCTCCTCCAGCGGTACAAGCGTATCAGTGCCCATGATGCCGTCCTGCATCCGGACAAAGACAACATCGCCGTGTACCTTGCTTTTGTAAAATACAGACCGGAAGGGCATTTTTCCCTGGCGGGCAAATTCTACGGGACTAAGCACCAGACCGGTAGCGGCGGTACGGAAGGTCTTGTATGCTTCCAAAGACAAACCGTTTTCCAGGGTGGGCTCAAATAACAGGCGAATCCCCATACCCCGTGCCATATCAATAACCTGCGACAGGTTTTCACTGTCTTCCGGGGCAAAGGCGGTTGCGAGCTTTACGTTTTCAATGTATAACAGATGGGCACGGCGGAAGAAATCCGCATATTCGGAAAGACCGGACAGGGGCATATCCACCGTGTAGAGAACAATCCGTTGCCGCTTTTCAATCAGGCGGTTTCGTATTTCTTCTGTTTCTGCACCGGTGAGAAGGTGCAGAGGCTTTCCGAATACACCGTCACAAAGCTCCAGATTATCAATGCCGTAGGTCTCCGCATCAAGATTATTAAGAGCAATACTGTATTTAAACATTTTTTACGGCACCTCCGTTATGATATTTGCAATCAACGCAGCGTTTGTTTTCACAAAGGAAGTAGTTTACATTTTTCTGTAAAAGCTCCAGCCCGATCGAAAACATTTTCGCCACATCAATGACCTTGACAACCGCACCGCCTACTTTGCCTTCCGTCATGGCGTCTGCCCGGCGGAGGTCCCGGGTAAAGGACAGAAAATCACGGTGTCCCGGCGGATACCGCTTGACGGTCATCGTTTTTCCCTCGTAGTCCTTCATATACGTGGGGGCGACAAAGATTTGGTCCTCTAAGTAGGGGGCGTCCACAAAATCCTCCAGGGTGTGAAGGGTGGTATTCCGGTTCATATCTACGCCAAGGAGTACAATTTTTCCACCCAGCTCACAAAGCTTCTCATAGGGTGTGCCATGACCGCAGTTGGTCTCTGCTGTATCGTGACCGGCAGTGAAATAAGCGGCGAGCTTCCCGATGGCGGCTACGGAGTGGGAAGGACGAAGGGAACGGATTGCGTTGGGACGAAGCCGTACCGTTTCATTGATAATCCCCACAGTCACAGGACTGGTTGCCGCATCAAAGGGCTTGGAGCTGTCCATGGCGGAGACTGCCAGTGTTCCTTCCGCTCCTAAAACTTCTAACAGTGCATCCACAACGGCATCTGCACCGCCTTCTACATAACCGATGGCGGAAAGAGAGCTGTGCACGAGAATCAAATCGCCTTCTTCTATGCCGCAAAGACGGAAGTCACGCACCATTTGTTCCTTGGTAATTGCCATAGCGTGTTCATCCTTTCAAAATTTTTTGTCATTGTATGATAGGAATAAAAAAATGTCAAGTCCTTTTGTCGGGAAACGTAATTATTTTCCCAGTGTAGGTAATTCGGACAAATATTTACGGAGGATTTCCTGTGTGAAGCCATTATTTTCCATGATTTCTCTATAGAAAAAGGCACTGGGCTTGGGTGTACGCTTAAAAGTATCAAAATCCACATCCACAAGTCCGAAACGGGGCAGGAAAGAGGTCCATTCGTAGTTATCCATAAAGGACCAGTACAGATACCCCCGTACATCTGCACCCATACGCATGGCTTCCCGGATGGCATTGAGATACAGGGCCAGATAGACAATGCGGAACCGGTCGTTATCACAGCTACAGCCGTTTTCGGTAATATAGATGGGTTTATCATAAAGCCTTGTGAGCTGACCGATCATGTTTTCGGGATACATTTCCTCCAGATAAAAGTCCATGGGAATCATTTTCAGCTTTTTGTGCTCATACCGGATACCGAAGCCGTTTTGGCGACGGGCATCAATTAGCGTGCGGGTGTACATATTGATAGCCCAGTAGTCTAGGGTATCTTTCACTTCCGGGCAGACTTCACCGTCTGTAAAGGGAAAAACGATTTCGCCGGTACGGATTGCATGGAGGAAGAAGCCGTTTGCCGCCCAATCGTGATATTCGGCAAGCGTTCTATCAAAAGTGTCATGATGACGTTTCGGGGTATACTGCACCATAGCGTGGGCAGTGCTTACGGGCTTATCGGAATATTTTTTCACAATGTGGTAGCCTCGGGCATGAAATTTGAGGCAGTTGATTTTCCATAGATACCGTTCACTGCTAAAGCCCAGATTAAATTCATTCAGGATGTTCCAGGAATCAACGTATGGGGCGACAAGCGGCACGATATACTCGGCAAAACGCTCAAAATATCGTAGGTTTTCTATATTCTGAAAGCCACCTTTTTCGATAAACCAGACAGGTGTGGTGAAATGAATCAGCGTCAGAAATACAGTGATCCCGTTTTCTTTTAATAGTGCAAGCTCTTTTATATAATGCTCTGTGGCTTCCTTATTGAATTGACCCTCGGTCGGTTCGATCCGGCTCCATTCCAGGCTCATACGATAAGCCTGATGTCCCAGCGCCTTCAGAAGGCGTGTGTCCTCCTCCACCATTTCGTAGTGGTTGCAAGCCTTGCCGGACGGGGCACGAAATTCGTCAAAATAAAATTCCGGCTTTTGTTCGTCCGCCCAGTTGGAGCTGTGAATATTATTCCCCTCAATTTGATGCCCGGCCGTGGCAGTGCCCCATAAAAAGCCCTTGGGGAAAAGTGTGTCGGGCAAAGAAAATACATCGTATATATTAAACCCCTCCTTTTTGGTCTAGTATACTATTCCGGCTCGGTTATTGTCAAGTGAGAAAGGTTTCATAGCCATATTTCAAGAGCACAGCGGGCATAACTCTATAATAATTGTTTCATTGTCCGTTCCATGTGAGATAAATCATAAAATCCGCAACAGTGTGCAATTTCCGTTTTTGATAAGCAAACATTATCGATCATTTCTAAAGCTTTTTTGCAACGGTATCTGTTTATATACTCCATAGGTGTACATCCACATACACTGCGAAAGCTGCGGAGAAATGTCGACCGTGAAAGAAGCGATTTTTGGCACAATAAATCAATCGTTATTTTGCTATCGTAGTTTTGGTGTATATATTCAAGCGTTCTGACAATTTCAATATCATACTTATTCAGAACCTTTTTGCTGCCCGCATATATCTGATTAAAAAGCAAGGCGGAAAGCCAGTATAAGATTTTCCATGTGGTATGTTTTTTAAAAGGTATCATTTCTTCTGTGTCATAAACACTATTGTCTGCAATAAAGCTCAAGTCGGTTTTTAGCTGTAATATTTGTCCGTGAGAAAGATGTAGAAACATTTTCTTTGAAAAATTCTGGCGTAAAAATGGTTCAATCTCAACAAGCTGAAAAAATCCGGGAATACTTGCGTTTTCCTTTTGATTATTGCGGATAAAATCCTTATGCAACAAAATGTGATATACATCTAAATCTTCAGTGCCGTAATATGCATGAACCATCATTGGAGATATCATAAAGACATCTCCTGTTTCCACTCTGAAGCATGCATTCTCTATTTGATGTGTTCCATTTCCTTGCATGATAATATTCAGCTCATAAAAATCGTGATTATGAGGTTTAATTGAATAATCAGTATATAAAAATGCACGGACCTGTTGATTTTCATTTTTGAAATTTTGTTTTGAATCACAATGAAAGTTAATATCCATTTCTACACCTTTTTGATACGATTATACATGTTTTTGATATTTTTATACTATTATTATACCATAAGCCATGTTATAATGCAAGGGAAAACAAAAAAAGGATGTTTCATTATGCACAGAATAAAAAAATTGCGCATGATGGCTTTGGAAAATACAATTTGTTTTGACGAATTTTTTTATAAATTCTACAAGTGCTATACAGCCAGTCAAAAGACATCAAAAGAAGACCGTTATGCAGAAGCTTTTTTTTTGCATTCTCAAATCTGACGCCTTCCATATCAGAGGATGAGCTAATTGTGGGGAAATGCAATAAGAAGCTATCGTCTCATGAAGAAAATGAATGGCTTACTAAATATTTGCCGATAGCAAAAGAGGGGATGAAAAAAGCAGGAGGCGGCCAGGATTCACATATGGCGATTGATTATGAACTTATATTAAATTGCGGACTAAAAGGTATCATTGAAAAAATCAACATATATCTGCTAAATTGCGATGAAAACAAAAAGAAGTTTTATCAAGTCTGTAAAAAATGTCTTGAAGCCGTTATACATTTTTCGGAACAATATGCGGATGAAGCTGCAAAGCTGGCGGAATCTTCGGAAGATGCAAACAGACGTGAAGAGCTTAAAAAAATAGCAGAAATATGCAGAAAAGTACCTGCAAGTCCTGCCGAAAGTTTTTACGAAGCCATACAATCTGTACATTTCATTACGTTTTGTGTTTCCCTGAATCCCTTCCGGTATAGCTCCCAGCAGCAGTTTCAGCTGGGGCATCCCGACCGGTATTTATTGCCCTATTATCTTAAAGATATACAAAATGGTGTCATTACAAAAGAATACGCACAACTGCTCTTGGATTGCCTTGGAATACAGGTGAATAACCGTGTACCAAACGGTCTTTCGAGCGGTTATATGGTCGGCGGCCGTGATGAAAATAATAAGATTGTTGAAAATGAGCTTACCGATATGTGTATGCAGGTCGTGGACGACATAAAATTAGTTTATCCTGCTGTTGGACTGTGCTATACAGAGGGAATGGACGATAGATACCTGGAAAAAGCCTGCGAAATTTTATCTCACGGATGTTCACACCCGGCAATATTTAATGATGATATTGTAACAAAAGGTTTACAATGCTATGGGGTACCCGAAAAAGAAGCTCGAAGCTATATTCATAGCACTTGCGTTGAGATAACGCCGGTAGCAGCATCAAATGTATGGGTGGCAAGCCCGTATACAAATATGCCTATGCTTCTGCTTGATATTCTTGACAGAGAGTACACGGACTTAGATGAACTTTTAGCGACTCTTTTTGCAAAGCTTGATACGAAAATAAAAAGTAACTTCGAGAGTGAAAATGCAAAAAGAAAATATCGCGGCGAAAATGCTATGAATCCTTTGCTTTCGTGCTTTGTCAACGATTGTCTTGAACGTGGAGCAGATATTGAACAGGGTGGTGCAAGATATAACTGGATTATGCCGAGTTTCGTAGGAATGGCAAACTTAGTAGATTCTTTATATGCGATAAAACATCTTGTATTTGATTTGAAAGAGCTTAGCATCAAAGCGTTTAAAGTTATTCTTGACAGTAACTTTGAAAATAATGAGACTTTCAGACAGCGTCTATTAAATTCTATTCCGAAATACGGTAACGACATTGATGAAATTGACTGCTTCTTTGAAAAAATAACAGAGCACATTATAGCAGAATGTAGGAAGTACACCGGAATACATACAAACGGAAATCTTATTCCAAGTGTATTTTGTTGGGTAATGCACGAACGCTTCGGAGGCCAAACAGGAGCAACGCCCGACGGAAGAAAAGCAGGGTTTCCCCTCGGCGACGGGTCCGGTCCGTGCCAGGGCAGAGAAATGAAGGGCCCGACCGCTTCCATTTTATCTTCCACAAAGTGGGCCCATCATGAACTTATTGGCGGGGTTGCAGTCAATATGAAGTTTTCAAAGAAGTCATTGGGTATGCATTCGCTCGATACCATGAAAAGTCTGATTCAAACATATATTCAAAGAGGCGGATTTGAAATGCAAATCAATGTCATTGATAAAGAAACGCTGGAAAAGGCAGTGATAAATCCCGAGGAATATAAAGACCTTGTCGTAAGGATAGGCGGATACAGCGATTATTTTGTAAAATTGTCATCTGAAATGCAGCAAGAGGTGATTTTAAGAACGGAGCACAATATATAAGCGAAATATATTTAACAAGCAGTGCGTTTCAACCAGTGACGGTCCGGGTGTGCGTACAGTTGTCTTTCTTAATGGCATAAGCGCAAAAATCATCTCACGTTGCCGATAGCTCCTGCTATCAATTTTACGGGAAATCATTTAAACACAATTACAAATCTTGACAATACGGTACAGACTGTGATATACTGCACGGGAAAGAGGTGGTATATCATGTTTGATAATTTACGATATGATATAAAAACGATTATGGAGCGTGACCCGGCGGCAAAAAGTGCGGCACAGGTTTTCTTTCTGTATCCGGGACTTTGGGCGGTGATTTACCACCGGCTTGCACACTGGCTGCACCGGCACGGGCGGACGTTTCTTGCCCGCATGGTTTCCAATATTGCAAGAAGTGCCACCGGCATCGAAATCCATCCCGGAGCCACAATCGGCCGGGGGCTTCTCATTGACCACGGTATGGGTGTGGTCATTGGAGAAACAGCGGAAATCGGCGATAACGTTACAATTTACCAGGGCGTGACGTTAGGCGGTACAGGCAAGGATGTGGGGAAACGACACCCGACCATCGGCAATAATGTGCTGATTGGGGCAGGTGCGAAGGTGCTGGGGCCGTTTACGGTGGGCGAAAACTCCAAGATTGCCGCTAATTCCGTGGTGCTCAGCGAGGTGCCGCCGAACTGTACCTGCGTTGGTGCACCGGCAAGAATTGTGAAACGGGATAATGCTCGGGTAAACAACTTTGACCAGATTCATCTGCCGGATCCGGTTTCCCAGGAGCTTTGCCGATTGTTAATCCGTATCGAGAAGCTGGAAAAGGCGGCGGAAAAAGAGGGGAAAAACACTTAACAAACCGAAAAAACGTTATCAGCGGTGCCGAACCGGAGCTGGATGTTTTCGCAGAGCTCTCGATTGTCATTATCGGTCTTGTGTACATTGTTTTTCGATCGCTGGGCACTGACGAAGGCCGGCGATATCAAGCCGATGAGAGAAGATGTAAAAATGCGCCGTCAGACGAAGCTTGCAGCTTCTCGGTCTGCGTCCGAAAAATAATTACCAAAAAAAATCCGAATGCCTAAGCCGAGTGTTCTTAAGGACAGAAAAAGCGTATTTCAACAAGTGATTTTAACTGATGAAATACGCTTTTTTACTGTATAGGAAATTGCGCTGTATTTCGTTCGGGATGTCAATCATATTGTGATCGCGACATGGGTGCGGCTTAGCCTACTTTTTTATAGATTATACATGTTTTTCTTGTATTTCAGCGGTGTCGTTCCGTAGGTCTTTTTAAAGAGAGCAATAAAACTTGAATAATCAGGAAATCCGCTTTGAGAAGAAGCTTCAGCAACTGTACAACCATTTAACAATAGCTTTAATGCATTTGCTAGTCGTTTCTTTTTTATATATTCATACGGAGAAATGTTTAAAGCTTTCTTGAAATGACGCTCTAATGTATTGATACTCACATGAGCTTCTTTTGCTATTTCATATACAGATATATCATTTCCAAAATAACGATTGATATAATTAATGGCATAATATATGTCAGCCGGGTAATTTAGAGCATTGTCTTTAACTGCATCTGCATTTTGCAAAATATTAATCAGTTTGAAGAAGTTATAATATTTTTTGATTTGCGAAGGTTCTTCTTGTGTCATTTTATGACAAAGAGATATAAGCATATCGGTATTGTCCGGAGAAAGGAACAGATGATTCGCATTGCCGGAGTTTCTGTTAAAAAAAACATCTAGCAGATATTCATTTCCCGATGGGGAAAATAAAATCCAGAAATGCCTGTGCAGTTTATTGCTATGGTAAACACAGTGATGATATTCAAAGGGGCGGGTAATTATAATATCCCCGGGGTTTATGGGATAAATATGATTTTCGACAACGAAAGATACATCGCCACTCAGGTTTACATATATTTCACATTTTTCGTGAATGTGCGAATCATTTACATTTTCAACTGAGTCGGCATACAGTTCTGCGTATGTAGTCGAAAAATCAAACGCCCTAATGCTGTCGCAATGTTCGTGGTTGCTTACTTTCATAAAATCACCTTCCGTTGGTGATTATATCATATTTTGTGGTGAATTTTCAATATAAATATGAAAATTTAATTGATATAATAGCTAAAAAGGAGGTGAGACTTATGCAATATGTAATACTGGTAATATCAGCAGTACTTTTAGCAGTGGATTTTTCATTAAATAAAATATATCAAAGATTAAAAGGGACATCACCGGCAGCCGGATTTGGATTTAATTCACTTTTGGGATTATTTACAGCGATTATGTTTTTTGGTGTAAATGGCTTTAAAACAGACTTTTCCATTTATTCTTTTATAATGGCAGCATTGGTGAATCTTTTTATGCTGTGCTATAATATTATAGGCTTTAAACTTTTAAAATCGGGAACTATGGCGATGTATACTTTGTTTCTGATGAGCGGCGGGATGACAGTGCCTTATATTTTTGGATTGTTATTTTTGGATGAGCCGTTTTCTCTTTTGAGAACTACGGCACTTGTACTGATTTTGATAAGCATAGTTTTGTCAAATATCAGAACTGCAAAAGTAAATTCAAAACAAATAACTATGTGTATAGCCGTATTTGTTTTAAATGGATTTGTGAGCGTTTTTTCTAAACTTCACCAAATAGAATTGAATTTTGACACGATAAATGTGATAGAATTTGTGTTGGCAGGGGGCATTTTTAAATTTACTTTTGCAGGGATATTATATTTATTCACCAGAAAACATACTCAAGAAAAGGCAGATAAAAAATTATCTATTATGTCTTTGGTCATAATTATTACATCAGCTGCGGTAGGGGGATTTTCCTATTTAATGCAGCTTTGGGGAGCGACGTCTCTCCCCGCAACGGTATTATATCCGTTTGTTACGGGAGGCAGTATCGTTGCAGCATCGATAGCCGGTGTGATTTTCTTTAAAGAAAGGCTATCAAAAAATTTAATTGTAAGTATAGTTTTGTGTGTTGCAGGCACAATTATGTTTTTATAAGGAGAGATATTTCTATGCGCTTTTTAAAAGAAAATAAAAGATTTTCGTTTAAACTTGGAAATGAAAATGCATGGGATTTGGAATATAAATCCCAGATAGAGGAAACCGAAGATGCACTTACTACTACATATTACTTTAAGGGTGGACTCAAGGTAACCAATATTGCAAAAAAATATGAAAAATTTGATGCTTACGAATGGGTTAACTATATCGAAAACACATCCGATACACCTACCGAAATAATATCCGAGTTATGGGATTGTACTTGCACTCTTCCGTTAGGACACGAAGACCCGCGAAAAAGGGAGGCATATCTCCCTGATAAAAATATTGCCACAAAAATTTATACACCGACAGGCTCTACGTGTACAAAGGATGAATTTTATTCAGATGAGGACGTAGTAAAGAGGAACAGACGGATAAATCACATATACGCGGACATGTCAAAATCTTATTCAGCCTCCGGAGGTCTCTCAAGTGAAAACAATGCTCCGTTTTTTAATGTTCATAAAAATGGAAGAGGATATATTTTTGCCATAGGTTGGACCGGACAATGGAACTGTGAAATAGAAAGAGCAGAAGAGGATATAACATTCAAATCAAAAATCGAAAATACATATTTCAGGGTGATGCCCGGAGAGAAATTTCGCACATCGTCTGTTGTTATAATGCCGTACGAGGGAGATGTGACCGCTTCTTACAACAAGTGGAGACGACTCCTGAAAGAACATTTTTCGCTTATAGGAATGGAGGGGCGCGATGCGTATGGTCCTTTATGCGCCGGTATATGGGGCGGAATGACAACCGCATCTGTGCTTGACAGAATTAAAAAAATCAAGAACAACAGCTTGCCTTTTGAATATATATGGATGGATGCAGGATGGTATGGAGGCAGCACATTGCCTACTCCCGATGAATTTGGAGGAGACTGGCCACAGCATGTCGGTGATTGGAGAGTCAGCCAATTCATTCATCCAAATGGACTTAAAGATGTTTCAAAAGCCGTTCACGATGCAGGAATGAAATTTCTGTTATGGTTTGAACCGGAAAGAGCTGTTCGCACTACCCCGATAGCTTTGGCGCATCCTGAATATTTTATTTTGGGGGATAAGAACAACGTACGTGATGGTTTGCTGAATTTAGGAAATGAAAGTGCATGGAAGTACTGTTTTGATACACTTTCAAACTTTATTGATGAATTAAAAATAGATTGCTACAGACAGGATTTTAATTTTTCGTCAATTGATTTGCTCACGAATGACTGGGGGGACAGAAAGGGCATTTCTGAAATAAAGCATATCAACGGTCTGTATAAATTATGGGATTCTTTACTTGAAAAATTTCCGAATTTGATAATTGATAACTGTGCCGGCGGAGGAAGACGTATCGACATAGAAACCCTTCGTCGTAGCATGCCACTGTGGAGAAGTGACTATCAGTGTAAAGCCAATTATGATATTGAAGCATCTCAATGTCATCATATGACTTTCAATACGTGGATGCCGTATTCGGGAACAGGGACAGGAAGAGGTTATGATGAATATCGAATCAGAAGTGCCTATGATTCATCTATGACGACAAACTATTCTTTTTCCGAAAGAGAAGGTTTCTGTGATACAAAAGATAAAATAGATTTTATCAAAAAGTACACTGAAGAATATTTAAAGGTTCGTCCGTATTTTTCAGAGGACTTTTATCCTCTTACTGACTTCTCGGATAAGCTTGATACATGGTGTGCCGTGCAGTTTGACCGCCCGTCGGAAAATGATGGCATTGTTCAGATATTCAGGCGTGAAAATTCGCCATATGAAACAGCAACATTTACGCTGGGTGGAATAAAGGAAAACTGTAATTATCTGTTTACGGATATAGACGGCGGTGAATTTACCGTCAGCGGAAAAGAACTTATAGAAGAAGGGTTAAAAATACTTATTCCTAATAAGCGTACTGCAAAAATTTACTTTTATAAAAGCATTTAATTTCAGGCTGATTATGACACTTGTCCGCTACTGTAACGAGCAGGGAAAGCGTGTACCGTTTTCCGAACACTAGGATATCCTAAAACCTTATTAGAAGGGGGTGTAAAATAATTCCCCAAAATTATTTTACACCCCTGGGGATAGGAAAAAATATTTCAGAACGAGCAAATCGAGCCAAAGCTCGTCACATACTTCGCTTTTTGCTGCATTTTCCTGCTCGGAAAATTTCGCTTTTTCGCTCGTATGCTCCTCTTCCCCTTAAAACCTTGCGGTTTTCGGGGGCCCCGAAAAATCAAAGATTTTTTGGGGAGAGGAGAAGCCGACCACTGCCGAACGAAGCCAAAAGGGAGTGCTTCGACGAGGTGAGATTTGTTTGTAGCAAAAGGCATACAAATCAAGAAAAATCGAGTAAAATGAGATTTTTAACAATAATTTCTGATTTTGAAACAATATATCATGGTTTACACATTGTATTTTCTTTGCCTTTTGCGGTCTGGACTTTTTTTACATCCCCAAATATTATTGGGATTTAACTGTATTTAGTGATGAAATCAGCAAAAAGGCGGTGGAAAAAGAGGGAAAAACACTTGACAAACCGAAAAAAAGCAATTATAATAGGAAAGTCGGCTTAAAACCGACACCGTATATTATATTAAAGGAAGCGAACGTATGAGTACATTATTATCTGTATCCGTTGCCCTTCTGGCAGGGCTTTTGATGACGCGGGTATTCAAACCGCTGAAGCTACCGGCAGTAACGGCCTATCTGATTGCCGGTGTTTTGATTGGGCCTTATTGCATCGGTGCATTAGGCATTGATGGCCTTGGCTTTAAAACATCGGAGGCAGTGGGTGCCTTGTCTTTAATTTCCGAAGTGGCACTGGGCTTTATTGCCTTTTCAATCGGTAACGAGTTTCGCTTGTCGGATTTAAAGAGAACCGGCAAGCAGGCAACAATCATCGGTATTTTTCAGGCTTTGGTAGCCACCATTTTAGTTGACTTGTCGCTTTTGGTTGTGCATCTCATGATGCCGGATAAGCTGACTGTATCCCAGCTCCTTACACTGGGTGCAATCGCTACGGCCACTGCGCCGGCGGCAACACTCATGGTTGTCCGGCAGTATAAGGCGAAGGGCCCGCTGACGGATTTGCTGCTTCCCATCGTTGCACTGGATGACGCCGTTGGACTTATCGTGTTTGCCGTATCCTTCGGCATTGCCCGTTCCCTGATGGAAGGTGCGGTGGATATGATTTCCATTATAGTAAATCCTTTGGTGGAAATCGTTTGTTCCTTAGGTCTCGGTGCAATCATGGGCTGGATTTTGACCCAGCTTGAAAAGATGTTCAATTCCAATACAAACCGACTGAATATGTCTACCGCCTTTGTATTTCTCACGGTTGCCCTTTCTATGATCGATTTCCATATAGGGGCTATACATATCAGCTTTTCGCCCCTTCTTGTGTGCATGATGCTGGGAACAATCTTCTGCAATATCTGTCCCCTTTCCGAAGACCTTATGGGTGCGACGGATAAATGGACCTCGCCGCTTTTTGCTCTGTTTTTCGTTATCAGCGGTGCCGAACTGGAGCTGGGTGTTTTCGCAGAGCTCTCGATTGTCATTATCGGTCTTGTGTACATTGTTTTCCGTTCGCTGGGCAAATATTTCGGTACATTTGTAAGTGCTAAGCTATCGAAATGTTCACCGGCTATTTCAAAATATTTGGGTATCACACTTCTGCCACAGGCGGGGGTTGCACTCGGGATGTGTACCATTGCGGCGGAACAGCTTCCCCAGCAGGGAAGCCTGATTCGGAATATTACACTGTTTGCGGTGCTGATTTATGAACTCTTCGGCCCTATATTCACACGCTGGGCACTAACGAAGGCCGGCGATATCAAGCCGATGAGCGAAGATGTAAAAATGCGCCGTCAGACGAAGCTTGCGGCTTCTCGGTCTGCGTCCGAAAAATAATTACCAAAAAAATCCGAATGCCTCAGGCGTTCGGATTTTTGTGAAAGGATAAAATATGAAAAAAATCAAAGAAACTGTCCGGGAGTTACCTGCGTATTTACACTCCTTTATTAAATGGCTGTTTTTTGCCGCTTTGGTGGGAACGCTTGGAGGCGTAGTGGGCAGTGTATTCCATATCTGCATTGATTACGTCACGGAGCTCCGGACGGAAATAACATGGATTTTGTATCTTCTGCCTGTGGGCGGTCTTGCCATTGCAGGGTTATATGCCCTTTGCCGTGCCTTCGGACCAATCGATACAAATCGGGTACTCGAAGCGGTACAAAGCGAGGAAAAAGTACCGTTTTTAATGGCACCGCTGATTTTTATCAGCACAGTGATCACCCATCTGGTGGGTGGCTCGGCCGGACGGGAGGGTGCGGCACTGCAGCTTGGTGGCAGTATCGGTTACCGTGTGGGGAAAGTCGCCCGCCTCAATGCCGGGGATATGCATCTGATTGTCATGGCAGGCATGAGTGCGGTTTTCGCTGCCTTATTCGGAACGCCGCTGACGGCGGCAGTCTTCGCCATTGAGGTGGTTTTGGTTGGGATATGGCACTATGCGGCACTTGTCCCCTGCATAGCGGCCGCTTTGGTGGGTTACGGTATTGCACAGTGGTTTGGGCTTTCGCCCGTGCATTTCGATTCGGTGGTATTTCCGGCCCTTTCCGTGGGCATAGCCCTTAAGACGACAGCTCTGGCACTTTTATGTGCACTGGTGGGAATGCTGTTTTGTGCATCCATTCACACGGCAGAGCATCTCGGCGAAAAATATCTGCCGAACAAATGGATCCGGGTACTTGTAGGGGCACTGCTTGTTTTGGCGCTGACGCTACTGGTCAATGTACGGGATTATAACGGGGCCGGCATGGATATCATCACCCGTGCCATCGGCGGCGAGGCCGTGCCCGTTGCCTTCCTTCTGAAAATTCTGTTTACAGCAATTACCATCGCGGCCGGCTTTAAGGGCGGCGAGATTGTGCCGGCGTTTTTTATCGGTTCTACGTTTGGTTGTGCGGTAGCACCGCTTCTGGGACTTGATCCCGGCTTTGCGGCGGCAGTTGGGTTTGTGGCACTGTTTTGCAGTGTTGTGAACTGCCCCGTAGCATCCCTGTTCCTTTCCCTTGAGGTCTTTGGAGCGGAGGGGGTTCTGCTGTTTGCCATCGCCTGTGCCGTAAGCTATATGATGTCCGGGCGGTCCGGTCTTTATAAGAGCCAACGAATTATCTACTCGAAGACCGAGGAAACACGTCTGGATATGGGATCGGAAGCGACAGATTTTACGAAATAGGGGACAGGGTTTGGCAAAATGTGCGGGTTTTACTTTTTTTGTTGATTTTTGCAGAGAAATATGGTATAATATTTACGGATTATTCTTTTAATCTATAGAAACATTACAGAAGAAGGACAGGGAGAAAAAATGGATATTTTTGTATTCTTAAGTCTAATTGGCGGTCTGGCATTGTTCCTGTATGGTATGGACCTTATGGGAGACAGTCTCAAAAGGCTGGCAGGCGGTAAGCTGGAGTCGATTCTTGCACAGCTGACTGCGGCACGGTGGAAGGGCTTTTTGCTGGGCTTTGTGGTGACGGCGGTGATTCAGTCATCTTCCGCTACAACCGTTATGCTGGTCGGTTTTGTAAACTCCGGCATTATGAAGCTGGGACAGACGATCAGTATTATTATGGGTGCCAATATCGGTACTACCGCAACCTCCTGGCTCCTCAGTACCGCCGATATTCAAGGGACAGCCACGCTGATGAAGTTACTTAAGCCGGAATCGTTTACGCCCATTCTGGCCATGATTGGTCTGATTATTACGATGACGGCAAAGAACAGTTTTCGGAAAAATACGGGCACTATCCTCATCGGCTTTGCTGTTTTGATGTTCGGCATGCAGACGATGAGCTCTGCCGTGTCCGGACTTCGGGATAATCCTGCCTTTGTCAACATTCTGACCATGTTTTCCAATAATCCTCTGATGGGTATCCTGGTCGGTACGGTCTTTACGGCAATTATTCAATCCTCCTCTGCCTCTGTCGGTGTTCTGCAGGCGTTGGCACTATCCTGTGCAATTCCGTATTCCACGGCAATTCCGGTTATCCTCGGTCAGAATATCGGGACAACCATTACGCCCATTATTTCCTCTATCACGGGGAACACGGAATCTCGCCGTGTGGCAATGGCGTGTCTTTGGATTAAAATGATAGGTGTTATCATCGTTGCCGCTATTTTCTATCTGTTACATTCATTTATTGGCTTTGCGTTTATGGGGGCAAATGTTTCTGCCTTTGACATCGCCATTATCCATACCCTTTTCAACATCATATCCACCGTCATCCTGATGCCCTTCTGCAAACAGCTGGAGAAGCTGGCTGTAAAGCTGGTGCCGGAACGGAAGGCAGAAAAGGAAAAGGATGTTTTCGATACGCTGGACGAACGGTTCCTGACCATTCCTGCCTTCGCGGTGGAAAAGTGCCGGGATCTGGTGTGCGACATGGCGAGAATCTCCGCAGAAACCTTCACCAAAGCCGCCAGACTGCTGGATGCATATGATGCTGACGGGTTTGAAGAGGTACAGCGTCTGGAAGAAAGCATTGATAAGTATGAGGACAAGACCAGTACATATTTGGTAAAAATTGCAGGCAAGCAGCTGGCACCGAAGGACAGCCGTGCTGTAACGGAGCTTCTGCACTGTATCGGGGATATTGAAAGAATTTCCGACCATGCCTTAAATGTTGCGGAGGCGGCAAAGGAAATTCACGATAAGAGCATTTCTTTTTCCCAGAAGGCAAAAGAGGATCTGGCGGTTATTACCGCTTCTGTAGCAGAAATCCTGGAGATTACCGTGCAGGCTTTGACGACAGAGGACTTGGATGCCGCCAAACGGGTTGAACCGCTGGAGCAGGTTATTGATAATCTGAAGCGGCAAATTAAAAACGGGCATATTTCTCGGCTTCGTCAAGGCGACTGCACGATGGAGCTTGGCTTTATTTTGTCCGATCTACTCACAAACTGCGAAAGAGTATCGGACCACTGCTCCAATATTGCCGTTTGTGTTATTGAAATTGCAAACAATTCCTTTGAAAGCCACGAGTATCTCCAGCAGCTGAAATCGGGCGGAAGCCAGGAATACAGCCGGCTTTATGCGGCATACAGCGAAAAGTATTTCATCCGGTAGGAAAGGTTTTATATGGGTATATTTGAAAAAGATTTATCAAAAGGAAACGTGGGAAAACAGCTGTGGATGTTCGCACTCCCGTTTATTCTTTCTAATTTAATTCAGTCCCTCTACAGCGTGGTGGACATGATTATTGTGGGACGGTTCAGCGGGTCTGCCAGTATGTCCGGTGTCAACATCGGCGGACAGATTACACTGCTGATTACCAATCTGGTTATCGGACTTTGTGCCGGGGGCACAACACTGATTGCCCAGTACATGGGAGGCGGGGCCAGAAAGGCACTAAAGGAGACAATCGGAACACTTCTGACCACACTGGTGCTTTTAGGCATCGTGCTGACGGTGGGCATGGCACTGGCAAAGGAACCGCTCCTTCGTATGGTGCAGACGCCACAAGACGCATTTTCCGAAGCGAACAACTATCTATTCATTACCGCCCTTGGCACCTTGTTTATTTTCGGATATAACGCACTGAGTGCCATTATGCGTGGTATGGGTGACAGCCGAAACCCTCTTCTGTTTGTGGGGATTGCCTGCGTCATCAATGTTTTTCTGGATTTACTGTTGGTGGCACATTTTGATATGAAGGCCACCGGAGCGGCTGTTGCCACCGTGGTTTCGCAGGCCGTGAGTATGGTGCTTTGCATTTTCTATTTGAAACGGAATAACTTTATATTTGATTTTAATTTCAGCTCCTTCCGTTTTCATAAAGAACGGCTGAAAATGCTGATGAAGGTCGGTATTCCCACATCGGTGCAGAATGTGATTGTGAGTATATCCTTCCTGTTTCTGACGAGCCTTGTCAATACGATGGGCGTGACGGAATCGGCGGCACTGGGGGCAGTGGCAAAGTTTAACGGCTTTGCGATTTTGCCGGCACTTGCCATGAGTGCATCTATCGCCGCCATGAGCGGACAGAATCTGGGTGCCGGTGAGACGGAGCGTGCCGTAAAAACCATGAAGCTGGGGACAACCATTGGCTTTTTAATGAGCCTCGCGATTTTTCTGGTGGCACAGCTTATACCGGAAAAGGTGCTGGGGATTTTTGCAGAGGATGCGGCGATGATTGCCGCCGGAAAAGAATATATGCGTTCCTTTAGCTTTGACTATTTGCTGGCATCCCTTTTGTTTGGCCTAAACGGTCTCTTTATCGGTAGCGGTCATACCACCTTCACGCTGTTTAACAGCGTACTTTCCTCGATTTTATTCCGTGTTCCCATGGCGTACATTGGTGGCATTGTGCTACCTTGGGGAATGTTCGGATTCGGACTTGCAGGGCCGGTCTCTTCTTTTGTTGCCTTATTGTTAGCCGTGGGCTTCTACAAAACGGGAAAATGGAAAAAAACAGTCGTTTTTAGGGAGGGGGATTTGCGTGGCGAATCTTAAAAGGGCAATACACATTGATTTCCATACCATGCCGGGTATTTATAATTTCGGTGAGAAATTTGATGCCCGTATTTTTGCCGAGCGCCTGAAAGAAGCAAATGTGGAAATTATAAATTGTTTTTTTCAGTGTAATATCGGGTATGTGTATTATCCGACAAAAATTGGTGTTCCCTATCCGGATATGAAGGGAGATATGTTCGGAGATATTGTGCGGGAATGCCACGCACGCGGCATCCGGGTGGTGGGGTATACAAACACGGCGATAAACCACGTACAGTCGCTTCTGCATCCGGATTGGCAGCGTGTGGACGAGCGGGGGAGAGTTCTGGGAGATGACCCGGCGAACAATAACTTTTGTCGCACGATGTGTTTTAACAATCCGGCATACAGAGAGTATCTCACTGCTCTGATCCGGGAGGCAATCGACCGATACGATATCGACGGTATTTTTGCCGACTGCATGAATCCTGCTCCCTATTGCCACTGCCCCCGATGTGTCCGGGATATGAAGGCGGAGGGACTGGATGTGAAAAACGAAAACCACGTACGGTATTTTGCATATAAGAAATTTGCAGAGTTTGCCCATATGATTGATAACGCTGTCCCGGAAGGGAAGCTGGTGCAGCAAACCGGCGTGCCTTTTGACTGGGATGAAGCACCGCACGTCAGCACCCATGGCGAGGTGGAATGTCTGCCTACCGGTGGCTGGGGCTATGACTTTTTTGTTCCGCAGGTGTCGTACATGCGGAACTTCCGAAAAGAAATTCTGTATATGACAGGCAGATTCCAGGCATCCTGGGGAGACTTCGGCGGCTATAAAACAGAAGCGTCGATTGAAAACGACTGCTACGATGCACTGTGTCAGGGCGTACAGGTTTCTGTTGGCGACCATATGCATCCGGCAGGGAATCTGGATGAAGAATTATACAAAATCATTGGCCGGATCTATGCCAGGGTAAAGGCATATGAGCCGTGGACGGATTTAGCCGTGCCACGGGCAGAAATCGCCGTGCTCAACGATAAAACATGCATTACAAAGGAAGAAATGCGTGGAGGTTTGGGGCGGAATATCTCTGTTACCGGTGCGGCACGGATGCTGGCAGAGCTGAAGTATGGGTTTGACATTATAAACGAGGATATTCCGTTTGACAATTATAAAGTGTTGATATTGCCGGATGCACTGTTTATGTCGGACAAACTGACTGAAAAGCTTACGGCTTATATGGAAAAGGGCGGCCGTCTTCTGCTTTCCGGTACGGCAGGATTAAATCAGGAAAAAACCGGCTTTGCCATAAGGGAACTGGATTTCATAACGTTTACCGGTATGGATGGCAGTAATTCTTCGTATTATACTATAGACGGCGGTGCACCGATTGCTATGTACCGCCATGGGATTACCATGACTTCGGATTACAAAACGGCAGATTATATCAAACCTTATTTTAACCGGCACTGGGACGGATTGCACGGATACTTCTACACACCGCCGGAGAAGGCAACCGGCCAGGCAGCTGTGGCGGAAAAGGATGGCATAAGCTACATTTGCTTTGCTGTTTTTGAAAGCTATTTTGATTTTGCTTACACCGCGCACAAACAGCTGGTGGAAAAAGCACTAAAGCGACTTCTCCCTGCACCGCGGCTGAAGACAGAAGGAATTCCCGGCACTGCCCGGGTAACCGTGACGGAAGCGGAGAATTTTGATCTTCTCCATGTAAAGGTCACCTATCCGGAAAAACGGGGACGGCAGGCATCTACCGTTGAGGAACACAATACGCTCCCGGCAGGGGCAGTGGCAGCGGTCCGCGGAACATACAGGGCGGCATACCGACTACCGGAGAAAACACCTGTGCAGACCGAATCAGACGGAGCTTACACACGGGTGCTTTTGCCGGAGATCACCGGGTATGATATGTTTTTGTTGGAAAAGTAGGGAAAGTTTACGAAAGACCTTGACAAAAGAACCGCTTTTCTATATAATAATTTTATTATTTCTATACGGTGGCACTGCGATATTTCTTTGCAGTGCCCGGTTTGTCAGAAAGGACGGACTGTATGAGTAAAACGATTATACCGGCAGGCTACCGGGATCCCTTGGGCCTGTTTGATACCCAGATTGCCATTGGTATGATAAAGAGAAGCTTTGAGGATAAGCTGGCGGCGGCACTGAATGTTCGCCGGGTGTCGGCACCTCTTTTTGTGGAGCCGGCAACAGGTCTAAACGATGACCTCAGCGGCACAGAACGGGCGGTCTCTTTTGATGTGCCGGAAACGGGGCGGGATGCAGTGGTTGTACATTCTCTGGCAAAATGGAAGCGTATGGCACTGTATACATATGGCTTTGCCCCCGGTATGGGCCTGTACACGGATATGAATGCCATCCGCAGAGACGAAACAATGGACAATCTCCATTCTATCTATGTGGATCAATGGGATTGGGAAAAGGTAATTACAAAGAAGGACCGGAACGAGGCATATCTCCGGGAAACGGTTGAGGCCATTGTGGCAGCACTTTGCGATACATTGGATGAAATCAAAAAGGCGTACCCGGCAGTACAGACAGACTTGCAGAGAAAAGTGACCTTTATAACCACAGAAGAGCTTCTACAGCTATACCCGGACAAAACACCGAAGGAAAGAGAAAATGCATTTGTGAAGGAGCATAAATGTGTCTTTTTGATGCAGATTGGCGATGTGCTTTCCAATGGAGAAAAGCATGACGGCCGTGCTCCGGATTACGATGACTGGACGCTGAATGGGGATATCCTTATATGGAATGATGTGCTGGGTTGTGCTTTTGAAATTTCTTCCATGGGAATCCGTGTAGACAGTGCAGCGCTGGACGCACAGCTCAAAAAGGCAGATTGCGATGACCGTCGGAAGTTCCTTTTCCACAAATTGCTTCTGGAGGACACCCTTCCACTGACCATGGGTGGCGGCATCGGGCAGTCCAGAGTTTGCATGCTTCTTCTGGGGAAGGCCCATGTGGGACAGGTACAGGTTTCCGTGTGGGATGATGATACGGTCAATACCTGTCGGGAAGCTGGAATCACCCTACTTTAAAGACAATAAAAACCGCAGAACAGCATTGGTCTGTCTGCGGTTTTTTGTGTCTTTTTTTCTTTTAGGGAGATTTGGAAGATTATTTATCTTTTTTTCTGGAAAAGCTTGACTTTTTTTGGCGTTTATAGTATAATCGAAATCAAATGCGATATTTTCCGGCAAACCTCGTCAAAGTGCCGGATAAAACACTACACAGGAGGTATTTTTATGAAAGTACAATTCACAGAAACCGTGCTGCGTGATGCGAATCAGTCTCTTATCGCAACCCGTCTGCCCTTTGAAAAGTTCGAGCCCATTCTGGAAAAAATGGAAAAGGCCGGCTTTTATTCGGTAGAGTGCTGGGGCGGTGCAACATTTGATTCCTGCCTACGCTATCTGGACGAAGATCCTTGGGAAAGACTTCGTAAAATCAAGAGTAAAATGCCCACCACAAAGCTGCAGATGCTGCTTCGCGGTCAGAACCTTCTGGGCTACAAACATTATCCCGACGATGTTGTAAAGAAGTTTGTGCAGCATTCTGTATCAAACGGAATTGACATCATTCGTATTTTTGATGCACTCAATGACCTTAGAAACATTAAGGTTGCCGTGGACGAAACAAACCGGTGCGGTGCACACGCTTCCGGTGCGATTTCCTACACCACAAGCCCGGTACACACACTGGAAAACTATGCAAAGCTTGCAAAAGAGATGGAAAACATGGGCGTAGGTTCTATCTGTATCAAGGATATGGCCGGCGTTATGAGCCCGAAGGAAGCCTATGATTTGGTAAAGGCAATCAAGGAAACCGTTAAAATCCCCGTGGTTGTGCATACCCACAGCACCACAGGCCTTGCTTTCATGACTTATCTGAAGGCAATCGAGGCAGGGGCCGATGTGATTGACACCGCAATTTCCTGCTTCTCCGGCGGTACAAGCCAGCCGGCAACAGAAACACTTGTTTATGCACTGCGTCAGCTGGGGTATGAAATAGATGTAAATGACAAGCTTCTGCTTGAAATCAACGACTTCTTCAAGCCGATCCGTGCAGAGTTTTTAGAAAGCGGTACGCTGGAACCCACCGTTTTGGCTACCGATACAAACGCACTGAACTATCAGATTCCCGGCGGTATGCTTTCTAACCTGATTTCTCAGCTGAAGGCACAGAACGCACTGGACCGTCTGGAAGAGGTTCTGGTGGAAACACCCAAAGTACGTAAGGATCTCGGCTATCCGCCGCTGGTAACACCCATGAGCCAGATGGTTGGCGTCCAGGCAGCGACAAACGTCCTGATTGGCGAACGCTATAAGAACATCAGTAAAGAAGTAAAGGCTTACCTCCGTGGCGAATACGGACAGGCTCCCGGCGAAATTGATGCGGAGCTGACAAAGAAGGCACTGGGCGATGAACAGCCTGTTACCTGCCGCTTTGCCGATACGCTGGAAGATGCATTTGAAGCCACCAAAAAGGAGCTGGGCGACAAGGCACAGTCTGACGAGGATGTACTTTCCTATATTGCTTTCCCGCAGGTATACGAAAAGTTCCGTGAAAAGAGAGAAGCAAGCCTAGAAAACCGTGCACAGTATACGATTGAAACCATGTAAGAAAGGGAGTTCAGTATGATTATTACCGAAATGCTTATCAATGTGGTTGTGGGCTTGTCTGTGGTTTTTGCGGTACTGATTATTCTCATGGCATGTATTGCTGTTATGAGTAAGTTTACGAAAAAGAAACCGTCCGCAGCCCCTGCCGCACAGGCTGCACCGACAGCCGCACAGCCGAAACCGGCGAAGGGAAGCTGCGGAAGTGTAAAGCTTTTTGATGTGCCGGATAAAACAGCCGCCATGCTGATGGCCATTACCGCAGAAAAGATGAATGTGCCGCTGAATACCTTGCGCTTCATCTCGATCAAAGAAGTGAAATAGAAAGGACGAAGCCGAAATGAAATATAAAGTTACCTTAAACGGAAAAACATATGAAATCGTAGTAGAACAGGGCAATGCGATTGTAGAGGCAGAATATGCCGCAGCCGCACCCAGTGCCCCTGCCGCACCCAGTGCCCCTGCCGCACCCAGTGCCCCTGCCGCCGCACCTGCGCCGGCTGCAGCCGCTGTTACAGGTGCCGGTGAGGTTGTTACTTCGCCTCTGCCGGGTACGGTGCTTGACATTAAGGTCAGTGCCGGCAGCACCGTTACAAAGGGTCAGCTGGTAGCCATTGTTGAAGCCATGAAAATGGAAAACGAAATTCTTGCACCGAAGGATGGCACCGTTTCGCAGATTGTTGCCACCAAGGGTGCAACAGTTGACAGCGGCGCACCCCTCATTGTGATAGCATAAGGGGGCATAGGAAATGAACGTTTTACAAACTTTGTCGAAAATCTGGGAAACCTCAGGTATTGCACAAATTATAGGCGGATTTTTAGAAGGCGGCGTTTTGCAGCTCGTTATGATTATCCTTGCCTGTGTGCTTCTCTATCTTGGTATTGTTAAGAAATTTGAGCCCCTTCTTTTAGTGGGTATTGCCTTTGGTATGCTTCTGACAAACCTTCCGCTTTCCGGCGTGTTCCACCCGGAATACTGGAATACGGCAGGGGACATTAACTACGGTGAAGTGCTTCGGCACGGCGGACTTTTAGACCTTTTGTATATCGGCGTAAAAACCGGTCTCTATCCGTCGCTGATTTTCCTCGGCGTCGGTGCCATGACCGATTTTGGTCCCATGATTGCAAATCCGAAGTCCATGCTGATGGGTGCGGGTGCACAGTTCGGTATCTACTTTGCACTTCTCATGGCTTCGCCCTTCTTTGATCCCCAGGCTGCGGCTTCTATTGCCATTATCGGCGGTGCAGACGGCCCGACAGCTATCTGGCTCACCAAAACCTTAAAGCCGGAAATGCTGGCACCGATTGCGATTGCCGCCTATTCCTACATGGCACTCATTCCGCTGATTCAGCCGCCGATCATGAAGCTGATGACCACGAAAAAAGAACGCGTCATCAAAATGGAACAGCTTCGTCCTGTTTCCAAAACAGAAAAAATCGTATTTCCCATTATGGTTACCATTATTACCTGTCTGATTCTGCCCTCTGTAGCACCGCTTCTGGGCTGTCTGATGCTTGGTAACCTTATGAAGGAATGCGGTGTAACAGACAGATTGTCTGACACGGCACAGAATAACCTGATGAATATTGTTACGATTTTCCTGAGCATCTCGGTCGGTGCGACTGCACGGTACGACACCTTCCTGAAGCTGGACACACTTCTGATTGTTGTACTCGGTCTGATCGCCTTCTGCTTTGCCACTTTTGGCGGACTTTTGGTTGGTAAGATTATGTGCAAGCTCACAAAGGGCAAAATCAACCCCCTCATCGGTTCTGCAGGCGTTTCCGCCGTTCCTATGGCGGCACGTGTATCCCAGATGGTGGGACAGAAGGCCAATCCCTCCAACTTCCTGCTCATGCACGCTATGGGTCCGAATGTTGCAGGTGTTATCGGCTCTGCGGTTGCGGCAGGCTTCCTGCTGGCAGTATTTGGCTAAAATTCAGTATCCGTTCGGTGCTGTCCTCTCTATGGGGGCGGCACCGTTTTTTATAAAAATTCTTAAAAAGTATTGACAAAGCAAAAGAAAAGTAGTAATATGATAGTAATGTAAACCGTTGAGGCAGAAAAAAGGCAGAACGGGTCTTTCCGAGCGAGTGGATTACGGTGTGAGTTCCATAAAGACTGTCTGCGTAATATGGACTGCTGAGGGTGGTGTTAAATGCACTGACGCATGGGCTCGCGTAAGAAGCCGGGAGTATGATGGTACTCTATAAGGGCACAGTTTACTGTGAAGCAAGGTGGCACCGCGGATATTTTGTAAGTATTCGTCCTTGACAGATAGGTTCTTTCTGTCAAGGGCGTTTTGTTTTTTGGCAGAAATGGGGGAGGAAAGTAAATGCTACTGACAAAACGATGGCGAAGCTTACCGAAACAGAACAAAAATGTTTTAGGAGGAATTTATAATGAAATTTAATGAAGTTGATTTTGATACCTATTTTAAAAACTATCCGGATAAGAACGGATATTTCGGCAAATATGGCGGCTCGTATGTTTCCGAGGAGCTGAAGACGGCCATGCAGGAAATTACAGAAGCGTATTATTCCATTTGTCAATCCAGAAAATTTATTGCGGAGCTGCGTAGAATCCGCAAGGAATTCCAGGGCAGACCCACGCCGGTCACCCATCTGGAACGCCTCTCTGATGCCCTCGGCGGCAAGGTGCAGCTATATGCAAAGCGGGAAGATTTAAACCATTCGGGTGCACATAAACTGAACCATTGTATGGGAGAAGCGCTTCTTGCCAAATATATGGGCAAGAAAAAGGTGATCGCCGAAACGGGTGCCGGCCAGCACGGTGTGGCACTGGCAACGGCGGCCGCATATTTCGGCCTGGAGTGCGACATTTATATGGGCACGGTGGATATTAAAAAGCAGGCACCGAACGTGGCCAGAATGAAGATTCTGGGTGCGAACGTGGTGGAGGTTACCCACGGGCTGCAAACACTGAAGGAAGCGGTGGATGCGGCGTTTGATGCCTACAGCAAGGAATACAAGGACGCCATATACTGCATCGGCTCCGTGCTCGGCCCGCATCCCTTTCCCATGATGGTGCGTGATTTCCAGAGCGTCGTGGGTATTGAGGCACGTGAGCAGTTTATGGAAATGACGGGACACTTGCCGAGTGCAATCGTGGCCTGTGTGGGCGGCGGCTCCAATGCGGCGGGCCTTTTTGCGGGATTTTTGAACGATCCTGTAGATATTTACGGCATTGAGCCTTTGGGACGAGGTGAAAAGCTGGGCGACCACGCCGCAAGCCTGAAATACGGCACCGAGGGTATCATGCACGGCTTTAACAGTATTATGCTGAAGGACGAAAACGGCGAGCCTGCACCGGTCTATTCCGTGGCAAGCGGCCTTGATTACCCCTCAAGCGGCCCCGAACACGCATTTCTGCAGGAAATCGGCAGAGTAAAATACGATGTGATTGACGATGAAGAAACCGTTGATGCATTCTACAAGCTTTCCCGCCTGGAGGGCATCATCCCCGCCATTGAAAGCTCCCATGCCGTAGCGTTCGGCATGAAGCTGGCAAAAACAATGGACCACGGGTCTGTGCTGATTAACCTCTCCGGCAGAGGGGATAAGGACATGGATTATATTATCGAAAAATACGGCATCCGCGAATAAGGAGACGAAATGGATATTTTACGTACTTTTCCTGCCGAAGCCTGTGCTTGCGGAAAAGAGCACAAAGCGGCAGTCCGGGCGGTGCATTGCGGTAGCGGTGCACTGGAGAATTTGCCGGGTTGCTTGCAGGAATTAGGGGCAAAAAAAGTTTTTGTGCTGGCAGATGTTAATACGTATCAAGCGGCAGGGGAAGCCGTATGCCGGCATCTGAAGCGTGTCGGCATCCCCTTTTCCGAATTTGTTTTTCCGGAAGGGGAGATCGAGCCGGATGAGCGAAGCGTCGGCAGTGCGGTCATGCATTTTGACCGTAGCTGTGATGCCGTGGTGGCGGTAGGCTCCGGCGTTATCAATGACATTGGGAAAATTCTGAGCCATATGGCCGCTGCCCCTTACTGCATTGTGGCGACTGCACCTTCCATGGACGGCTATGCTTCGGCAACCTCCTCCATGTCCAGAGATGGGCTTAAGGTATCCTTACCTTCCAAATGTGCAGATGTGATTATCGGGGACACAGATATTCTATGCCGGGCACCGGAAAAGATGCTGCAGGCAGGGCTTGGCGACATGGTGGCAAAATATATCAGCCTCTGCGAATGGAGAATTTCCCACCTTGTAACAGGGGAATATTACTGCGAACGGGTGGCGGCACTGGTGCGACAGGCATTGGCTCGTTGTGTGGAAAACGCCGAAGGACTTCTAAAACGGAAGCCGGAGGCAGTGGAAGCTGTGTTTGAAGGGCTGGTGCTGGGCGGTCTTGCCATGGCGTATGCCGGCACATCACGTCCTGCGTCCGGTGTGGAGCATTATTTCTCCCATATCTGGGATATGCGTGGGCTGGAATTTGGCACAAAAGTGGATTTGCACGGACGGCAGTGTGCCGTCGGGACCTTACTTGCGGCACGGCTGTATGCCCGTCTTCGGGAAGTGAAGCCGGACAGAGAAAAGGCACGCCGGCATGCCGAAAATTTTGATTTTGCGGCGTGGGCAGAAAAACTGCGGACATTTCTCGGCAAGGGTGCCGAAACCATGATTGCACAGGAAGAAAAGGAGAAAAAATATGACCCGGCATTACACCGGGCCAGGCTGGATGTGATTATAGAAAATTGGGAAAAGCTTTTGGAAATTATTGAAGAGGAAGTCCCCAAACCGGAAACACTTTGTACCCTTTTTGACAAAACGGGGATGCCGAAAACGCCGGGCGAGCTGGGCATTGCGGACGAAATTACCGACATGGCCTTCGCCGCCACAAAGGATATCCGGGATAAATACGTGCTTTCCCGTTTGGTGTGGGATTTAGGTATTTAGCATCTTTTCCAATCGCCGCATATCAGCGGACGAAGGTGTTTCATATGCCTGAAAGGGAAAGGGGACTCCCATTGCATCATATTTCACAATGCAGAGCTTCTTAAACGGAAGGAGCTCTGTTTTTTCTATGCACGGATATTTCTGCACAATGGCAGAAAGAGCCGCAATATTTTCCGGGGTGTCGTTCAGACCCGGAACAATCACCTGGCGGATTGTAGTGGGAATCTGCATCTTCTGGAGCAGCTGCAGAAAGGCCAGGGGTGTTTCCATGGAGCAGCCTGCATACCGGCGGTACAAGGCATCTTCTGTAAATTTTATATCTAAAAGCACATGATCGGTGCATTTTAGAAGTACCTCCACATCGCCGTTTAGGATACTGCCTGCCGTGTCCAGACAGGTATGGATTCCCCTTTGATGACACGCTTTGAAAAGCTTCTGCACAAAGTCTGCCTGCAGAAGCGGCTCGCCGCCGGACACGGTAATGCCGCCCTTTTCACCGAAGTAGGCTTTGTATCGTGTGGCCTTTTCGGCAAGGGCTTCGGGCATATAAACGGTGCCCTCTGTCTCCGCCCAGGTATCCGGGTTATGGCAGTAGCCGCACCGAAGGCGACAACCCTGCATGAAAACCACAAACCGAACGCCGGGACCGTCCACCGTTCCCAGCGTCTGGATGGAGTGTACACGTCCGCCGCACATCTTACATCACCGCATGGAAGGTACGGCTGATTACCTCCCGTTGCTGTTCCCGGGAAAGCTTATGGAAATGCACCGCATAGCCGGAAACACGAATGGTCAGGTTTGGATACGCTTCCGGGTTTTCATAGGCATCCATGAGCATTTCCCGACGCATAACATTGACATTGATATGATGTGCACCCCGGGCAAAATAACCGTCCAGAATGGAAACCAGATTATCCGTCTGCTCTTTTAGGGTGCGTCCCAAGGCTTCTGGGGTAATGGAGAAGGTGTTGGAAATGCCGTCACGGCAATCCTCGTAGCGGAGCTTCGCCACAGAATTGAGAGAGGCAAGTGCACCGTTTTCCTCGCGGTTATGCATGGGATTTGCACCGGGAGCAAAGGGAGCTCCCGCCGGGCGACCGTCAGGCGTGGCACCGGTATTTTTGCCATACATCACGTTCGAGGTGATGGTCAGCACAGATAGGGTATGCACAGCGTTTCGGTATGCCGGTGTCTTCCGAAGCTCGCAAATCATCTGATTGGCAAGGTCTCGGGCGATGAAATCTACCCGGTCATCATCGTTGCCGAATTTGGGGAAGTCCCCTTCCGTTTTGAAATCATAAATGTAGCCGTCCGCATTCCGAACAGGCCGCACAGTGGCGTAGCGGATTGCACTGAGGGAATCCGCCGCGACGGAAAGCCCTGCAATACCAAATGCCATAAACCGGCCCACCTCTGTATCGTGCAGAGCCATCTGGGTTTTTTCGTAGGCATATTTATCGTGCATATAGTGGATAACATTCATCGTGTTTACATAAAGGCGTGCCAGCCATTCCATATACATACCAAGCCGTTCGACAACGGTATCGTAGGAAAGGGTGTCGCCGGAAAGCACCGGGGTTTGCGGTCCGATATGTATTTGACTTTCCGTGTCGTAGCCGCCGTTTATGGCAATCAGCAATAGCTTTGCAAGGTTTGCCCTTGCCCCGAAGAACTGCATCTGTTTTCCTACTTTCATGGCGGAAACACAGCAGGCTATGGCGTAATCGTCTCCATACAGAGGACGCATTAAGTCGTCGCTTTCATATTGAATGGAATCCGTCTCTGTGGAAACCCGGGCACAGAATTTTTTGAATGGTACAGGTAAATCCTGCGACCAGAGCACAGTCAGGTTCGGCTCCGGGGATGTGCCGAGAGTATACAGCGTATGTAAAATTCGATAACTGCTTTTTGTAACCAGCGTCCGTCCGTCTTCACCCATTCCGCCAACTGCTTCGGTAATCCACATGGGGTCTCCGCCGAAAAGAGCATTGTATTCCGGAGTACGCAGATGTCGGGCGAGGCGGAGCTTAATTACGAAATCGTCAATCAGCTCCTGTGCACCGGACTCGTTCAGAATACCGGCGGCAATATCCCGTTCTATATAAATATCAAAGAAAGTGGAAACACGACCCAGGCTCATGGCGGCACCGTTTTGCTCCTTGATTGCGGCAAGATACGCAAAGTATGTCCACTGTATGGCTTCACGGGCGTTGGCGGCAGGGACACTGATGTCGTAGCCGTAGGATGCGGCCATTTCCTTCATGTAGCCAAGAAAGGCAATCTGCTGGTATAACTCCTCGTCCAGACGGATATCCTCCGCCGTCAGATTCCGGTCACAGAGGGCTGCCTTATCCTTCTTCTTTTCTGCAATCAGACGGTCCACACCGTATAGGGCGACACGTCGGTAGTCACCAATGATGCGACCGCGACCGTACGCATCGGGCAGACCGGTAATTACATGGCATTTCCGGGCTGCACGCATTTCGTCTGTGTACGCACGATACACGCCTTCGTTGTGGGTGGTGCGGTATTGAAACTCCTCTTCAATTTTGGAGCTTAGCTTGTAGCCGTACGCCTCACACGCCTGGCGTACCATACGCAGTCCGCCAAAGGGGTGTACACCCCGTTTTAAGGGACGATTTGTTTGCAGACCTACAATCAGCTCATTTTCACGGTCAATGTAGCCGGGGGCATAGCTGGTCAGGGAAGAAACCGTTGCAGTATCTATATCCAGCACGCCGCCGTACTGCCGTTCCAAGGTGAGTAGAGAATCGACCTTTTTCATGAGTCCTTCTGTCCGGGGTGTGGCGGCTTCTAAAAAGCCTTCATCGCCGGTATAGGGGACATAGTTTTGCTGAATAAAATCCCGGACGCAGATCTCCGTTTGCCATTTTCCGCTTGTAAAGCCTTTCCAGTTTGTATGCTCCATATGTAGCTCCTTTCCGCCGGCTTGCCGCTATCAAAAAAGGACAAACCAGTTCTTCCTGAAACTGATTTGCCCAGACGGTCGGCCCTTTTCACCATTACACTCCCTTGCGGTGCTCCGCAAATCCGTCAGTCATGTAAAAGCTGTTACTGTTATTTTACAACATAAGCCACCGTTTGTCAATACAAAATCAACATTTTATTTTCCTAAACAGAATTTTTCAAAAATGCGGCTGATTACCTCATCGGAAACAGACAGCCCGACGATTTCGCCCAGGTATGCCGCCGCATTTTCCAAATCCACTGCTACCAGGTCTGCCGGGAATCCGTTTTCAATGGTGTTCATTGCTTCCTGGACGGCATTTCGTGCCTTCACGGCCGCATCACGTTGTCTTGTATTTGTAAGACGGACGGCATCGGCATGACGGAGGGAATCGTCGCCCACGAAAGAATCCAGAAGGGATAAAACGGCATTTTCCAGCTCTTCCAGTCCCTCGCCGGTGGCAGCGGATATATGGATAGAGGGGGCAGAAAATTCGCCGGCATACTGTGCAAGGTCCTTTTTGTTCAGCACAATGATGTGAGGCTTGTCCTTGACAAAGTCCAGAATTTCACGGTCTGCCGCCTCCACAAAGCGGCTGTCCAGCACCACAAGGCAGAAATCGGATTCTTTCACATACGTGCGTGCCATTTGAATTCCCATTTTTTCCGCCTCGCCCTCGCCTTCACGAAGCCCGGCAGTGTCGCCGAATTTTACGGCAATACCGCCCATGGAGACAACCTCCTCCACGATATCCCGCGTCGTCCCTGCTATATCGGTTACGATAGCACGGTAGGAGCCTACGATGGCATTGAGTAACGAGGATTTTCCGGTGTTCGGCCGGCCTACAATGGCACAACGCACCCCTTCACGAAGTAGCTGGCCGCCCCGGGCAGATGCCACAAGCTTATCCAGTGCTTCGGAAATTTCCGTCAGCTTATCCGTAAAGGCGGAAAGGGTCAGATAGTCAATATCCTCCTCCGGGTAGTCTGCCGCCACAGAGAGCTGTGCGGTAAGGTCAATAATACTGTCGCGAATGGCGGAGATTTTTTTAGAAAGACGCCCTTCCAGCTGATTGACAGCGACGATGGCTGCCTTATCTGCGGTGGCATGAATCAAGTCGCCCACGGCCTCTGCCCGTGCAAGGTCCAGCTTGCCGTTTATAAAGGCACGCTTCGTAAATTCGCCCGGCAACGCAAGACGAGCACCGGCATCCAGCACTGCTTGCAGTACGCTTTCCGTCAGATGTGCACCGCCATGGATGTGTAGTTCGCAAACATCTTCTCCCGTAAAGGAATGGGGGGCGGGCATAGTGACACACATACCCATATCCAGTACGGTATCTCCGTTTTGTACTTTGCCGTATTGCATAAGACGTGGCTGTGCCGCACTGGGCTTATGCTTAGCGAAAAAGACCTTATCTGCAACGGGGAAGGCATCGGGACCGCTAATGCGGATTACCGCCACGCCGCCGGTTCCCCTTGGCGTGGCTACTGCCGTAATGGTATCGTCTGTTCTCATGTTCTTTCCTCCATTAAAAGGGACTGTAAAAAAGGTGCCGGAAATCTGTCCCTACAAAAGCGGAGCTGTAAAAAGTCGTTTTTACAGCTCCGGGTTTTCAATCAATATCAAAAGGTACGCCTTATCTGCCGCCCTTATATACAATAACAACCTTACGGTTCGGCTCTTCGCCGGTGGAATAGGTGGAAACCATAGGATCGTTTTGCAGTTCGGAGTGAATAATCCGGCGTTCGTAGGGGCTCATGGCTTCCAGCGTTACATTTCTTCTGTAACGCACAGCATTGCCTGCCAGCCTCTTTGCCAGTCTCTTCAGGGTTTCTTCTCTGCGTTTTTTGTAGTTTTCCGTATCCAGCACGATGCGGTAGTAATCTTCCGTGCGGCGGTTTACGGCAAGGCTTGTGAGATACTGCAGTGCGGACAAGGTTTCGCCACGGCGACCGATCAGGATTCCCATATCGTCACCGGTAATGTCAATTTCCACTGTATTCTCTTCGCCGGGGGTAACCGAAAGCTCGGCTTCAAGACCCATGGACAACAGAATGTGGCGGAGAAAATTCTCTGCAATTTCAGCCGGAGAAGCATTATCGGCTTTTTTAGCGGCTTCTATGGGGGCTACAACACCGGCATCTTCTTTAACGGTAATACGGACACTTGCTTCTTTTCCGGCAAGACCCAAAAAGCCTTTTTTGCCTTCCTCCAACACCTCAACTGTGACCATGTCTTCAGAAACAGCCAGCTCTGCCAGTGCGGCGGCTACAGCTTCATCAATGCTTTTTGCGTTTTTGATTACGCTTTTCATGATAGGATAATCCTCCCTCGTCTTTAATTTCAACCTTAAGTATTTTCGTAAGAGCAAACTGCTGGAGCACCTGTGTTATACTGCTTACAAACCAGTACAAAGACGCACCGAGCGGCAGTGTAAATGTGAATACCAAGGTCATGATCGGCATAAAGGTCGTCATACTCTTGGACATCTGCTGTGCCTGGTCATTCCCTGCGGCAGAGTTTCCACTCATTTTCTGTGCCGCCACACCGGAGAGGTATGTTGCGGCCGTGGCAAGCAGCGGCAGAATCCAGCTAATCAGATGTTCAAGGGTGGGGGAGAAGGTAAAAACAGGCCTTACACCCAGATCCCACCAGAGAAAACCGGGGTTCATACTGGGGAAACCAAAGTTCATGCCGGCTTCCTTTGCCAGCTGAATCTGCGTGGCAATGTCCTTGGCATCCGTGGCAACGCCCATGATGTAGGTTGCCGGACGATAAACAATATTAATCATAACAAGGAGAATAAGCAGCTGGAAAATCATGGGAAGACAGCCGCCGAAGGGACTTACATCGTTCTTTCTGTAAAGCTCCATGGTTTCGCGACTGAGCTTTTCCTTGTCGTTGGGGTATTTTCTTTGCAACTCCGCAAGCTGGGGCTGCAGGCGTTGCATGGCTGACATGGAACGCTGTTGCTTGATGCCCAGAGGGAGAAGCACTACTTTCATAAAAATAGTAAAAAGAATCAGCGCAACACCATAGTTCTGTCCAAAGGTTTCGTAAATGAACTTGATGATTGAGCCGAAAAACTGATATAGCCAGTTCATTGATTTCTTCCTTTCAAAAACGATCCCGCCTATTTTACAGGGTCATACCCGCCGGGACTAAAGGGGTGACAACGCAAAAGCCGCCGAAGAGCCATAAAACCACCTCGGCAGGCACCATACCGTTCTATTGCTTCTGCGGCATATGCCGAACAGGAAGGATAGAACCGACAGGTCGGCTTTTTCATTGGCGAAATGTACTTTCTGTATCCGTGAATACAGAAAAGCAGAATCTTTTTCATGCGAGCAATCCACACTTTCCGAAAAGCATCCGAAGCGATGCACCGGAGGAATGGAAATCCGCTTCCGCCATACGCGTACGGGCAACGATAACCACATCATACCCATCCCGTATTTCCGGTTCCATCAAACGGTAATTTTCTTTAATCAGACGCCGCACACGGTTTCGTGTAACGGCGTTTCCGACTTTTTTGCTGACGGTAATACCCAGGCGGCTTTGACCGTATCTGTTCTTTTTGAAGTATACGACCAAAAGGCCGGACGCCTTAGAACCGCCTTTGTAATACAAACTCCGAAATTCATGGTTTTGTCTTATCGATACCGTCTTCTTCATAGGATATTACGCACAAAGAACCTTTCTTCCTCTGCGTCTTCTTCTGGCGAGAACCTTGCGGCCGTTAGCCGTGCTCATTCTCTTTCTGAAGCCATGCTCCTTCTTTCTGTACCGCTTGGAAGGTTGATATGTCTGAAGCATAAGTACACCTCCTTTTGCTTTGCTTCCGCTTTCTTAGAACAATACTGTCCGTGCCCATAGGCACAAATACTATCATATTATATCGAAGTGTAAAACATTTGTCAAGCATTTTTGGAAATATTTTAATTTGTGCGTAAAAATAATGGTATACAATATACTTCTATCCTCTGTTACAAAGGAAGCTTCGCGAGCCCTGCCTCGGCGGTTTCTTTGTAGGCTGTATGCATATCGAGCCCCGTTTCTTTCATGGTTTGTACCACCCTGTCAAAGGAAATTTTACGGGTATTCCAAAGGAGCCCGGCAAGATTGACGGCGTCGAGTGCCCGCATGGCGGCAACGGCATTCCGTTCTATACAGGGAATCTGGACGAGACCTGCGATAGGGTCACAGGTGAGCCCCAGATGATGCTCAATGGCGATTTCTGCCGCATATTCGATTTGGTCAATGCCGAGACCGAACAGTTCGCCCAGTGCGGCGGCCGCCATGGCACAAGCAGTGCCTACCTCCGCCTGACAGCCGCATGCCGCTCCCGAAATACAGGCGTTTGTGCGTATGAGATTACCGATCAGGCCTGCGGCGGCAAGGGGGCGGAGAAGCTGTGCATCGGTATACCCGTTTTTTTCTTGCTGGTAATACAAAACGGCAGGGAGGACGCCGGAGGCACCGCAAGTAGGTGCGGTTACGACGGTCTCGCCCGAAGCGTTCTGTTCACTGACGGCAAAGGCATATGCACTGACAAGTCGGTTTTCTCGGCTTTCGGGTATCTCGTTTTCGTAAGGGTTTTCCAGAAGGGCTTTTGCTTTTTTCTGTACCTTTAGTCCGCCGGGCAGTACGCCCTCGTCCGCAAGTCCACGTCGGACGGCACTTTTCATCGCCGTCCAGATTTCTTGCAAAAAGGACCAGAGTGCCTCCCCTTCCCGCATGGCGGCAAAGGCAGAAAGCGTCATGCCGTTTTCTTTGCAGTAGGCCGCAATTTCACAAAAGGACATTTCCGGGTATACGGAAACGAATGTATCTGCCTGTTCACCTTCAAAGCGGATAGTACCGCCGCCGATGCTCATTGCCCGTGCCCGACCGATTTCCTCGCCCTCCTTATACGCAAATAAATCCAGGGTGTTCGGGTGGGGTAAATTCTGTGCAGCGGCATCTGCCGAAATTTCGCAGGGAAGCGGTGCGAATGTTTTCCGTATAACCGCATCCGTGCCGTGTCCCGGGCCGGTTTTGGCAAGGGAACCGTATAAAACGGCACGAAAGCTGTCTGCCGTCCGGTGCTTCTCCCGAAAAGCGTTGCACGCCCGTTCCGGTCCGATGGTGTGTGAGCTGGAAGGACCGCGACCGATTTTATATAGGGAACGCATAGATTCCATACCTGTTTTCTTTGTCATACTTGATAACACCTCCGATTGGTGGTAGTATGCCACAAAACCGGGCACGATTACACGTTTGTTTTCGCATATGCTTACATTTAATAAAAAAAATCATAAACGGTTGACAAAAATGGGGAAAATATGTATAATAATATGAAAGAATAGAAGAGGTGACCTATGAGTACATTTCTGGACACACTTTCCAAGGAACTACAGGTGCTCTTGATGGCAATGGTTCCCGTTGTGGAATTGCGTGGGGCTATACCCTACGGTGCCGTACTGGGACTGGCACCGTGGACGGCATTTATCTGTGCCGTAATCGGTAACTGCCTGCCGGTGCCACTGATCATTCTGCTGGCGAGGCCTTTCATCAAATACCTGAAAAAAACACGGATTTTAGGCTGGTTCGCACACTGGATGGAACGAAAGACAGAGAAGAACCGGGATAAAATTATGAAAAGAAGTGCGTTGGGGCTGTTTCTGTTTGTGGCAATTCCCCTGCCCGGGACGGGTGCGTGGACCGGTGCACTTTGTGCGGCACTTTTGGATTTACGCTTCCGCTTTGCCCTGCCCAGCATTCTTGCCGGTGTACTGGCGGCCGGATGCATTATGACGTTTGGTACAGAAATTGTAAAATGGTTTGTCGGGCTTATATAGCACGAAAGAAAGAAGAGGAGAATTATGAAACATTATTTCACATCAGAATCGGTGACAGAGGGACATCCGGACAAGCTGTGCGATAAAATTTCCGACAGTGTTCTGGATGCAATTATAGAGAAGGATCCGACGGCACGGGTGGCCTGTGAGGTTACGGCGACGACGGGCCTTGTGATGGTTATGGGCGAAATTACAACGAAATGCTATGTGGATATTGCCGACATTGCCCGTAAAACAATCCGGGAAATCGGATACGATAAAACGACATATGGCTTTGACTGTGAGACCTGTGCAGTTTTAAATTGCATCCGGGAGCAGTCGCCGGATATCGCCTTGGGCGTTGACCGTTCCTTCGAGGCGAAGGAAGAAGGCGGTGTAGGACACGGTGCCGGCGACCAGGGCCTTATGTTCGGATACGCCTGTAACGAAACGGAGGAGCTGATGCCTCTGCCTATTTCCTTTGCCCATAAGCTGGCAGAGAAGCTCACCGCCGTGCGAAAAGACGGCACACTTCCGTACCTGAGACCGGACGGAAAAAGTCAGGTTACCGTGGAGTACGACGATGATAAGCCGATCCGGATTGAAGCGGTGGTCATTTCTACACAGCATGATCCGGACGTGGATATTGAAACGATCCGTGCCGATATTGTCCGGGAGGTTATTCGCCCGGTATTTCCGGCAGAATTGCTGGACGAGAATACAAAAATCTATGTAAACCCCACCGGCCGCTTTGTTATCGGCGGTCCGCACGGGGACACAGGTCTGACCGGACGAAAAATCATTGTGGATACCTATGGCGGCTATGCCCGTCACGGCGGCGGAGCACTCTCCGGCAAGGATGCCACAAAGGTGGACAGAACAGCGGCATATATGATGCGTTACATCGCCAAAAACATTGTGGCGGCCGGTCTTGCGAATAAATGTGAGCTGCAGGCGGCATACGCTATTGGTGTGGCACGCCCTGTTTCTCTTCGGGTGGATACCTTCGGTACAGGCTGTGTGTCCGATGAAAGACTGGCAGAAGCGGTTGAAAAGCTTTTCGATCTCCGTCCCGACGGCATGATTGCGACGCTGGACCTACTCCGTCCCATTTACGCACGGACGGCGGCATACGGTCATTTCGGGAATGGGGAATATCCTTGGGAGAAGACGGATATGGCAGACGCAATTCGGAAAGAAGTTCTCGGGTAATTACACATAAAAGAATCGAGCAGCATACTATAAAAGCAGGAGGCGAATGGTATGCTGTTAGAATATATAGTCCCGCTTCTCATCACGGTGTGCCTTGCGGCGGCGGCATTACTGCTGCTCCGTGCGATGGGTGTGCCGGCCGACGGCAGTGTGGAAATTATCATTACCGGGGATGAAGACGTGGAAAATATTGAGAATACGGTGGCAATGGCAAAGCGGCTTGGCCAGCGGTATTTTAGTAACGCCCGTGTGTATATACGGGGCAGTGACAGTACATATGTAAATGCGTTGTGCAAACGGTACGGCGTGCTGAAAAAACAGTAAAGAGAGGGGTTTTATGGCGGAATTTCTCGTCATAGAGGGTATCGTACAAGAGATTATTTTTCAAAATATCGCAAACGGATATACCGTTTGCGATATTGACGTGGAAGGGGTTTTTTCCACTGCAGTGGGCATCATGCCCGGCATTGCACCCGGCGAGGGGGTCCGTTTGACCGGAAGGTGGACAACCCATGCCGAATACGGTGAGCAGTTTCGGGTGGAAACCTGTGAAAAAATCCTGCCCACCGGTGAAATGCAGATTCTCCAATACCTCTCCTCCGGTATCATAAAGGGCGTAGGTCCGGCAACGGCACAGAAAATTGTGGACAAGTTCGGTAAGGAGGCACTGGAGGTAATCCGGGACGATCCGGACAGGCTCGCCACCATTAAAGGAATCAGCCGCAAAAAAGCAGAGGAAATGCAGATTTCCCTTATGGAAAAGCAGGCGGTGCAGAACGTGGTGATGTTCCTCCAGCCCTATGGGGTAACGCCGAATTTTGCCGTGCGTGTATTTCGGAAATTCGGTCCGTCCACCGTGACCTTAATTGAGCAGAACCCCTATGCTTTGTGTGAGGTGGAGGGTATCGGCTTTAAAACGGCGGATAAAATTGCAATGCAGATGGGGGCGGATATCACCGGCGAATCGAGGCTAAAAAACGGTGTGAAGTATGTACTGACGGAATATTCGGCCGGTGGACATACGTATTTGCCGGAGGAGCTGCTTGTCCGTAGCAGTGCAGAGATTCTGGGTGTGGACGAAGCACTTGTGCAAAACGTCATAACAGGTATGCTTTTGGAAGGGGTATTGATACAGGAGGCAGGGGATACGGGGCGAAACCTATACCTACCGGCATTCTTTCATGCGGAAATGGGCGTGGCACGGCGGCTGTATACGATCATGCATACGGGGCAGACCGGGCTGGGTATTCCCATGGAAGCGGCAGTGCACACTGCGGAACGTCGGGCAGGCATTACCCTTTCCGAGGAGCAACGGAACGCTTGCTTTATGGTCATGCAAAACGGTGCGTCTGTGATCACGGGTGGTCCGGGAACAGGAAAAACAACCGTTATTAACGCAATTATAGAAATTATGACGGCGGCGGATGCGTCGGTGACGCTGTGTGCCCCCACCGGGCGAGCGGCAAAGCGAATGGCAGAGACCTGCGGCATGGAGGCGAAAACCATTCATCGTCTTCTGGAACTGAATTTCTCCGGGGACGGGGAACGGCAGACGTTTGGCAGGAACGAAGAAAATCCGCTGGACGAGGACGTTATCATTGTAGACGAAATGAGTATGGTGGATGTGCTTTTGATGTACGCCCTTCTCCGTGCCATGAAGCCGGGGGCACGGCTGATTATGGTAGGAGATGCAGACCAGCTGACGAGTGTGGGTGCCGGGGATGTGCTCCGGGATATATTGCAAAGCGGCACGGTGCCGGTTTGCCGTCTGACCGATATTTACCGGCAGGCGGCAGAAAGCATGATTGTTGTGGGTGCACATAAAATAAATGCCGGCGAAGCACCGGAGGTAAACCGGAAGGATAAGGATTTCTTTTTGATGCACCGAGAGGACGCAGAAGGGATTTTGCAGACGATATGCGACGTGTGTGCAGTACGGCTGCCCCGTGCCTATGGACTGGACCCTCTCAAACAGATTCAGGTCATCAGCCCTTCCCGAAAATCCGCGCTCGGTATCAATGTTCTGAATAAGGCTCTACAGGCACGGCTCAATCCGCCTGCACCCGGCAAGCAGGAAAAGCCCATGCAGGACTGGTGCTTTCGGGAAGGCGACAAGGTGATGCAGGTACGGAACAATTACGATATTGCCTGGCGGAATCCGGACAGCGAGGAGGGCGGCAACGGGGTATTTAACGGCGATGTTGGGCGGATTTATTCCATTAACCAAAAGGGGCGGTATTTAGAAGTATTGTTTGATGAGGAGCGGCTCGTCCGATACGACTTCACGGAACTGGAGGACCTGGAAATGGCGTATGCCGTTACGGTACATAAAAGCCAGGGCAGTGAATTTGATGCCGTGGTCATCCCCATGTTCCCTTGTGCACCCCAGCTGATGTGCAGAAATCTTCTGTATACAGCCGTCACAAGGGCAAAAAAACTGGTTATTCTCGTGGGTAGGGAAAGCGTGATGCACACCATGATTGCAAACAATCGGCAGATTGAGCGATATTCGGGGCTTGCCGGTAAAATACGGGGGATGATTCGATGATACGGTGGATATTGCGGCTGCTGTTTCCGCCGAAGTGCGTGTTTTGCAGGGCGGTCACGGAGAATGAAAATTTTGCAGTTTGTCAAAGCTGTCTCCTCCAAATCCCCCATAACAGACGTGCCTGCAAAATTTGCGGTGCACCGCTGGATACCGTGTATGGTGACATGGTTTGCGTACATTGCCGGAAGCATAGACGGGCATTTACAAAAGCATACGTACCTTTTCTGTATAAGGATACAGTACGCACTGCTATTTTACAGTTTAAATTCGGTGGCAGAAAAGCCAGTGCCGTAACCTTTGCCTCCTTCATTCTGATGAAAATGCGGGAGCTGGAGGCGGATCGCCCGGACCTCATTACCTTTGTGCCGATGCACTTTATCCGCTTGGGAAGCCGAGGGTACAATCAGGCGGCCCTTTTGGCACAGGCACTGGGCGAAAAGCTTAATGTGCCGGTCTGTGCCACACTGCGAAAAACGAAGAATACAATGCCCCAGTCCCGTCGGCGTGGCAGAGACAGGCGGCAAAGCCTGGGCGATGCATTTGCTCTCCGGCGGAATACGGATATTCAGGGGAAGCGAATTCTCCTTTTGGATGATGTAATTACAACCGGTACCACCCTAAACAGATGCGCGAGTGTTTTGAAAAAGGCAGGTGCCGACGAAATTCAGATTGCGACTGTGGCGGCAACCCCATACAGTCACAGATAAGGAGCAGACCAATGATTCCATTACTGGTAATTGCAGGACCAACGGCTTCGGGAAAAACGGCACTTGCCATTGAGATTGCCAAAAAAATCGGCGGCGAGGTAGTCTCTGCCGATTCTATGCAGGTTTATAAAGATATGAATATCGGAACGGCAAAGCCGGATGAAGAGGAAATGGCAGGGATACCGCACCATTTGCTGGACGTGGTTTCACCGGACACGAACTTTTCGCTGGCACAGTTTGCTGTCCTTGCTCACGAGGCAATCCGGGACATTCATGCCCGGGGAAAGGTACCCATTTTAGCAGGAGGAACAGGGCTTTATATTGACACGGTGACGGAAAACAGACCACTGTCCGAAAACGCCTTCGACCCCCGTGTTCGGGAGGAGCTGCAAGCGGCGTGGGAGGTGCAGGGCGGCGAGGCGATGTTTGCGACACTTACCCGTCTGGACCCGGCAGCGGCAGCCCGTCTGCATCCTAACGAAAAACGGCGGATTTTGCGGGCGTTGGAGATTTATTATACCACCGGAGAGACAAAATCGGCACATTGCAAAAAAAAATCGGAAAAAATTTACGATTATTTTGTATTTGCTCTTGAACTCCCGCGAGAAATTTTGTATAATAGAATAAATAGGCGTGTTGACGTTATGCTGGAGGCAGGGCTTCTGGAAGAGGTCCGGTCCGTTTACGCTACGCTTCGGGGAAAACAGCGGACGGCACTGCAGGGGGTAGGGTATAAGGAACTGATCTGGTTTTTGGAGGGTCGTGCCACCTATGAAGAGGCAGTGGAGCTTCTGAAGCGGAATACCCGGCGTCTTGCGAAGCGGCAGATGACATGGTTTCGGGCGAATCCCAATATTATCTGGCTGGATGGACAAAAAAAGGTGGAAACGCTTGCCGAAATGTGTGTGGCACGTTTTCTGGATAGGACGGCAGAAGGGGAAGGAGAAGCACAGTGAAGCGTAAGATAAAAATAATTGTTTTGGTCGCTGTGGCACTGTTTGCTGTCTGGAATCTGGTTTCCTTTTTCCTCGGAAGAACCTCTACGGAAATCGTGCGGTACGGCGTACAGGAGGAGGCGTTTAGTACCACGCTCTATTTGTTTAAGGATGAGGTCGTGATTGAGAGCAAACAAAACGGCGTTCTCCAGCCTATCACCGCCGACGGTGCCCGCGTTCATAAGGGGGCACGGGTGGGGGCTTTGCTCTCGGCGGATACCCATGAAGGGGCTCTGCATGAATTTTTGCAGATTCAGGACAGGGTGCAGCGGCTTCAGCTTTATGAAGGGAAGGAAACGTATGCGGAAACCCTTCGTACCGACGGGGAAATTACAGCCATTTCTGCAAAAATCACAAAAGCGGCAGAAAAGGGCGATATGGAAAAACTTGCGGCACTGAAAGAAGATCTTCTTGTTGCCAAGGATGAAAAAAGTGCGGCGGAAGGACAGAAGGATACACTGATTCGTCTTCTGGAAGAAAGACAGGCTGCACTGGAACAAAAAATCGGTAACAGCATCGAAGAGGTATTCAGCCCTAGGGCAGGTATTTTCTTTCAGGGCACGGACGGGCTGGAAAATATCATGAAGACGGAAGCTACGGACACACTTTCCCCGGAAGAGCTGGAGCGTCTGGAGGATCGCATCGGCACGTCCGGAGGCGGTTGCAAAATCGTATATAACAACGAGTGGCGAGGCGTCTGTACCATAGATGCTTTCATGGCAGAGAAATTAAAACCGGGACAGGCTGTTTCGTTGCAGTTTCGAGAATGTGGCGGCGAAAGCTGCCGTGCCAAGGTGAAAGCGGTTTCAGAGGCTGAAAACGGAAAGTGCATGGTTGTGTTTTATTCCGATAAGTCGCCCCAAAGATTATTGAAATACAGAAGCGTCACAGCTGATGTAATCGTATCCCGGCATGAGGGGCTTCGTGTTCCCACAAAAGCAATCGTGGAGGAAGACGGTAAGCAGGGCGTGTATGTGCAGACGGTGACGGATCGGGTCTTTAAAACCGTGGAGGTTGCACATCAGGGAGAAAATTATACCATTATCCGTGAAGGCGAAAATACAGCACTGCGGCTATACGATACGGTCATATATTAAGGAGGGGTTCGTGCTGCAAGCAGAAATACAAAGAAATCTGGAAAGGGTGCAAATGCACATTGAAAAGGCAGCGGTGCGTGCCGGAAGAAAAAAGGAAGATATTATTCTTCTTGGTGCCACGAAAACCGTGGAGCCGGAACGTATCCGGTATGCAGTGGACGCAGGTCTTCGATATATCGGGGAAAACCGGGTGCAGGAGCTTGTGGATAAATTCGGTCAGGTACAGAATGCCCAGTGGCATTTTATAGGACATTTACAGACAAACAAGGTCAAATATATTATAGATAAGGCGGCACTGATTCACGCCGCCGACAGTGCACGTCTTATGGATGAAATTTCCAGACAGGCAGAAAAGCACGGCATATGTGCGCATGTGCTCCTGGAGGTGAATGCCTCCGGAGAGGAAAGCAAATTCGGCATGGATTTCGATGCAGTTCTTCCCATAATTGAAGAAAACGAGGGAAGGACAGGGGTGGAGATAGACGGACTGATGACCATCGGTCCGCATACCACAGAGGAGACCGCTGTACGGCAAGCTTTCGCAAAAATGCGGACGCTGTTTGACCGTATCGGGGCACAGACCTTCCGGCATTGCCGGATGCAGTATCTTTCCATGGGCATGAGCGGCGACTACGGGATCGCCATTGAAGAAGGAGCAAATATTGTCAGAATCGGCAGTGCAATATTTGGATATAGAAAAAATGGAGGTAAACAGTAAAATGGCAAAGATTTTCGGCAAACTGGGAGAAATGATTTTCGGGAGCGAAGAGGACGAATTTGAAGAGTTTGAGGTGGATGAGCTGGAAAAATCCAAGCCGGATTTAAAGCCGCTGAACACTTCACGCACCAAATCCTCTACATACGCAGGTAATGCCCGCGTTGTCAGCATGACGGCTACCACACAGCTGGAAGTGGCAGTTCTGCAACCGGCAACGTATGAGGATGCCAGCGAAATTGCAGACCGCCTCAAAGCGAAGAAGGCAGTTGTGGTGAATCTGGAGGACTTGACAAAGGAAGATGCCATAAAGGTTCTGGATTTTATCAGCGGTGTAGTTTATGCACTGGAAGGCAACATTCAGAAGGTTTCCGGCGGCATATTCCTCATTGCACCCTATAACGTCAGCATTGCCGGCGATGTCCGGGATGAACTGAAAAACAAGGGCTTTTTCCCTTGGACGCTGTAAAATACAAGTGAAGAAAAAAGACAAAAAGGATGTGAAGTGCTATGTTTACACCGCTTGAACTGGAAAAAATCGAATTCGGCAGTGCTTTTATGGGCGGCTATAAAAAGCAGGACGTGGAAGAAGTATTCAACGAACTGACCGCCGACTATGAAACACTGTACAAGGAAAACATTTCTCTGAAGGACAAGCTCCAGATGATGCAGAGCCTTGTGGATAAGTATAAGACCATGGAGGATGCCCTTCAGAACGCCCTGTTGCTTGCCCAGACGAGTAGCGATGCGGCAGTCCGTTCCGCACAGGAAAAGGCGGACGCTATTGTGAAAGAGGCAGAAGAAAAGGCGGCTTATATTGTGAAAGAAGCGGAGACAAGCGTGCAGGCGACACTCCAGCGTGAGGTGGATATGAAGCGAAATATCAGTGTCTTTGCCACCCGTCACATTTCACAGCTTCGCACCCAGATTGAGATTATAAACGGCATGGTACAGGATGCAAACGAAGGAACCGTGGCTTACACACCGGCACCTGTGCAGATGCCCAAAGCTTCCGTATCCCATACGGAAATAAACGAGGCGGCATATGTGCCTGCACCGTCCCCGATGACGGATACGCAGATTGCTACACCCGTTGTACCGCCTGTGCAGGAATAAGAGAAGGAAAGGATTGAAAACCATGGATTACGGCAAAACACTGAATTTGCCCGAAACCGAGTTCCCTATGCGAGGCAATTTGCCCACCCGGGAGCCGGAAACACTGAAACAGTGGGAAGAAAATGATTTATATGGCGGACTGATGGAAAAAAATGCCGACAAGCCGCTGTTTGTTTTGCATGACGGACCGCCGTACGCAAACGGCGATATGCATATGGGTCATGCACTGAACAAAACGCTCAAGGACATCATTGTCCGTTACAAGAACATGAACGGCTACCGTGCCCCTTACATTCACGGCTGGGACACACACGGTCTGCCCATTGAACGCCAGGCAATTAAAAAGCTGGGCATAAACCGTAGCGAGGTTTCCGTTTCTGCATTCCGGGAGGAATGTAAGAAATTTGCACTCGGCTATGTAGAAAACCAGAAGAGTCAGATTAAGCGTCTCGGCTCTTTGGGCGATTTTGATAATTCCTATCTGACACTGGCACCCGAATTTGAAGCCAAGCAGATTGAAATCTTCGGTGCTATGGCAAAGAAGGGTTATATCTATAAGGGCCTCAAGCCCATCTATTGGTGCCCTGACTGTGAAACGGCACTGGCAGAAGCTGAAATCGAATATGAAGAAGATAAGACAAACTCCATTTATGTTAAATTCCGCGTTGCCGATGATAAGGGTCTCTTTGCCGATATAAAGGAGCCCGTATACTTTGTAATCTGGACCACAACTACCTGGACGCTTCCCGGAAACGTTGCCATTGCATTAAATCCGGACTTTACCTATAGTTTGGTACGTGTCGGCGGCGAGGTCTATGTCATTGCCGAAGAGCTGACGGAGACTGTCATGGCGGCAGGCGGCATTTCGGAATACGAAAAAATTGCAGAATACCGGGGCAGTGATTTGGAATATATTACTTGTGCCCACCCCTTTATGGATAGAACCTCTCTCGTGATTGTGGGTGACCATGTAACACTGGACGCCGGTACGGGCTGTGTACACACAGCACCCGGACACGGTGCAGAGGACTATGTGGCATGTCGCCCCTATAAAGATATCCCGATTTTAGTGCCTGTGGACAGCAAGGGGTATCTGAACGAGCTGGCAGGCGAATTTAAAGGACTGCATTATTCCAAGGCAAATCCTGCCATCGAGGAGAAGCTTCGGGAAAAGAATGCACTGTATGCCATTGCCGAAATTATTCACCAGTATCCTCATTGCTGGCGTTGCCATGAGCCCATTGTATTCCGCGCCACGGAGCAGTGGTTTGCCTCTGTGGACAGCATTAAGGAGGCGGCAGTGGACGCCATTCACAATGTACGTTGGATTCCGAAGTGGGGCGAGGAAAGAATCACCAGCATGGTCATGGACAGAGCGGATTGGTGTATTTCCCGGCAGAGAACCTGGGGTGTTCCTATCCCGATTTTCTACTGTGCCGATTGCGGCGAAGCCCTCATTACAGACGAATCCATTCAGGCAGTGGTCGAGCTCTTCCGTGCGAAGGGCAGCGGTGCGTGGTACGAGGTAGATGCTGCTGACATTCTGCCGGCAGGTACTGCCTGCACGTGCGGCTGCACCACATTTACAAAAGAAAAAGACATTATGGACGTTTGGTTTGATTCCGGCTCCAGCCATGCCGGCGTTCTGGACGTAAAGGAAGGTCTTCGTTTCCCGGCAGATTTATATCTGGAAGGCAATGACCAGTACAGAGGCTGGTTCCAGTCCTCGCTTCTGACCTCTATTGCCGCCCGTGGCGAAGCACCTTATAAATCTGTTATCACCCACGGTATGATTGTAGACTCTGACGGACAGAAGATGTCCAAATCCAAAGGTAACGGTGTAAGTCCGCAGGATATCATCAAGGACTTCGGTGCCGATATTCTCCGCCTCTGGGTGGTTTCCGCAGACTTTAAGACGGATATGCGTATTTCTAAGGATATCTTAAAGCAGATGTCTGAGGTATACAGGAAAATCCGCAATACAGCCCGGTACATTCTCGGCAACATTCATGACTTTGATCCGGAAAAGGATTTGGTTCCGGTAGAGGAGATGAACGAGCTGGATAAATGGGCGATGATGCGTCTTTCGCAGATGACGGAGAAGGTGCTTGCCGCCTATGAAAGCTATGATTTCCATTTAATCTATCACGCGATTCACAACTTCTGCGTGGTGGATATGAGTAACTTCTATCTGGATATTATCAAGGATCGCCTGTATGTGGAAAAGGCAGACAGTACACAGCGTCGTGCGGCACAGACGGTTATGTATACCGTTTTGGATGCCATCGTGCGGCTTTTAGCACCGGTACTTGTATACACCACAGAAGAGATTTGGCAGTTCATGCCCCACAAGGCAGGGGATGACAAGCGTAGCGTTCTTTATAACGATATGCCCAAGATCGGTCTCTACAAAAATCCGGAGCTGGAAGAAAAATGGGATCGCTTTATTAAACTTCGTGCCGATGTCTCGAAGGCACTGGAAAATGCCCGTGCAGAGAAGAAAATCGGTAACTCTGTGGGTGCCGGTGTTGTGCTCTATGTTTCTGCAGAGATGAAGGCATTTTTGGAAACCTTCGGCGACACATTGCCTACGCTGTTCATTGTTTCTTCCGTCACGCTTTTGGAAGGAGAAGCGGGCACGGGTGCCTACGCCGGTGAGACAGAGGGCCTGGCAGTGGAAATTACGGAGCCCAAGGGTGAGAAATGCGAACGTTGCTGGCTTTACAGTACAACCGTGGGCGAGGATGCGGCACACCCCACGCTTTGCAGCCGTTGTGCCGACATTATTAAAGAGTAGGAGAAAAAAACAATGCTTTGGCTTCCTGTATTGGTGGGAGTAGTTTCATTTGCGACAGACAGGGTGACGAAATGCCTTGTCTCCGCAAATATGCAAATAAGACAAAGCATACCGGTGCTCAAAAATATATTTCATATCACGTATCAGACCAATGACGGTGCGGCATTCAGCATTCTCAGCGGTAAGGTGGGTTTCCTGATTGCCGTAACGTTCCTCATTATCGGGTTGCTCGTCACATATATTTTTGTAAAAAAGCCGAAAAGTAAATTGTTTGGCATAGCGGTATCGCTCATTATTTCCGGTGCACTGGGGAATCTGGCAGACAGAATTGTTTTAGGACACGTGGTAGATTTTCTGGACGCACGGTTTATCAATTTTCCGATTTTTAACGTAGCAGATATCTGCGTTGTTTTTGGAGCGGCATTGTTTTGTATTTATGTTTTCAGAAGTACGGATTTTGACTGATGGAGTATGAAGCGTTTGTAGGGGAAAGAATCGATAAAGCGGTGGCGGCAGTGCAGCCTGCCCTAAGCCGTGCCTATGTGCAGCAGCTGATTGAGGAAGGCCATATAACCGTATCCGGCAAGCAGGTCCGTGCCGGCTATAAGCTGAAAAAAGGGGATAGGGTGGAGGTTACGGTTCCTGCGCCCACTGCACCGGAGACCGTCGCCCAGGATATTCCGCTGGATATTGTGTACGAGGACAGTAGTGTGCTCGTTATCAATAAGCCGGCAGGCATGGTGGTGCATCCGGCGGCAGGAAATTTGTCGGATACGCTGGTCAATGCGCTTTTGCACCATTGCGGCGAATCCCTTTCGGCTATCGGCGGCGTTCTGCGTCCCGGCATTGTGCACCGGATTGATAAGGACACGACGGGGCTCCTGATTGTGGCGAAGGGTGACAGGGCACATCAGCATTTGTCAGAACAGCTTAAAACCAGAACACTGTCCCGGAAGTATTTTGCACTGGTACACGGAAACGTTAAAGAAGAAAACGGGACTGTGGATGCACCCTTAGGTCGTGACCCCCGTGACCGTAAAAAAATGGCGGTGCTGAAAACGGGCGGCAGAGAGGCCGTAACCCATTTTTCGGTGGTGGAGCGATTTGGACAGTACACGCTTTTAAAATGTAGCCTCAAGACGGGGAGGACGCACCAGATCAGAGTGCATATGCGTCACATAGGGCATCCCATTGTGGGAGATAAAACCTACGGCGTAAAAAAAGAGTCCTTTCAACTGGACGGGCAACTGCTTCACGCCGGGGAAATCGGTTTTCTCCACCCCCAAACAGAGGAGACCATGACCTTTTCTGTGCCGCGTCCCGAAGCGTTTGAGCATGTTCTGCAAATTCTAAGAAATAAAGCATAACTGGCAGGCGGATGACAAAATGACATCCGCCTGCGTTCGTCAGAGGATTTTTAAGGGAGAAGAGATATGACAACACTTTATATCGTACGCCACGGCGAGGCGAGAGGGAATGTGGAACGGAATTTTCATGGCTGGTATGATTCAGACCTAACGGAAAACGGCAGAGCACAAATCAGCAGACTGCCGGCGTATTTTAAAGACATACACATTGATGCGGCATATTCCAGCGATTTAAAGCGGACCCGGGAAACGGCGGAAATTGTGGCGAAGGAGAAGGGGATAGCGGTAGAGACCCGGGCAGACCTTCGTGAAATTCACGGCGGAGACTGGGAAGACGTGCCCTGGGACGACTTGCCCGTTCGTTTCCCGGAAAGCTACGGAAACTGGCTTCAGCGTCCACACCTCCTGGAGATGCCCCACGGGGAACGGATGACAGCGTTTCAGGATAGAATTTATCAGGCAGTTCTGGATATTGCAAAAAAGCATAAAGATGAGAATGTACTGGTTGCCACCCACGGTACAGCCATTAAAGTACTTTTATGCCGTGTGCGAGGGATTCCCCTGGCGGCAATGCCGGGGGAGAAATGGTGCGACAATGCGTCTGTCACCGTTTTGGAGATTTGCGGTGACCGGATAAAGGTGAAGGTGGACGGTGATAACAGCCACCTTATGGATATCAGTACACTTGCCAAGCAGAAGTGGTGGCGAGGCGGAAAGGACGGAGAATAAATGAAGCGAGAAATGAAAATAACGAACAGGGTGTACCTTTCACCGTGTAAAAACTATCAGGAAAAGCCGGTGCACGATACGCTCGTACCCATGCTGGAGAATATCATCCGGGATAACGGCTTTTCGGGGGATTGGACGGATAAAAAAGTGGTTATAAAACCTAACCTTCTGGCAAAACGTGTGCCGGGGGCAGGCGTGACAGCACACCCCGTTTTGGTAGAGACGGCGGCAAGCTACTTTATGAAGCGAGGGGCACAGGTGACGATTGCCGACAGTCCGGGCGGGTTATACCACGCGAAGCTTTTGGAACGGCTTTATGAGACGACGGGCATGAAAACGGCGGCAGAAAAAAGCGGTGCAGTGCTGAATCTGGACACAAGCAGTCAGAAGCTTGGTGATTTTACGGTGATTACGCCGCTGGTGGAAGCAGACCTCATTGTAAGTGTGGGTAGGCTGAAAACCCATATGCTTTGTGACATGACGGCGGCAGTGAAAAACCTGTTTGGCTCGATTCCCGGAGCCAGAAAGGCAGAATTTCACGCTAAGTTTCCAAAGAAAAGGGATTTCTGCAATATGCTGGTTGACCTTTGCCGTACCAATGCACCTCAAATCAATATTATAGATGCAATCGTCGCCATGGAAGGGAACGGACCTGCCAGCGGTACGCTCCGTAAGGTGGGAGCGATCTGCGGCAGTGCAAATCCATTCGCCCTGGATTTGATGTGTGCCTCCATGATGGGCTACAGCCCGGAGGAAGTGGATACGGTGGATATCAGCCGATTAGAAGGTCTTTGCCCCGGTAGTTTAGAGGAATTGGAGATTGTGGGAGCCGATGTGGCAAAATTTACTCACCGGTTTAAAAGACCGAAGGCGAGCCGGAAGGCCGGACTTTTGCGGCTATTGCCCCGGACGATTGCAAGCCGTCTGAAAAAGGAAAAGAAACCGGTGATTTTAGAGAAAAAGTGTATCGGTTGCGGCGAATGTGTCCGCTGTTGCCCGGCAGAAACCATGGAGCTCATCGACAAAAAAGCGGTCATTCACCGAGAAAACTGCATTAAATGTTATTGCTGTCAGGAGCTGTGCCCGCAAAAGGCGGTTGCTGTACGGTAAAGATATCTTCGGAAGATAGGACAACGCCCTTTCTTGACTTTTTATGAAACATTAAACCCTAAAAGAAACCGCCTGCAAGGCATATGCCACAGGCGGTTTCTGCTGTCTTATTCTTTCAGGCTGTATCGGTAGCCGGTGGGGGAAATCCCCATTTTTCCTTTAAACACACGGAAAAAATACATAGGGTCGTTATAGCCGCACAGATGAGCAATGTCCTGCATACTGGTAAATTTCTGCTCCATCAGACGGCAGGCGTGGCGACAACGCACAATATTGAGATAACTGGAGAAATTGGTTTTCCTATTCTTTACAGTAAGAATTCCGGTTCCCTCTGTCACGTAGAACATTTTATAAGTGGCACCGGGCACTGGATTTAAAAGGTGCTCGGTTTGCGTTTCCTGAACAAAGTTAATGATATGAATGGTATCAATGGAGGGGTATGAGGGAATAAAACGGCAAACGTTTTTCATATCGGACATCCTTTCTGTTTTGTATCTTCAGCATATCTCTTTTTCACCGATTTCGCAAGAAAAAATAACTTTTATCCATAAATTCATGGTTTTTGTTTCTGTTTCATAGGAAAAATATATGGTATACTTAACATACATTCAATAAAAAAGGAGCGAAAAAGATGAAAAGAATCCGCATTGGAGTTGTGGGTGCTTATCGTGGCAATACGATGATTAAATACTGCGATAACAGCGACCGGGCAGAGCTTGTTGCTGTTTGCGACAAGTGAGAAGAAGGCCTTCGCAAACAAAAGGAGGCACATAAGGATAAGGACATAGCATACTATACCTCCTTTGATGAATTTTTAAAGCATGATATGGATGCCGTTGTACTGACAAACTACGCAAACGAGCATGCACCCTTTGCCATTCGCAGCATGGAGGCAGGCAAGCATGTATTCAGCGAGGTGCTTCCTGTGCAGAATATGGACGAAGCGGTTCGTCTTATCGAATGCGTTGAAAAAACAGGGTTGGTTTATGCATACGGCGAAAACTACTGCTATATGAACGGCCCCCGGGAAATGCGAAAGCTCTACCGTGAAGGCAAAATCGGCGAGTTTGAGTACGGCGAATGTGAATATATACATAATTGTGAATCTATTTGGCCGGATATCTCCTACGGTGACCCTGACCACTGGAGAAACAATATGTATTCCACATTCTACTGTACCCATTCGCTGGGCCCAATCATTCATATTACAGGGCTGAGACCGGTTTCTGTGATTGGCATGGAAGGAACAAAAAACATGCGTAATCTGTGCGTCGGAAGCAAGGGCGGTCAGTTTGGCATTGAGCTTGTAACCCTTGAAAATGAAGGTGTTGTAAAAAGTATTCACGGTGGTTTATATAAAGATTCCATCTGGTATTCCCTGTACGGTTCTAAGGGAAGAATGGAAACAGCACGTGAGGATGCAAAAACGGATGCATTTAACAGAGTCTATGTCAATGCCGATCCGTACGACGGTGCATATGGCAAGGGGGAGCTGGAAACCTATCTGCCGGAAGTTGAAAAGGAAGCCTCGCAATACGGGCACGGCGGTTCAGACTTCTTCTCCATGGATAATTTTGTTCGTAAAATTCAGGGCGACCCCAAGGCAGATTCGATTGACGTTTATGAAGCACTGGATATGTGGATGCCCGGCCTTTTTGCCTACTTCTCCATTTTAGATGGGAATGTGCCGAAAGAGATTCCTAACCTCCGCAATCCCGAAGAAAGAGAAAAGTGGCGTGGTGATAAACGGTGTACAGACCCGGCGGTGGCTGGGGATCAGCTTTTACCTACATTTTCTAGGGGCACACCACAGATAGAGGACGGCATTTATGAAATGCTTCATGGCTTATGGCAGAAGAATTATGAGGAAAACGGTGCATATACCAGGGGCGTATTTTCCCAACCGGAGCCGGAAGATTATAAAAGGAGGAAATAATATGAAACGAAAAATCAGAACGCCGTATTTTGAAATTGGCACAAAAAATTATGTGTATGGCGATACACTGCTGGAATATGCCCTGGCAGCAGATCGGGCGGCAGAAAAATACGATATTGATGTGCTGTTCATCTGCCCGGCAGTAGAAATTCGCCGGGTGGTGGAAAACACGAAGAACCTGATTGTTCTTGCACCGTACATGGATACCCTTCGCCCCGGGCGTGGAATGGCAGATGTTCTGCCGGAGGCACTGAAGGCCGCAGGAGCGGAAGGCGTTGTAATCAACCACTGTGAAAAGCCCATGAGTCTTCCCCAGATGAAAGCCACGATTGACAGGGCAAGAGAACTGGATATGATCATATTTGCCTGTGCGGATTCGGTGGCGGAAACCCGTGCCATCGCAGAGCTGCACCCGGATATTATTAACCCGGAGCCTTCCGAACTGATCGGCGGCACGGGTGGTGGCGTCAGCGATATGGGGTATGTACAGGAGGTTATCCGGGAAATTCGTAAAATTGATCCGGACATCCTGATCGAGCAGGCGGCAGGCATCACGTGCGGGCAGCAGGTTTATGACTTTATTATGGCAGGCTCCGAGGCGGCAGGTGCGGCATCGGGCATTATGAATGCCGAGGACCCAATCGCCATGATTGACGAGATGATTGCCGCAACAAGAAGAGCAGGAGATGATCTTAAAAAGCGGGAGGAAGTAAAATGATTTACAGAGAGTCTTTTAAAGTGCAGTCCCGTGACCGTGCATATACGTTTCACGATGTGACGCAAAAGGCAAAAGAAATTGTAAAAAAATCCGGGATAAAAGAAGGGATTTGCGTGGTGTATTCCCATCATACCACCTGCTGTGTCATTACCCAGGAGTGTGCCTTTGATATGTCTATGACGGGCCTTGAAACGCTCCAGCAGGATCTGGTAAACGTTATGGAAAATATGATTCCGGAATGCCGGTATGAGGGGATGTACCTCCATCCCGGCCCAAAGGCGTTAAAATTTGCAGAGGAGCACGATGAGGATGCATGGGGCTGCCATAACACCGATGCACATCTTCGTTCCTCTATCATCGGCAGAAGCGAAACGATTGTAATTGAAGACGGAGAGATGGATCTCGGCGAATTCGGCTTTATCCATTTTATTGATTTTGATAATACCCGTGCCAGACAAAGAACGGTACAGGTTATGGTTATGGGAGAGTAAAGGAGAGAGAACATGAAAATCGGTTTATTACCCTTATACATAGCACTTTATGACAAAACAAGCCCGGGAGTAAGACCGCGTATGGAAGCGTTTTATGCAGATGTTGCCGATGCCTTTCGTGCACGCGGTGTTTCGGTCGAAACAAGTGATTTCTGCCGTATAAAGCCTGAATTTGAAAAAACCATTGCCGCCTTTGAAAAAGCGGAGGTGGATGCGATTGTTACGCTCCATATCGCATATTCACCCTCTTTGGAATCTATCGAAGCACTTACAAAGACCGACCTTCCCATCGTGGTATTGGATGCAACGGATACCATGGAATTTACGCCCATGAGCCCGAATAACATTATGTACTGCCATGGTATTCACGGCGTTATGGATATGTGCAGTATGCTGATTCGCTACGGAAAGCCGTTTGCTATCGCGGCCGGTCATTTTCCGGATTCGGACTGCGTTGACCGTGCCACAGGCTTTGTTCGTGCCGCAGTTGCTGCCCGTGCACTCAAAACGGCAAAGGTAGCCTTAGTCGGCGGTGCATTTGACGGCATGGGAGACTTTACCGTTTCGCCTGCGGAGCTTAAAAAGACTTTCGGAATTACGGTAAATGATGCGGAGCCCGAAGTGCTTTCTCAAATTTCTGCATCGATTACGAACGAGGAAATTGAGGAAGAAAAGACGCGTCTTGCCGCACGCTTTACCATGTCCGAAAGCACGGAGGAAGAGGCATTTTTCGCATCCCTTCGTGCAGGACTTGCTGTCCGCAAATATGTGGAAAAAGCAGGGCTCACTGCGTTTTCCGTAAACTTTTTACAGGTAGGCGAGGGGGCAGGCATTCCGGCGATGCCGTTTATAGAGTGCTGTCTTGCCATGGAGCGTGGAACGGGCTATGCCGGCGAAGGGGACGGGCTTACTGCCGCCTTTACGGGTGCATTTTTAAAGGCGTGGCCGGAATCCTCTTTTGTGGAAATTTTCTGTCCGGACTGGAAAAACAATACGGTTTTACTGAGCCATATGGGCGAAGTGAATTATCGGATTATCAATAACAAGCCTACGCTCAGGAATACAGGCGGTAATCTTACCGGCGGTGCACAGCCTTATGCAGGCTATGCACGGATGAAGGGCGGAAGCGGTGTATATGTAAATGTAAGCCGTGCTGCGGAAGGATATAAGCTTCTGATTGCTCCATGCGAAATGCTGGACGTAACGGAGGATGCATTTCCCGGTACAATGCGTGGCTGGATGCAGCCCGAAAGCCTTTCCACGGCTGCGTTTTTAGAAGCCCTTTCGGTAAACGGTGCAACGCACCATTCTACCTTTATTTATGACGCTACCGCCGAACAGCTCGAATATTTCGGAAGACTCCTGTCTATGGAAACAGTTGTGGTGAAGTAGGTGGAGGAAGCTATGCATTATTTAATCGGACTGGATATCGGTACCTCTTCCGTAAAGGGTGTACTTCTTTCCGAAACCGGAAAGATAAAAAAAACGGCACATGAAGCGTTTGTATATACGAAAACAAAGGACGGCGGCGTAGAAATTTCGGCAAAAGACTATCTTGCAGCATGTCTTGCGGCAATCCGCAGTCTTGCAAACGGGGCAGACGGAGAAATCCGGGGCGTTTGTGCTTCGGCGGCAACAGGGAATACCCTTCTTTTGGACGAAAACGGCGAGCCGCTTACGCCCATACTTAACTGGCAGGATACAAGGGTGACTACGGAGGCGGATGCGGTTTTCGGGGAAATGGATAAGGATGCTTTCTATCGCCAAATCGGCTGGCCCTTTAATGGAAAAACCTTTCCGCTTGCACATCTGTCCTTTTGGAAGACGCATATGCCCCAAATTTATAAAAAAGCAAAATATGTATGTATGAGCACGGAGTACCTGTATAAATACCTTACAGGGAATTTCGGCATCAGTCGTTCCGCCGGCACGCCCTTTTTCCTCATGGATCAAAAGAGCGGAAAATATATTCCCTCGCTTCTTGATAAATTGGAAATTACGGAAGGAATGCTGCCGGAGATCGGAAAATGCGGTCAGATTGTCGGTACGGTGCGTAAAGAGTGTGCGGCAGAATGTGGACTTTTTGCAGGGACGCCCCTGATGCTCGGCAGCTTTGACCACCCGTCAGCTGCACGCGGCGTAGGTGTTTTAAAGGAAGGACAGCTTCTGTTGTCCTGCGGCACTTCTTGGGTTGGCTTTTTTCCGGTTTCTGATAGGGAAAAGGCAGAAAAGGCCGGAATGCTTTTAGACCCCTTTCTTTCAGAAACGGGCGGTCCATGGGGTGCAATGACCTCTGTGGCTTCCGTTTCGGCAAATATTAAGCAGTACATAGACCGTTATATTGACAAAGCAGACAAGGCGTTTGCCACTCTTTCCGAGCTTGCGGCAAAAGCCGCACCGGGTGCAGGAGGGCTCAGACTTTGTCCGTTGGATAAGCCGGATGACAAAAAAGTACAAGGCTTTGAAAAAACAGATATTGCCCGTGCTATTATGGAAGGAACGGTTGCACTTTTGAAGGCGAGACTTGATTTTCTGAAAGAAAAGGGCATTTCCGCTTCCGAAGCCATTATGGTGGGCGGACCCAGCGAGGATCCGATGTGGAGAAAAATTATAGAGGAAATGTGCGGTTTCCCTGTCCGCACGGTACACGGTGCCCATGCAGGGGCTGTGGGTGCGGCACTGATGGCAGGCATTGGTGCGGGGATTTTCAAGGATGAGGAAGCGGCGGCATCCGTCGCGGTGAAAGGAGAATAAAAATGTTTACTTTTAAACCTAATGCATACGATAAACATGTATATGAAACGGAGCTGCAAGATTTTCTGCCGGATAAAATTATTGATGCACACGTACATATCTGGGATAAGACACGCCAGGTACGTTCTGCATCGGCGTCGTCAAACGGCGGCTCCAAATGGACGCGTCTCGTGGCGGAGGATTTGACAGGCGAGGATCTTATAAAATGTAATCAGCTTCTTCTGCCGGGGAAAGAGGTGACGCCCCTTGTGTTCGGAAGCTGTAGCTGTGATACTGACATCGCAAACGACATGGTCTTAAAAGACAAAGAACGTTTCGGCTTTCCGGCACTTTACCGCACTTCATATGAGATGACGGGAGAGGAACTGGAAAAAGCCGTCATCGAGGGTGGATATCTGGGACTTAAGCCGTATCTTACGTTTTGTCCCCCATACATTCCAGCCCCCGAAATACGGATTTTTGATTTTCTGCCACATCATCAGCTTGAGGTTTGCAATAAGCACGGCTGGATTGTGATGCTGCATATTGCACGCGACAAACGACTTCGCGACAAAGTAAACGTGGCACAGCTTATGGAAATTGAAGAACGGTATCCCAATATAAAGCTCATCGTGGCGCACATAGGACGTGCATATGCAAAAGAGGATATTGGTGATGCCTTTGAAACCTTGGGGAAATCCAAGAATATGCTGTTTGACTTTACGGCAAACGTCTGTGATGACGCGATTCGTGCCTGTATTGAGGCGGTAGGGCCGAAGCGACTTTTGTTCGGAACGGATCTTCCGATTGCACTCATGCGTATGTACCGCATCACAGAAAACGGTGTATACTATAATGTCGTACCACGCGGGCTGTACGGGGACGTGTCAAAAGAGGCGCATATGCGCGAAACAGACGAAAAAGATGTTACGATCATGTATTACGAGCAAATTCGTGCCATGCGTCGGGTGGCAGAAGAGCTGAAGCTGACAAGAGGTGACATAGAAGATATTTTCTATAACAACGCAAAGCGGTTGTTGGGAAGATAACGATTTTTGCAACAATCAATTCAAAAAAAGAGCGTCCTGCAAAAGCAGGACGCTCCGATTTTTTTATTATGCGTTATTTTTGGTATAGTTTAGGAGGCCGCCTGCCAGAAGAATATCCTTCTGCCGGGGAGAGAGAGACAAGGTGGTTTTAAATTCTGTACCTCTTGTGATATTCTTAACGGTGATTTCTTCCCCTTGTGCAAGCTGTGCCGGTGCGTTTTCAATCGCCAGCATATCCTCCAGCCCTACATTATCATAGTCACTTTCCTTTGCGAAGGTCAGCGGCAGGATGCCGGAGTTTATAAGATTTGCCATATGGATACGGGCAAAGCTCTTGGCAATTACGGCACGGACGCCCAAGTAAAGCGGTACAAGGGCTGCGTGCTCACGGCTGGAGCCTTGGCCGTAGTTGGAACCGCCTACAATGATACCGCCGCCGTTTGCTTTGGCACGGGCAGGAAATTCAGGATCGCAGGGGGTGAGGCAATACGAAGACAAATGCGGAATATTGGAACGGAAGGGCAGGAGAGAGGCGTTGGACGGCATAATATGATCCGTAGTAATGTTATCCTCTACACGAATAAGTACTTTGCCCTCTACCGTGTTTCCCATAGGCTTGTTTATGGGAAACTCTTTGATGTTGGGACCGCGGACAACCTCCGGCTCCTGTCCTTCGGGAGCAGGGGCAACCACCATGTTATCGTTATTGTAGAAGTGTTCAGGCATTTCAATTTCCAATCTGTCACCTAAAAGAGACGGATCGGTAAGCGTCCCGGTAATGGCAGACAGTGCCGCCGTTTCCGGGCTTACGATATACACCTGTGCAGATTTTGTGCCGCTACGTCCTTCAAAGTTGCGGTTATTGGTACGGAGGGAAACAGCACCGGTCTTAGGTGCCTGTCCCATGCCGATGCAGGGACCGCAGGCACATTCTAAAATCCGGGCGCCGGCATCAATCATGTCAGCCAGTGCACCGTTTTCTGCCAGCATATGCAAAACCTGCTTGGAGCCGGGACCGATGACAAGGCTCACATTGGGATGTACGCTCTTGCCTTTTAATATGGCCGCCGTTTTCATCATATCTGTATACGAAGAGTTGGTACAGCTACCGATAAAGACCTGGTCTACCGGCAGGCCGCCCAGCTCACTGACCTTCTTCACATTGTCGGGGCTGTGGGGCATGGCAGTGAGAGATGTGAGGGAGGAGAGGTCAACGGTGATTTCTTCATCATAAACCGCATCACTGTCCGCACAAAGCGGCATAAAATCTTCTTCGCGGCCTTGTGCACGGAGAAATGCACGGGTGACTTCGTCACTGGGAAATACAGATGTGGTGGCCCCCAGCTCTGCACCCATGTTGGTAATCGTAGCACGTTCAGGAACGGAAAGGGTGGCAACGCCTTCACCGGCGTATTCGATGATTTTTCCGACACCGCCCTTGACGCTTAAAATGCGGAGAACCTCCAAAATAACGTCCTTTGCCGAAACCCAGCTCGTCAGCTTACCGGTAAGATTCACCCGGACGATTTTCGGCATGGACAGGAAATACGCACCGCCGCCCATCGCAACGGCAACATCCAGTCCGCCGGCACCAATGGCAAGCATACCGATACCGCCGCCGGTGGGGGTATGGCTGTCAGAACCAAGCAATGTCATGCCAGGCACACCGAAACGCTCCAGATGCACCTGGTGACAGATGCCGTTACCGGGACGGGAGAAATAAATGCCGTGCCGGGAGGTGACCGTCTGAATATACTTATGGTCATCGGCGTTTTCAAAGCCGGCTTGGATCGTGTTATGGTCAATGTATGCCACCGATTTTTTTGTTTTTACCTTGGGAATTCCCATGGCTTCAAACTGCAGATAGGCCATGGTTCCGGTGGAGTCCTGCGTCAGCGTCTGGTCAATACGGATGGATATTTCGCTGCCCGCCTTCATTTCGCCGGAAACAAGATGCTCCTTAATAATCTTCTGTGCAAGTGTAAGTCCCATTCTATGTACCTCCTAATTTTGAAGGGGATGAATAAAGCATCCCCTTTACAGCTTGACTTCAATGGACCAGTCCCGCATACGAACCACATTTTCTTCACTGGGCCGTGCAGCGTTGGTATCCCGGTCCCTGTATGCTTCCTCTGCGAGGGCATACGTTTCGTAGGGTTGCGGTTTTTTGCGTTGTTCCGCCTTATTTTTTTTCGGCATAAAATCCTTCCTTTCTCAGGCAGTGCCCCAAGGCATAGGATTTGCCGAAAGCGGCGAATTATACTTAAAAATCTGCCCCAATTTAAGGGGCAGATACAGTATGTAAAAATTGTTAATTGTTTCCGTTGCCTCGTCTGGAAGTGGACCGTCTTAAATCCATGGAACGCTTCATAGACTGCATACGCTCATCGCTTTGCTGTTTAAATTGCAGTAGCTTGTCCTCAAAGCTATCCCCCGAGGTATCCCGCTTCGGCGACCAGTCATATTCCATAGGACGTGTGGGCTTCGGATGTGTTGGTTGCTCTTCCAGAATCGCTTTTTTTATGGAAAGGGCAATTTTTCCGCTTTTGTCCAGGGACATAATCTTCACCCGCACGGTCTGTCCTTCCTTTAGAAAATCCCGGATATCGCTTACATATGAAACCGCGACCTCGGAAATATGTACAAGACCTGTCTTACCCTTGCCAAGGCTCACGAAAGCACCGAATTTTGTAATGCCTTCCACCTGGCCTTCAACGATTTTTCCAACCTCAAGCGACATACTGCTTTATTGCTCCCTTCGGACATAAAAATATCGCAAGGAGCGCAAGGCTCCGATGCTACAATGAGAAAGGTGACGGGGAAAATATTACCGTCCGGTCACATCCACAAAAACAGTTTCATCGGGGAGAACAAGACCCAGTTTTTCTCGGGCTACCTTTTCAATGTAGGCATCCGTCTGAGAAAGGGTATCCATAGCGTGCACCTCGGCAAGGCGGCTTCGTGCGGCTGAAATCTCGGTTTCCAGCTGGGAAATCTCACTATCGGAAACTTGCCGTGTGGTTTGCTGACCAATCAGAGCATAACAAAAGTACATGATAAGACCTACCATGGCAAGCGTGCGTATATTCAGCTTTTTTTGCTTTGGTTTACTCTGATTTTTTCTCTTGTTCATACACTAACCCCATTTACAATTTATTATACAGCAAAAATACGGATTTGTAAAGAGATTTTAATACATTTTTTGTATTTTTTTTAAATTCCGTATCAAGGCAATCGTTTTTGCGCGCAAAGAGTGAATTTTTCGGCGGAAAAAACGCCAGATGGCACGGCACGGACGCCAGAGAAACAAGGCGACCGGATGGAAGAGGCGGTACAGCAGCCGAAAGGGAAACACGACAATTTTGGCGAGGGTGAAAAGAAACAGCCCGATAAGCCGTGCAAGTGCCAGAAAAAAGCGGACGGTTACATCACGGAGGAGCAGATGATAAAACAGTGCACCCAGAAGGATGCCGCAGAAAATATACCACCGAGGCTGACCGTAATTTGTTCGGTACAGGAATAAAAAAGCGGCGGCCGCCGCTAAAAGCCAAAAAAGAAGGTCCTGCACCCCTACCCAGACGGAGCCGCTGCGTACCAGCCGGCGAAAGGCACGAAACAGATCGAAGAATACGCCGGCCAGTGCACCGCCTGCCAGAGAGAGTAGGAATATATGAAATTGGTTTGTTACCGAAACGGACATTGTTTACCGGAACAGACGGGCAAGAAAGCCCATTCCGCGGGTTTTGCCGCTTTCGCCGTCGGTGTACACCAAGGAATCCACTTCTCCCTCGATGGAGACCTCGCCCGTCTCCACGCTCAGCTTGTTTATATGCAGACCCGTCCCTTTTACAGTGAGAGAGCCGCTGTCGGCAAAGAGAACGATGGTTTCCTCGTCAAAGCTGTCTACATCCTCGATGCCAGAGAGCGTTAACCGTTTCCGGTTTTCCAAAATTACATTATGAATCACTTCTTTTGGTGCCGGTTTTGTAAAACGTTTTTCGTCTAACATTTGCATTCTTCCTTTCCGGATGATTTGTACAGTATATGAAAAAAGGACAGGGGATAGAACAGAAAAACCGAAAATTTTTAAAAAAAGAATTTTAAGTACCGATTTCCCCATTCAATAAAAAAGTGGCGAAAAACCGGACTTTTTTATTATTTTAAATGGGATAAAAAGGATGAATTTTCCGCATTTTAAAAATAAAAAACAAAAAAATGAAGTTTTTTATTGACAAATGATTTTTTTTGTAGTATACTATTATCTGCACTTGATTGTGCACGGTAAACACGGCGGTGTAGCTCAGTTGGCTAGAGCAAACGGTTCATACCCGTTAGGTCGGTGGTTCAAGCCCACTCGCCGCTACCATATACGGCCCCTTGGTCAAGCGGTTAAGACATCGCCCTTTCACGGCGGTAACACGAGTTCGATTCTCGTAGGGGTCACCAGAAAAAACGACTTGTTTCGACAAGTCGTTTTTTTATCGATATAAATTCCTGACGAAATTTGCGATATACCTTCGGTGAGATATATCCTAACGGATGCGATGTGTTGCCTTGCGGCAACGTGAAAAAGGAAATTATATCATATCGCAACCAAATGAAATGAGGTTATATCGAATTTGCAAAGCAAATACACGAGCGACAGCGAGTATATCGCTAATGAAACTACATTATCCCTATAATTCGGTTCTTTTCAATGCAATCCGTCTTTTTGTATTACCGAAAGGCATTTACGCTTCCATATGTTTATTTTTTTAAAAAAAGTATTGACAGAAAAAAAGAGAAATGATATAATAACTACAGTTAAATAGTATAAAGGCTAAGACGAAGAATGCCGGGCAAATGAGGTTTAAGAGAGTCAGCGGTTGGTGAAAGCTGATAACAGCGTTTGTCCAGTGGCTCTCCCTTCCGAGCCGGAGGCGTGAAATAACAGTAATTCCTCCCGTGAATGCTACGTGAGTGCAAAAGGGCTTGCTGGAGCCTGAAGTGGCATTGGTTTTCAATGCAATTTGAGTGGTACCGCGAGCGTAATGTGATTTACGCCCGTCTCAAAGTTTTATTTGAGACGGGCTTTTTTATTTCACCCGGTCTCAAGGAAAAAGGAGGCGAAAACCATGATGGATAGCACAAAATACGGCATTGGGTATTATCCGGTACAGGGTGCATACAGAAAATGGGCAGAAAAGGATCATATTGACAGACCACCCGTGTGGTGCAGCGTCGATATGCGTGACGGCAATCAGGCACTGGTTATTCCAATGAACCTGGAAGAGAAGCTGGATTTTTACAAGGCACTTCTGGACGTGGGCTTTAAGGAGATCGAGGTGGGCTTTCCGGCGGCCTCTGAGACGGAATTTGAATTTCTGCGTGCCCTCATTGATAAGGATTTGATACCGGAGGATGTGACAGTGCAAGTGCTGACCCAATGTCGGGAGCATATTGTCCGGAAAACGTTTGAAGCGTGCAAGGGGGCAAAGAATACTATTATTCATTTTTATAATTCCCTCAGTGTGGCCCAGCGTGAACAGGTTTTCAGAAAATCTAAGGAAGAAATTAAAAAAATTGCAGTGGAGGGTGCAAGGCTTGTGAAAAAGCTTGCATCGGAATACGAAGGCAATTTCCGCTTTGAATATTCTCCGGAGAGCTTTACCGGGACAGAACCGGAATTTGCACTGGAGGTCTGCAACGCCGTTTTGGACGTTTTGGAGCCTTCGGCGACCAATAATGTGATTATCAATCTGCCTGTTACCGTGGAGATGAGCCTGCCCCATATCTACGCAAGCCAGGTGGAATACATGAGTGAGAACCTCCGATATAGGGAACACGTAACCCTCTCACTGCATCCGCACAACGACCGAGGTACGGGCATTGCGGATACAGAGCTTGCCCTTTTAGCAGGTGCAGACAGGGTGGAAGGTACGCTTTTCGGAAACGGAGAACGGACAGGGAATGTGGATGTCGTGACCCTTGCTATGAATATGTACGCACACGGTATAGACCCAGGTCTTGATTTTTCGGATATGCCCCGTCTTGTAAGGATATATGAAAAATGCACAAGAATGCATGTGTATGAACGAAGCCCTTATGCAGGGGCATTGGTGTTTGCCGCTTTCTCCGGCAGTCATCAGGATGCTATTGCAAAGAGCCTGAAATACCGGGCGGAGAAGGGCCTACACCACTGGTCCGTGCCTTACATACCTATCGACCCGGAGGATATCAATCGCACCTACGACGCAGATGTTATCCGTGTAAATTCTCAAAGTGGGAAAGGCGGCATAAGCTATCTTCTGGAGCAGACCTACGGCTTTATCCTGCCGGCACAGATGCGAGAGGACTTCAGCTACCTATGCAAGTCGGTTTCCGACAGACAGCATAAGGAGCTCAAGGTCGAAGAGGTGCTGGACATTTTCAAAGAGAGCTATTTTATGCACGATTCACACATTACCGTTACCGACATGACCTTCCGCCGCAAAGCCGGCACGGTGGAAGCGGAGATTGTGTTTGCACAGGGTGACGGGCAGAAGCTGGTGACGGCGACGGGCAACGGTTCTCTGGACGCTGTAAGCAACGCACTGAAGGAATACACCGGCAAGAAGTTCCGCCTCAAGGAATATACAGAACACAGTATAAATGGACAAAGCTCCGAGAGTGTGGCGGCGGCGTATATTGGCATAATGAATGAGAAAGGGGAGCTCTTCTGGGGCTGTGGCATGAACACAGACATTATCCACGCAAGTGCAGATGCACTGCTTGCCGCCTATAATAACATGGAAAAGGAGATGTAGGAAATGGGAATGACGATGACGCAGAAAATCCTGGCGGCACATGCCGGTCTGGATACGGTTACGGTCGGTCAGCTTATCCGTGCCAAGATCGACATGGTTTTAGGCAATGATATTACAACGCCCGTTGCGGTGCAGGAATTTGAAAAAGCCGGTTTTGATAAGGTATATGATAAAGAAAAAGTGGCGATCGTGCTGGACCATTTTGTGCCGAACAAGGATATTAAGGCAGCGGAGCAATCCAAAGTTTGCCGCACATTTGCCTGTGGACACAGCATCAGTCATTTTTACGATGTGGGCAAAATGGGCATTGAACACGCTCTCCTTCCCGAACAGGGTGTGGTGACGGCAGGCGACTGCATTATCGGTGCGGATAGCCATACCTGTACCTACGGTGCTCTGGGTGCCTTTTCCACAGGAGTGGGCAGTACAGATATGGCCGCCGGTATGGCAACGGGTATGGCATGGTTTAAAGTGCCTTCTGCCATACAGTTCCGTCTGACAGGGAAGCTACGGGAAAATTGCAGTGGTAAGGATGTGATTCTTTCCATTATCGGACAGATCGGCGTGGACGGTGCACTGTACAAGAGCATGGAGTTTGTGGGAGAAGGCGTAAAAAATCTTTCTATGGATGACCGTCTTTGCATTTGCAACATGGCGGTGGAAGCCGGTGCCAAAAACGGCATTTTCCCCGTGGACGAGACCACCATGGCATATATGAAGGGACGCACGGAACGACAGCCGGTTATCTTTGCCGCAGACGAGGATGCGGAATACGAACAGGTAATCCATATCAATCTTTCGGATATTGTACCGACAGTAAGCTGTCCCCACCTTCCGGAAAACACCAGAAATGCGGACACACTGGGCGACGTAAAGATAGACCAGGTGGTGATCGGAAGCTGCACCAACGGACGTATGGAGGATATGGAGGCGGCATACCGGGTGCTGGCAGGGAAAAAAGTAAAAGACGGTGTACGGTGTATCATTATTCCTGCCACCATGCAGATATACAGAGAATGTGTACAGCGGGGATATGTGACGGCGTTTATTGATGCCGGTGCAGTGGTTTCTACACCCACCTGCGGTCCCTGCCTCGGTGGATACATGGGCATTTTGGCGGCAGGAGAAAAATGTATTGCAACGACAAATCGGAATTTCGTCGGCAGAATGGGACATACCGATAGCGAGGTGTACTTAGCCAGCCCCTATACGGCGGCGGCAAGTGCAATCCGGGGCTATATCACGGCATATAAGGAGGCGTAAATATGCAAACCAAGGGAAAGACTTTTCGATACGGCAATAATGTGGATACAGATGTCATTATCCCTGCCAGATATCTGAATACGGCAGACGCAAAGGAGCTTTCCCTCCACTGTATGGAGGATATTGATAAAGAATTTGTAAAGAAGGTAGAGCCGGGAGATGTGGTCGTTGCCGGGTGGAATTTCGGATGCGGCTCCTCCAGGGAGCATGCACCGCTGGTACTGAAAACCTGCGGCGTGGGCTGTATAATCGCCAAAAGCTTTGCAAGAATTTTTTATCGGAACGCCATTAACATCGGGCTTCCTATTTTGGAGTGCGAGGAAGCGGCGGAGGAAATCAAAGCCGGGGATACGGTGACGGTGGACTTTGACACCGGCGAAATTGTAAACGGCAGAACGGGGAAAAGCTATCGGGCACAGCCGTTCCCGGAGTTTATACAGGATATTATCCGGGCGGGCGGTCTTCTGGCGGCTATCGGAGGCGAAGAAAATGCATAAAACGATTGCGGTAATCCGGGGGGACGGTATCGGACCCGAAATTATACGGGAAGCACTTAGTGTCTTAGAAAAAATCGCAGAAAAGTTCGGGCATACGTTCACCTATACCGATGTGGAAATGGGCGGCTGTGCCCTTGATAAATACGGCGATCCGCTTCCGGCAGAGGAGCTGGAGAAATGCCTCCGGGCGGACAGTGTATTGCTGGGGGCAGTGGGCGGCGAGAAATGGAATGATACGCCCGGCGACAAGCGTCCCGAAAAAGGGCTCTTACGGCTTCGGGCAGGCTTGGGTGTATATTCTAACAACCGTCCGGCGAAAATCTGGAAACAGCTTGCCTCTGCATCGCCCCTGAAGGAAGCCATTGTAGAGAGGGGTATCGACTTTATCATTGTCCGGGAGCTTACAGGCGGCATTTATTTCGGGGAGCATAAAACGGAAGGGGATACGGCAACAGATGTACTTCGATACAGTGAAGCAGAAATTGAGCGAATCGCTCGGATAGGCTTTGAAACGGCACAAAAAAGACGCAAGAAGCTTTGCTCTGTGGAAAAAAGTAATGTCTTAGATTCCAGCCGACTATGGAAAAAGGTCATGCACAAAATAGTGGCGGACTACCCGGACGTGATGCTTACGGATATGCTCGTGGATAACTGTGCTATGCAGATTGTTAAAAATCCGTCACAGTTTGATGTGATTGTAACGGAGAATATGTTCGGGGATATTCTGTCGGACGAAGCGTCCCAGATTACAGGCTCTATCGGCATGATTCCCTCCTCCAGCCTGGGGGCGACCGCCAGAGGACTGTATGAGCCGATTCACGGCTCCGCACCGGATATAGCGGGCAAGGATATCGCGAATCCCATAGGTACAGTCTTGTCCGCCGCTATGATGCTCCGCTTTAGCTTTAATATGGAGAAGGAAGCACAGGCGATTGAAGATGCGGTTTCTGCTGTGCTGGACGAGGGCTGGCGGACAGCGGACATTATGCCCGGTGATGCGGAAGAAGCGGCACTTTGCCGGCAGGTAGGCTGTAGCGGCATGGGACAGAAAATTCTGGAAAAACTGTAAAAAAACTTGGCAAAACAGAAAAATAATGATATACTTTAAAAATAGTGCGTTTTGTAGCGAAGAAAGGATGATAAAATGAAATTTTCTTTTTCAACTCTGGCCTGTCCCAACTATTCATGGACGGACATTGTATCCTTAACAAAGGACTTAGGCTTCCATGGAATTGAGGTTCGGGAAATTGAGAGCGAAAACGCCCGTTCCCCCTTTGCACCGGCAAGATGTGCGGAAACGGCGGAACAGCTGCGGGAAAAGCGGATAGAGGTGCCCTGCCTTGCAACGGGTTGCTGCCTGAAATTTACAGAAAAGGAAGCAGAAAACAGAGAAGAGATTTTCAAATATATTCAGCTGGCAGAGAAAATCGGAGCACCGTTTGTCCGTGTTTTGGCGGACCTGACGCCTGCCCCTGCGGACGAAGTGGACGATGAACTGATTATTACAGAAATGCAGAAGCTGATGCCCTTTGCCGAGGAACACGGGGTAACGCTTCTCATTGAAACCAACGGCGTGTATGCAGACACGAAACGTCTTAGTACACTGCTCGGCCGGATTCCCAGTGACAATGTGGGTGCACTGTGGGATTTGCATCATCCTTATCGTTATCGGAACGAAAGCCCGGAAACTACCTTGCAGAACTTGGGTGCATACATCAAGCACGTACATATTAAGGATTCCGTAGTGGAAGACGGCAAAACCGTGTATAAGCTCCTTGGAGAGGGTGACCTGCCGCTGGAGGATATGCTCTTTGCACTCCGGTCTATCAATTATGAAGGGTACATCTCTCTGGAATGGGTGAAACGCTGGGCACCGGAGCTCTCGGATGCAGGCATTGTTTTCCCACAGTTTATCGACTTTATGCATGAACATACATCGGAAGGCGGTCGAAGCGGTCATTTGATTGACGATGACCGGGGTACGGGCAAATACGTCTGGCCGAAAAACACGCTGATTGATTTAACCTTCCCCCAAGTGCTGGATCGAATGGTGGAGGAGTTCCCGGAGCAGTATGCTTTCCGATATACCACCCTGGATTATACCCGAACCTACAGTGAATTCCGGGACGATGTGGACACCTTTGCCCGTGCACTGATTTCCATGGGCGTAAAACGGGGGGACCATGTGGCAATCTGGGCAACAAACGTTCCGGCGTGGTATATTACCTTTTGGGCAACCACGAAAATCGGTGCCGTTTTGGTTACGGTGAATACCGCCTATAAGATTTATGAAGCGGAATACCTGCTTCGCCAGTCCGATACCCATACCCTTGTTATGGTGGATGGCTACAAGGATTCCAATTATGTAGAAATCATCAAAGAGCTTTGTCCGGAGCTTGCCGATTTGGAAGAGGGTAAGCCTCTGCACGCCAAACGGTTACCGTTCCTCAGAAATGTTATCACGGTAGAATCCCGGATTCCCGGCTGTAAAACATGGGAAGAAGCGATGGCACTGGCAGAGAAAACGCCGGTGGAAGAAGTATACCGCCGTGCCGCATCCATTCATAAGGACGATGTTTGTAATATGCAGTATACCTCCGGCACAACCGGCTTCCCCAAGGGTGTTATGCTTACCCATTATAATGTGGTCAATAATGGAAAAGCGATTGGCGACTGCATGGATTTATCTACTGCCGACAAGATGATGATTCAGGTGCCCATGTTCCACTGCTTCGGCATGGTGCTGGCAATGACAGCCTCCATGACCCACGGTGTGACCATGAGTCCGATTCCGGCTTTCTCCCCCTCGAAGGGACTGGACTGCATCAATAAGGAGCAGATAACGGCATTCCACGGCGTGCCTACCATGTTTATTGCCATGCTCGGGCACCCCGACTTTGAAAAGACTGATTTTTCGCATATGCGTACCGGCATTATGGCAGGAAGCCCGTGCCCTATTAAGGTGATGGAAGAAGTAATTGAGAAGATGCATATGTCCGAAATCTGCATCACCTACGGCCAGACCGAGGCATCGCCTGCCTGTACTATGAGTAAGACCACGGATTCCATTGAAGCCCGTGTCTCTACAGTTGGTGCTGAAATCTTTGGCGTGGAGTGTAAGATTGTTGATCCGGAAACCGGGGAGGATTTGCCGGACGGCAAGGACGGCGAATTTGTTGCCCGTGGATACAACATCATGAAGGGCTATTATAAGATGCCGGAGGCAACGGCGGCGGCCATCGATAAGGACGGCTGGCTCCATACCGGAGACCTTGCCCGGCGTGATGCAAACGGATATTATAAGATTACGGGCCGCATCAAGGATATGATTATCCGGGGTGGTGAAAATATTTATCCGAAGGAAATCGAAGACTTTATCTATACCCATCCGAAGGTAAAGGACGTACAGGTTATCGGTGTGCCGGATAAACAGTACGGCGAAGAAATTATGGCGTGTGTAATTATTAAGGAAGAAGAAACGCTGACGGAAGAGGAGCTCCGTGCATATATTCTTGCCAACATGGCAAAACATAAGGTGCCCCGTTATATTAGCTTCGTGGATTCCTTCCCCATGAATGCCGCCGGGAAAATTTTAAAATATAAAATGCGTGAAAACGCCGTGGAACAGCTGGGACTGCAAGCGGCGAGTAAGATTGAAACAGCGTAATGCAGACAACCCGGAAAGCCTTTGCTTCCGGGTTGTCTCAGCGTGTCGATAAAGTCGACACGCTGGCAGATATCGAAAAACGTAGATATATTTTACGAAATCGTTTTCGTCGGCGTACAATGGTACGTCAGAGAACGATTTCGTGAAAAGCAAGCAAAGACGGGGATTCTCGATGAATCTCCGTCTTTAAAAATTTAAAATGTTTAATGATTGAAAATGGAATAAAAGCGTTTATAAAAGTATTCTTGCGGTAGAGCAAGTTTTTCGACAGTCTGAAACAACCCGGAAAGCTTTTGCTTCCGGGTTGTCTTTATAATACACAAATGTCCGCTCCTAGTGCCTTAAGCTTTTCCGGCAATGCCGCATATCCTCGAAAAATATGTTCCGGCTGGAGAATCCGGGTTTCCCCTTCGGCGGCAAGACCTGCAAGCACTAACGCCGCACCGGCACGGAGATCCGTTGCCAATACCTTCGTCCCCATCAGGGGGCGTCTTCCTTTCACAACGGCGGCTCTGCCCTCAATGGTAATATCTGCCCCCATCCGCTTCAGCTCCTCCACATACATAAATCGGTTCTCAAACACGGTTTCCGTAATGATACCGGTGCCGTTTGCCCGGGTCATCAGCGCACAAAGCTGGGACTGCATATCCGTGGGAAACCCGGGAAAGGGAAGGGTTTTGATGTCTGTGGGGAAAAGCTCTTCCCCTGCTTCAATCAGGGCGGTGGTGGCTGTTTCCTGAATTTGCACGCCCATTTCACGCATTTTGGCGGCGAGAGGCTTTATGTGTTCGGGCACGATATTTTCCACCTGCACCCGGCCGCCGGTAATAGCGGCGGCAACCATATACGTCCCGGCCTCGATGCGATCGGGGATAATTGTATGCTCCGCACCGGAAAGGGAGTGAACCCCGTTGATTTTAATTGTATCCGTGCCTGCCCCCCGTACCTGTGCTCCCATACGGTTTAGGAAGGTGGCGAGGTCGGCGATTTCCGGCTCTACAGCCGCATTTTCAATTACAGTCTGCCCTGTGGCAAGACAGGCGGCCATCATAATATTTTCCGTCGCCCCCACGCTGGGAAAATCCAAGTAAATGCTTGCACCCGCAAGACCTGTACATTCTGCCTCTACATAGCCGTGCCGGATGGCAACGGTAGCACCCAGTGCCGAAAACCCTTTCAAATGCAAGTCTACCGGACGTGTGCCGATTTTACAGCCGCCGGGCAGGGCAATCCGGCATTTGTGAAACCGTGCCAAAAGCGGTCCGGCAACGAGGAAGGAAGCACGGAGACGACCGGTCTGCTCGAAGGTCGCTTCCCGGGATAAAATATGTTCAGCTGTTATTTCCACGCTGCCGTCCGGCAAGGTGGCAATCACACAGCCCAGGTTCCGCAAGATTTCCAGCATATTGGCAACGTCGGAGAGGGGCGGAATATCATGTAGAAGTGAGGGGGAGGAGCTAAGAAGCGTAGCGGCTAAAATGGGGAGAGCGGCATTTTTTGCACCGCTTATCCGGACAGAGCCAAAAAGCGGCTTTTGGGAACGAACTACAATTTCGGACATTCTTCAGCCTCCTTTAAAATTAGAATGTACGGACAAGGGCGGATTTATACGATAATTTTCTGAAATTCACGAAAATGTATTTACAATTTTGTTTTTTTGCGGTATAATGATTTTATATTTTGCAGTACGGAAGGACGGTAGCAATGACAATTACAGAAGTACTAAAGGAAAACGTCGCAAAATACGGCGGCGATACAGCCTTGGTGGAAATTAGCCCTGAGGTGCAGGAGAAGCAGACCTGGCGTGAGTTTGAGCTGGTAGAGCCAACAGCCCGTGCGATAGGTCGCCGTGAAATCACATGGCAGGAATTTGATGGAGATGCCTGTCGCTTTGCGAATATGCTTACGGATATGGGCGTGCAAAAGGGGAACAAGGTTGCGATTCTCTTGATGAACTGTATTGAATGGTTGCCCATTTATTTCGGCATTCTGAAAACGGGGGCACTGGCAGTACCCATGAATTTCCGCTTTGCGGCAAATGAAATTGCATATTGCTGTGACCTTGCAGAGGTAGATGTGCTGGTGTTCGGACCGGAATTTACAGAACGAATTGATGCCGTCAGGGACAAAATGCAAGGCGTGAAAAATTACATATTTGTTGGTGGCGTTGCCCCCGGGTATGCGGTGAATTTCCGGAAAGGACTTTCGGAACATTCCCCCGAATATGCAGATGCTGTGCTGACGGAGGACGATGATGCGGCAATTTATTTTTCCTCCGGTACCACCGGCTTCCCGAAGGCAATTTTGCATACACACCGAAGCCTTATTTCCTCGTGTATTACAGAAAATAAGCACCATGGGCAGACGAAGGAGGACGTTTTTCTCTGCATTCCGCCTCTATACCATACCGGCGCGAAAATGCACTGGTTCGGCAGTTTCCTCGTGGGAGGAAAAGCCGTACTTCTTCGTGGGGTCAAGCCCCGTTGGATTTTGAAAACGGCATCCGAAGAGAAAGCAACCATTGTGTGGTTGCTTGTGCCGTGGGCACAGGATATTTTAGATGCCCTTGACCGGGGCGAACTGGATATGGCAGAGTATGACCTGTCAACTTGGCGGCTCATGCATATCGGTGCCCAGCCTGTACCGCCCAGCCTGATTAAACGCTGGAAGGAACGGTTCCCGTCCCATGATTACGATACGAATTACGGACTCAGCGAATCAATAGGTCCCGGCTGTGTGCATCTGGGTGTGGAGAATATTCATAAGGTAGGTGCGATAGGGATCGCAGGTTATGGCTGGGAAACAAAGATAATTGATGAGAACGGTAAAACGGTTGCTCGCGGTGCGGTTGGTGAGCTTGCCGTAAAAGGTCCCGGCGTTATGAAATGCTATTACCGTGATGAGGCGGCAACAGAAGCTGTGCTGCATGACGGCTGGCTCTATACGGGGGATATGGCCATGGAAGATGCGGATGGATTTATTTTCTTGGTGGACAGAAAGAAGGATGTTATCATCACCGGTGGCGAAAACTTGTATCCGGTGCAGATAGAGGATTTCCTGCGTGCCAGCCGTGAAATCAAGGATGCCGCAGTTATCGGTCTGCCGGACGACCGTTTGGGCGAGATCGCGGCGGCGATTATTGAACTGCAGCCCGGCAGCACCTGCACGGAAGAAGATATCAATACATATTGTGAGGCATTGCCAAGATATAAGCGTCCGAGGAAGATTATTTTCGCGGAGGTACCCCGGAACGCAACCGGGAAAATTGAAAAGCCGAAGCTTCGGCAGATGTACTGCGGCGAAAGCCTTGTGAAAAAGCAGACAGAAAAATAAAAACAGAGGGGTCATGTTGAGGTGACCCCTCTGTTATTTCATACAAAACACTTTATTTTCAAACGACCATAAAACTATTTTATCACAAAAAAGAAGATTTGTAAACAAAAAAGCAGAAACAAATAATAAAATCTCTTTTTTATACAAAAGAAGAGCCGGAAGTTTTTACAAAATGTCAATTGCAAAAAAGGTTTTTTTATGCTATACTTAAATCAACAAGAGAGAAGGAGGTGCTTCCGATGAAAAAGTAAATTGAAGCTTCGTGGTGGAGGGATGAAGCCGGACTAAGCAGCAGAAAGGAAAGGCACACGGCGGTGTTACGCTTAATATAAATAAAATACGGCGGCTTAGAAAAGTGACCTTGCGGAAAAGCTTCAAGTACACCTTTTGAAACAAAAAACGGTATGCGTAAATCAAAGAACTCCTTTAGAGAAAAAGAAAAAAGCGTTTGCGGCAATGGCGTGATGTGACAAAAGGTAGATTCGGAAAGAGAGGATAACAAAAGATGTTAGATATCAAGAACCATCGGAAGTGACCCTTGTATGCAAAGGAAAATCGCATACGAGGGTCACTTCCGTTTTTGATGCCTTTTCCTGCGGACAAAGACGGATTTTGCGGAGCAAAGCCGGACAGCAATGCTATAGAAGGTGATATAGGTTATGAAAATACAAAAAGCAAGGGGCGAAGCAAAACGATTCTGAAAATCGGATTGTCTACAGTCCCTTGCTTTATCTTGTCCTTTGGGATTAGGAAACTATCCCTAGCTTATCTCTGCTGCTGGAGCGTGTAATGTACGTCGTAGGCCTTTTCTTCATCAGTGTACTTGCGGAGTGTGTTGATCACTTCGCCGTTATTCCACTTTCTGTCGCCAACATCTTCTGTTGTGCCCATAACGGTGATGTTCAGCTGACGGTGACGTGCACGTACATGATCCCAGTCAACGAAGTAGATGTGAGCAAATTCGCCGCCATCCAAAACGCCGTCCTTAATGGTCATGGTTTCGCTTCTGCCGAAGAATACGCTGCGGAGGTGACCGTCTGTATTCATGCTGGTGAAGTCGCCGGGCTCGTCAACGTATCTACCGAACTGGGTATGTACCGGACCGGGATGACGGTACTGATGCTCTTCTGCAAAGTCAGGAATCATCTTACGCATGATATCAAGCAGATCGTGCTGGAGATATTCGATGTCGAAAGAATCGATATCGTGCGAGCATTCCTGAATCATTACAGAACAGGTGGTGTGGTGGGAAGCGATACAAACAGTACCGTTCTTAATGCCGGAAGCCTCTACGATTTCGATGACTTCCTTGGATACGTCGTGGAACGTGGGGATCCAGCCTCTGGACTGCAGCTCCAATTCCTTCTGAAAAACTTTGAATTCCATAATAAATTCCTCCTATTTTTTATTTAGCCTTTCACCGACGGCACCGCCGGGGTGAATTAAGGCAAATTTTTCGTTTTGAAAATCGGTCTCTTCAATCAGAGCCGTTTGCAGTACATGAAAAATCATGCAAAGTGCCGTAGAAGAGGTTGTGCCCTGTGCATTGTATTTATCGGTTTCCCGGTTGACGTGCTGTTTTAGCACCACGTCGGCATCCAGGGCGAGAGGGGATTCCATATTTTCCGTTATGGTAATCGTGGCAATCTTTTTTTGTTTGCAGATTTCCATAATGGGCAAAAGCTCCTTGGTTTTACCGCCTCGGGAGGCGAAAACCATCACATCGCCTTCCTGCAGGAAGCCGGTAGCACCATGCACCGCTTCGGCAGGAGAAATAAACCGGGAAGGCTGTTCGATACAGCACAGAAGATGGGAAAAATGCTGGCACATAATGCCCGAATGTCCACAGCCGCAGGTGCCGATACGATTGGCATTTTTCAGAAGCTCTACTGCATCGGAAAATGCTTTCTCGTCAAAGAAATCCAGCATTTCTGTAAGACATTCACTTTCGATTTTATATGCGTTTTTAGCCGCCGCTAACGCTTCTTCTCTCATTTGTGCAGTTCATCCCAAGCCTTTCGCAGATTGTAAATCATTTCTTCTACCATGGCATAAGGGTCAGCCGCCTTTATAATACCGCTGGTGGAGCCGGTGGCCTGCGCACCGAGCTTTATGGTATTATACACATCCTGCCCGTTCGAGATGCCTGCACCCTGCAGTACCATGATATCGGGGTTGATTTCGTTTACGGTTTTAATCGTATCCAGCACATAGTTGGAGTCACTGGTCTGGCCGGTGCCAATCAGCTCTGTGGGCTCGGCAACAATGAGGTTGGGACCCATTTTTGCGATCGTCTTTACGTCTTCTACCGTATCGGCACAAACGATGGTGCCAAGACCTACTTCATCGGCACGCTGAATGGTTTTTTCAATTTCTTCAAAAGAAATAGGCTTTTCTGCATGGTTGAGCATTACGCCCACAGCCCCTGCGGCCTTCACTGCCTCCGGCAGTACACTGCCGAGGCCCCGTCCTATGGGTAGGGAATCCATATGCTGGGCAAATACTAAAATACGCTCCGTATTGTCCGCCAGAAGCTTAATGTCGGTATACTGCGGCGTAACAATGATATCCACATCGTATTTTAATGCCGTTTTATCAATGACCTTTGCCAGGGCAAGCATTTCCTCGCCGTATAAGTAAGCCTTCGGACCGATTTCAAAAAACGGCGGCTTAATTTGCAACCCTTTATACATGGTCAACACTCCTTTCGGTTTCGTTTTGTTATTATAGAGTTTTTATTTCGTTTCGATTTAATAGTATTCTACCATGTTTTCTATCGAATGTCAATATATTTTTCACTTTTATTACAAGAGGATAACAATTTTACAAGGTATCTTTACAGAGAATGCAGGCCTATGATATACTGATGCAAAGAAAATAAAAGGAGGAATAATGGTGAAAAAACTGATAACTGTTTTATTAATAACCGTGCTTGCCTTTGGCAGTATACAAATTACAGCGGAAGAAGCAGATTTCGCCGAAACGGTTGCAACACAGCTACAGGTACTTGGACTATTTCGCGGAACAGACCGGGGCTTTGAGCTGGACAGGGAGATGACCCGGGCAGAAGCGATTACCATGCTGATACGGGCTCTCGGCGAAGAAGAAAAGGCACTGAAAAGTGATGAACCCCATGGCTTTACAGACGTTCCGTCATGGGCAAACAGGTATGTTTCTCATGCGAGAAAATACGGATTGACAAGCGGTATTTCCGATACGGAGTTCGGCTCTGACAACCCCGTTACGGCCCGGGAATATCTGACCTTTTTACTGCGTGCATTGGGCTACAGTGATGCGTGGCAGGCACCGTTTATCCGGGCGGCGGATTGCGAAATACTGCTGCAGAACGTGAATCTGGTGGACTTTTGTCGCAGGGACGCGGTTATGCTGACGGCAGCCACATTATTTGTCCCTCAACGGGAACCTACCGCACTAGAGGCGTATGTAGAGCCGGGGACAGACAGGCGGCTGTTTAAAAAGCTGATTGAAGACGGTGTTTTCACGGAAGAGGCCTTTGCGGCAGCTTTCCCGCAAGATCCCTTTCCCGAATACCGGCAGGCGGTTTCGATGGTGAAGAATGCAATTATGGAGCGAGAAAATACCGGAAAGCTGGAAGGCAATGTTTTTCGGGATGATTTGTGCTTTCTGACGGCATACAGCGAGAAAGACGGTATTTTACAGGCGGAAGCGGCGGTTACGGTATTTGCGTTTGTGAATGACGGAGACGAGAGCTTCTCTGAAAGTAAAACGACTGGTTATAAAATGGAAATCGAGACGGAAAGCGGCACTGTCCGCCTTTGGGAGGAAGAGCCGGCTGTTATCGAACAGATTGAGAAGCTTCGGGAAGGGGCGGAGCGACCCTATGAAGTAGAAGCGGCGGCAATATTGGGATATGATATGATGCTGCATAACCGGAATGTGCCGCCGGCATCTATTGATGATTACGACCCCCAAATTATAAAGGTAGACGGAAAGGCAACATACGAAGAAAGTATAGAAATGCTAGAAAAGGCTGAGAATACTTCCGGCATTTCTGAACGCTGGGAAGGGCCGGAATGTACAGCCTGTTTAACTTATTTTGCGACGCCGCACGGTGGTTTTGCACGGTTATATCTGGTGTTTAAAGCGGATGCAGTCTATGGAGAAGGAAAGGTGCTGAGCCTGCCATTGCCGGAGGAGAATATATGGGGGAGGCAGGACCCTCCCGATACGGTGACGTTTTCCGAAGACGGCAAAACCCTAACCTACACCCGCACATTCGAGGAGAAGGCGGCGGTGAACGGGGGGAGGATTTTCCATGAAAAGGGAACGTACACCTATACGGTAGACACAGAAAACGGTACACTCCAATTTGCGTTGATACCTTTAGCAGAATAAACCTTTCGCAAATAGCAGTGGAGGAATAAAAAAGAGGCTGTAGCAAAATGAATATGCAGTACAAGCCATTTGGGGACGGCGCAGACTTTTTCAAGTCTTTTGGCATAAAAACACAGTTTTATGCCAAAACAGGACCGTCCCCACAAAATGGAGTGTATAAATATTCGTTTTGATACAGCCTCTTATTTATGGCACATATGAGATCAGGAACGCCGGGCAATCAGCCGACAGATAGGAATGCCTTGAGAGGAAAAGTTGGCTTCGTATTCGGTCACCACATTATCCGGGTCATGCAAGGCGTGGAGATCCCGGGTGGTTTCAGAAAGGACAAAGCCGTTTTCCGGCAGGGTGAGCAGGGAATATTCAAAGAGGGGAACATTGTCGGTCTTCATTACGATTGTGCCGTCCGGCGTCAGAAGCTTTTTATAGAGCGACAGAAAGGACGGTGCCGTCAGGCGACGCTTGGCGTGCTTCATGCGGGGCCAGGGATCACTGAAATTCAGATAAATCCGTTCACATTTTCCTGCCAGCGGATACTCGGCAAGACGCATTACATCACCGGAAAAGAACTGCACATTGGAAAGCTCTGCTGCCGCCGCTTTTTCCATGGCCAGCACTAAAACGCTGGAAACCTTCTCCACGGCCAGAAACTGTATGTCCGGATTCCGGCGGGCAATTTCCGCAATAAAGCCGCCCTTGCCGCATCCGATTTCCAGATGCAGAGGCTGCCTTTCGGAAAGGGCTTCCGGTCCTCGTACAAGATAAGACTGCACAGCCTCCATCCGTTCCCGTTCGTGTTTTTTATGTCGCATTCGCATGAAGCGTCGTTCCTTTCCCTCAGCTAGTCAATTTTCACTTCGCCGCCGATTTCAGCAGATTTATAAATTGCATCCAAAATCTTCATAAGCTCTACGCCGTCCTCAGCAGGGTTACGGCATACCGTTTCATCGCCACGGACGCAGGCAACAAAATGTTCAATTTCCTTAGCGAAGAAAGCGGCAAAGGCATCCTTCGGTACGGTGTACACAGGATCAATGTTTGTCACGATATCGTTCTGGACAGTGTGAAGATGCATTTCCGGCTCTACCGTGAGACCGCCGCGGTCACCCAGGAGCTCCAGAGAAATCTCATCCTTACCGATGTGTGCGTTGAAGCTGACTTCTACCTGCAGGGCGGCACCGTTGTCGAAGCGGACAATAGCCGAGGCGAAGTCCTCTACGTCTGAGACCTTCAACGGGTCCTTGGAAAGATAGCGATACAGGTGCTTTACATTGCTCTGGGGACCAATGGCATTATTTGTGATGCCGTAGGCACTGACAGCCTTCGGCTTGCCCATGAGATACCGGGCAAGGTCAATCATATGTACGCCCAGGTCAATCAGCGGTCCGCCGCCACTGCGGGATTTGTCTGCGAACCAACCAAGGGGATTGCCGACACGGCGGATGCAACGGGTTTTGGCATAGTAGATATTGCCGAGCATACCGTTGTCGATATACGATTTTGCAATTTCGGTATTGAGACCAAAGCGGCGGACAAAGCCAATCATAAGAAGCTTGCCTTTTTTGTCGGCAACCGCCTGCATACGTTTGCCTTCTTCAGCGGAGATGGCCATGGGCTTTTCGCAAAGCACGTGCAGGCCTGCTTCCAAGGCGGCAATGGATATTTTACAGTGGCTGTTGTTCCAGGTGACTACGCTGACTGCGTCCAGCGTGGGGTCCTTCACGAGCTCTTCGTAGGTATCGTAGACCTTTTCTACATTGTGTACCTTGGCAAATTCTTCTGCCCGCTGGCGATTTAGGTCGCAACAGGCGGCAATTTGCACGCCGGGAACATTGTTATAATGTGTTGCGTGCGTGTTGGCGAGATTTCCGGTACCGATAATACCGACTCTGATTTCTTTCATTTTCAAAACTCCCTTTTATAGTTTTTTTGCATTTTATCATATATTGGAAACTTCGTCTTTATCTTTTTTCGCTATTTTATTTGGTATTTCCTTTTCTATAGACCACGGGCGAAATACCGAAATGATTTTTAAAGGCACGACTGAAGGTGTGAATCGTATTGAAGCTGAGTGCATCGCTGATTTCCGTGATCGTTTTATCCGTATTGACAAGCCAATCGCAGGCAATTTCAAATTTCTTCTTCGTCACATAATCCTTCAGGGAGCACTGCATGGTAGCAGTGAAAAGATGGGACAAATAATTGTAGCTGTAAGAAAAATGCCGCGACAGGTCGGAAAGAAGATCAATGTTTTTAATATTTTGGTCGATATACAGCACAATGTCGTGCACCAGATTGTTCTGGTTCATATTCTGACTGTAGTTTGTGCTTGGCTCTTGCATAAAGCTACGGTATGCACCGATTACAATATTGACAAGCTCGTTTTCCACCAACAAATCACTGTAGGCGGACATATTCATAAAATCAGAAAAGATGTTACAGAAGCGAGCAAAACAGCCAAAGCTGTCATTTGCCGCCGATAATGGTTTTTCCGAAAGCGACGCAACCATAGCGTGCAGAGGGTGTGCGGTCGGTGCGTCGACGGTAAAGCCCATGTAAAAATAACGGAGGGGTGCATGAGAATCTGCGTGAATGGCATGCTTGTCCCCGATTTTACAAAAATGCAGATCGCCTTTTTGCAGATGTATCGCTTCGCCGTTTGTCAGACAGGTTGCACTGCCGGAAACGATCAGGGTAATCTCATGGCATACCTGGGTATGTGTTTCAATTTCCATAGACGGCTCACAGCAAATGTCACCGATCTGATACAGATGGATGTTGCCGTAGGATTTAGTATGCTCGCAGTCTATGTGGTCGTAATGGAAACGCGGTTTCATACACCTGCTACCTCACTTTGCAGTTCTTCTGTTGACTCGACCGTAGGGGAAGGCTCTCCGAAATCGCTTCCGAAGGCACGGAGAATATCCGTGCGACCGGAAAAGACAATGGCACCGGCACCTGTACGCTGGCAGACGGCGGCTAAGAGCATGAGAATATCATACCGGTCAGCGGCGGAGGATAGAAGATCAATGTCGGAAAGAAGAATGATACGGGATTCCGCAACGGCCGCACATAAAAGTCCCAGTCGGAGCGTTTCATATACATTGCCAGGCCGGAGGGCTGTTTTTCCGTAATCGGCAGGCAATCCCAGTGCCATATAAAGCGAATCGGTGGACAGCCGTTGGGAGGGGCGTACCGCATAAGTACATACTGCTTGATCGCAGGTAGATACCGGAGGCGGCGTCATGCCGGAAAAGACAGACATGATCCCCTTTTTATATGCCGCATGTTTATGAATGGCAATACTGTCCGCACAAAGCTTGCCGGAGACAGGCTTCCGTTGCCCTGCAAACACAGGACGACCGTTTGTGCAGGGGAGAGCGATGATTTCGGCCTTATGCAGTGTGAAGCTCAGACTTTGCATTCCGCGGACGGGAACTGCATTTACCGCCGTCAGAAGAGCGTCTTCACCGTGGAGCGGCAGGGCAAGAGAGTGCATAGAGGCCGCGTCCTCCAGATACCGGAGGTGAGGGTGTACCGTTTCGTCCAGACGGAAAATACGATCGTGCTTCGCGATATAAACCTGCTCGCCGTAGCGACGGGCAAACGAAATGTCACCCGTGAGAAGCAGGAGGGAAATATTTTTAATTTTACATACTTTAATCAAAAGGGCATACAGCTCGTCCGCTTCATGGGGCGACAAATCTGCCCCATCGGCAAAGGCAACCGCCACGGCGGGATCGGTAGACAGTGCGGCGGCATACAAAACGGCACGAAAATCCTTGATGTGGAGGGAGGACATTCGCTGGCGGAATATCCGCTCCGGATCTTGCACACCCAAAAGCTTCATAATCCGCTTTGCATCGGTGAGAATTTCGTGGGGTGTTTTTTTCACAATATCTTTAAAAGGAAGCAAAATATATTTCTGTACCGACATGTGAAGCGTATGCTGCTGTTGAATTTTCGGCAAAACGGCAACGCTCATCATACGGGCGAAACGCATTTCCTCGTCGGAAAGTCGCTCGATTTCGGCATTATCTACCAAAAGGCGGCCGGACAGTGTATAAGGGGCTTCATATGTACGGGTCAGGAGATTGACAAACGCATGCATATGACTGCCGGATGTGCCGCAGACGGCGACGATTTCCCCCGGAGCAACCTCCATATTCAGCTCGGAAAAAATCTGCTGACCGCCCACACGGAGGTGCAGATCCTCCAGTATCAGTGCTTTATCCATGACGGCGTACCTCCTTTGTGAGAAAACAGAGTATATACAGTGCGGAAAGAATCACAACCAGGATAGAAGCGACAAGTAAAAGGCCGGATTCGTCCAGTCCCGGTAATGTACCGCCGGATGTGATATCTAAAAAAATGCCGGAAAACACAGCCATCATCCCGATGCGGGGCAGAAGTGCCAGGACGGGGAAGTGGAAGAGGGGCAGAAAAACGGACTTTCCGCGTTGTGCTATCGGGAAATGTCGATAAGGGCGGATTGCCAGCCGTCCCTCCAGGATTCCCAGTGCTACCGTCAGCACCACGGGCACAGCGATTGCAATGGAAGATATAGGCAAGAAAAGTCGAAGAAATGCGGCAGAAAGTACCGCGGGGAACAGCAGCACGCCTTGGCATAAGGCGGCAAAGAAACGTGCCCCAATGCAGGAAAGCAGATATCCCAAAAGGATACCGCCCACCAGTCCGCCGGCGATGGCGAGGAGTGCCGGGGTCAAAATCGATCGGACGGCTGTTAGTGCGGCAAGCAGAACCGGGTCAGGGGCTGTATAAATGGAGCCGATATAAACATATACGGCAATCATAAGCAAAACAAAGGAAAGAAGGGAAATAAAGACGTACCGGCTTTTCTTTGGCGATACAGTCCGGTGGGTCGGTGCCGGGGCCCCTAAAATCAGGTACATAAGATAGCCAAGGAGTGCCGTGGTTGCCGTTATGCCTGCACTGTTCCAGAGGGCATTGGGCGAAGCATCGCCGGCAATAAGCAGAAGCCATGTGGCAATTGTACCGGCAAGGATGCCGCTATTCCTGAAAAAGAAAGCGTAGCAGGAGCGGAGAAGCAGGACGCTTCTTGCCCGACCGAAACGGACACCCCGAAGAGATAGGAGCTCGACTTCGCCGGAGGAAACAGGCAGAAGGAAGGCCGTGAGAAGCGTGCCGAGACAGATACAGCCTACGTCAAGCACGATAAGTCCGGCAAGAGTGCCGCCCAAAAACAGGGAAAACGGAATCCCTGTACTAAAGCAAAGAATGGAAAGCGTACCCAACAGACCGCGTGAAAACGCAGAGGTACAAAGAAGCCCCACCGGTGGACAGGTGACAAGGCAGAGGACAAAAACAAAAAGAAAAACAGGGTCTGGCGAAACGGATACGGGGAAATAAACCCAAAGCATCCCTAAGAGTAAAAACGGTATAAGATGTGAAAATAATTGCAGTAGTTTTTTCATATGTAAACTTTCCTCCGAAGAATGATAAGCATAACTATATATATAATACACTAAAACGGTGCAGATGTCAAATAAAAAGTAGTCTTATTGTATACTCTGGCAAACGTTCCCCGGGTTTTCTTTTTGTCATAGCTACAAAAATGACCTCAAAACCATTCAAAATAGGCAAACAACATCGCCGGACAACAATTTAATCCCACTGATTATTCTTTACACAAAAAATAGAGCCTTAAAACCGTAGGCACAGGGCAGAAACAGAAACAACTGCCCGGAAAATCAAAACTTCCGGGCAGTTGTTGGTTATAATATCTGTAGAATAACGCAGTATCGAATGGGAGATGCTTCTTACAGGTTTTCCACGAGACGTTTTGTATCCAGAGCAATCATCAGCTCTTCGTTTGTGGGAATGACAAGTGTTTTTACCTTTGCATCCGGTGTGCTGATATCCATATCCTTGCCACGAACCTTATTCTTTTCTTCATCGATGGAAAGACCGAAGAAGGACAGCTCTTTGGCAATCTGGGAGCGGAGCTCCACATTGTTTTCGCCGATACCGGCTGTAAAGACGAGTGCATCCACACCGTTCATAACAGCAATGTACTGACCGATAAATTTCTTCAGAGAATAGGAGAACATATCCAGGGACAGCTTTGCACGGTCGTTGGTTTCTGCCTGTTCGGCAAGGTCACGGAAGTCACTGCTGACGCCGGAAACACCTAAAACGCCGGACTTCTTGTTCAGCACGTCGGAAACCTCTTTAACAGAAAGGTTTTCCTTTTCCGCCACATAGGAAACAATGGCAGGGTCAATATCACCGCTACGGGTACCCATAACAAGACCGGCTAAGGGGGTAAAGCCCATGGAGGTATCTACGGATTTGCCACCGTTTACAGCGGCAAGGCTGGAACCGTTGCCAAGATGCAGGGTAATCAGCTTCAGTTCTTCTACGGGCTTACCGAGAAGCTCGGCGGCACGGCCGGTAACATACTTATGGGAGGTGCCGTGGAAGCCGTAACGACGAATTTTGTGCTTTGTATAATATTCGTAAGGAAGAGCGTAGAGATATGCCTCACTGGGCATGGTCTGGTGGAAGGCTGTATCAAAAACAGCAACCTGCTTTGCATGCGGAATTACATTTTCACATGCCAGAATACCGGTCAGGTTTGCCGGGTTGTGTAAAGGCGCAAGCTCGATACATTCTTCGATGGACTTCTTTACACCTTCGTCAATCACAACGGATTCAGAGAACAGCTCGCCGCCGTGTACAACGCGGTGACCTACAGCGGAGATTTCGTCCATACCGGAGATGACGCCGTGGTCCTTATCGGTCAGGGCGTCAATTACCATGCCGATAGCAGCTGTGTGGTCCGGCATTGCTTTTTCAATAATAACAGTATCTTTTCCGGCCGGTGTGTGCTTCAGACGACCATCAATGCCAATACGCTCACAAAGACCCTTCGCGATAACGTCCATGTTATCCATGTCGATGAACTGATACTTCAGGGAAGAGCTACCGGCGTTTATAACTAAAATCTTCAAGATGCTTCCTTCCTTTCTTATTGGTTCTGTGCCTGTACACAGGTAATGGCAACTACGCCTACGATGTCTTCTGCGCTGCAACCGCGGGACA